>JBCCHQ010000135.1:0-17990 GCA_039028735.1 Planctomycetota bacterium | reverse complement strand
TCCCGGAAGGGGGTGGGATTCCGGAAGGAGTCCGAATCCCGGGCGGCATCGGCGCCGGAGGCAACTGAGCACGACGACGCTACGGGGAGCTCTGCTCCTGCCCGGTCGTTTCGTTGGCTCGTTGCTCCGAACGCTCTGACAACATCTGGCGGTGCAGCCGGAACACGGCCTGCGTGATGCGATCGCGGGTTGCCGAATCGACGCCTACGTACTGCAGGCCGTAGCGACCGAAGCCCTTGCCATCGACCCCACCGAGATTGGCCGAAACCCGAGCCAAGATCTCGCCACCGATCGGCGTGAAGTTGTCGATCGAAATGTAGTCGCCGTTGCCGAGATCGGCGTCGGTGATCATGCGAAAGCCACCGGCGCTGAGGTCTTCGACCATCCCCTCGTGCAGACAGTTCTGATCACTATCAGCCCCGCCTAGCCACTGCGTTGCCTGTCCCGACGGCACGTGCAGGAACGTCACGCGCTCGCGGTGCGAAGCGCGCACGTACATCCGGCGCTGCTTCTTCTCGAAGCTCGTCGGGATGGTCAAGACGAGATACGCAGTACCGATCTGACGATTCTCGATGATCTTGCTCTCGAACACATAGCCGCTGTCGTTTGCGCGCCAGAAGTACACCTGCAACGAGGCTCCAGCAGGCCAACCGGCCACTGAATCGTGGTCCAGAATCCGCACGACGAGGTGGCCGCCGTCTTTGTGCACCAACATGCCACGGGCGCACTCGCCGTCGTTGCCATCGAGGAAAACGTCGACCTCTTGGTTCATCTCCAGGACGTGGAGGTGAGGCGCAGCCGGTACGTTCGATTCCAACTGCGCGGTGCCGTCGACACCACCACTGGCGTTCGTTGCCGACGAAGAAGTTTCCGGAGCTGCCTGGGTGGCGGCAGCTGCGTTCTGTGTCGCGGTGCCTTTGGGCTGATTCTTCGTGTAGCGTTCACTGGCTCGACGCGCGTAGTCCCAGCGACTGCGTCGCAACCGTCCGGGCGAAATCCACCAACGATAGCCAAAATAGATCGCATGCAACGCGGCGATGATGATCGCGGTGAAGCCTAAGTAGCGATGCACCAGAAATGGGTCAGAGGCTGCCATGGAGTCTCCGGACATGAACAACACAACACGATCCGCGTCACTCCCGAGGAGCGAAACGGTCAGCACATACACCAGCACCATCATCAAGGCGCTGATCACTACGACAACGGAACCCTTCACTTCCGCCTCCTCCGCCCCGTGGTGCCGATTTGCCAACCGCTGGCAACTCAGCCGAAAACCGCGTGGCACCACGAACTGGGGCGCTTCGTTGTCATCTTCGAAGGGCCGATACGGTGCCTTGAGCAGTTTCATCCCGATTCGGGCAGTTTTTGCGGAGCTCAGCCCTCTCCCCCACGCATTTGCGCGCTGAGCCTGTTTGCACTCGACGGTTCAATGACTAGGATGGGTGCGCGCAGCGTTGTCCTTCGCCCGCAGTTCGGCCCAGACGGGAATGGGAAGCGGGAAGAGGGAAGTGGGAAGAGACCGAGAGGGAAGAAACCGCGTGTGAAGTCCCAGAATGCTCCGTGCTCCCGCGATCTTCGGGCTCGCTGTCGCGTTGTCCTTTGGGGGAGCCGTCTTCGAGATCGCAAATCCGTGGCGCCACGTCGCCAACGCCGCCGCCGGCGACTTGATCACCGAACTCCCGTTCCCCGGCCTCGCACCCCAGGGGATCACGTTCGACCCCACCGACGGTAGCTATTGGGTCACCTCGTTCCTCGACGGCGACATCAAGCACTTCGACAGCCAACTGCAGTGGATCGGGAGCATCCCCGACCCCTTCACGGGAAGCGAAGAAGTCACGGGGATTGCGTATCATCCCAGCAACGACACTCTCTTCGTGATGCTGTCTGACACCTTCGAAGTGCGCGAAATCGACAAGACCGGCACCCCGTTCGCACCCCCGTTTTGGTTGCAGGTGCTGCCGGTGCAGAACTTCGGGGGCCCACGCGGCCGTGGCATGGCGTTCCACGCTGCTGGCAACGGCGGGTTGGGATCGCTATACGTGGTCGAGACGGTCGCCTCTCTGATCTACGAGTTCGATCGGCAAGGCAACTTGATCCGATCGTTCTCGCACCCGGACGATCCAGATGGTTATCCGGGGAACGGCGCGGGCGCCGATGCCGGTGGCATCGAACTGGTACTCGACGCGACCGGTGCGCTGTTGGGTTTCGATCTGATCGGCGCCGTCGCCGGCGCCCCCGTCATTCACCGGTTGGACGCAACAGGTACCGCGACGGGACTGACAACGCCTCTGACTGCAGTCGGTGCCGGCACCGGCGGCGTCGGCGGGCTGTTGCGGACGACCTTCGTCGACGCGAGTGGCACTGTTCACGACGCATTCGTGGGCACGGCCGAATCCTCTCCTGCACTCTTTGTCGTCGACGCGCAACTCCCCCCCGTCGCGCAGATCCTGGCACTCGACTGCACCGCGAACGGCACGACGATCGATCTGACCTGGAGCACTGGCCAAAACTACGACGACATCGAAGTGCGCCGCAACGGCGACCCATACGCGCTGCTGCCCGGCACGCAGACTTCGTTCGCTGACACCAATCTACCGCCTGGGGTCTACCGCTACGAATTGGTCGGGCGCGTCGGCACCGAGCTGACAACAGCGATCGAGTGCACCCGCGTCGTCGGCGCCGGTCAGGTGCAAGCCGTGGGGCCGATCGACGGCGTTCGCTGGGCGATCGACTTGACCGAGGACGGAAGCGGCAACCTTTGGGTCACCGACGGCGAGAACCAACTGCACTGCTACAGCAAGGACCTGAACTTCATCCGGTCGATACCGGGCCCGTTCCCACCTCCGACGCTCGTACCGGCGCCCCCTGTACCGACCGACGACTTCCTGAGTGCCGTGGCCTACAACCCCGGCAACGACACGCTGTTTGCCTACAACGCGTTCGATCAAAGCGTGCGCGAGATCGACCTGTTCGGCACGCCCGTGGCGCCGCCGTTCAGCGCCCAGATTCCGATCCCAGCGAGCGAGGACCTCTTCGTCGGCGGCCTGGTCTTCGATCCTGCCGGCAACTCCGGCAACGGCTCACTGATACTGGCGGAGTCTGCGCGCGGCATGATCTACGAGATCGCACTCGATGGCGCGCTACTACTCCAGTATCCGCACCCCGACGAAGTGCGAGTGCCCGCACCAGATCCGTCAGTGTTCGACACGCATGTTCTTGGCATCAGCGGTGTCCCGGAGATCGGCAACGGCTACGCGGAGCTGGATCTTGCCGGGGGCACGCTGTTCGAACGGACGACCGACCGCTTCTTCCGTGTCCAACGGAGTACCGGCACGCCGACCGCGTTCCGTATGCCGACCGACGGGATCGCGGCCGTCGCGTCGCGGCGTTTTCTCGCGATTCACAACTCGACCTACAACAACCAACCAGTGGCCTTCGTGATCAGCGTGCGCAGCAACGACAACATGTTGCTCCGGGTCGATCGTACGTTGCCGCCGGTCCCTGAGGTGTCAGTGCTCGAATGCCGCCAGACCGGCCTCGATGACGAGGTCCTGTTGTCTTTTCTGAACCATGGCCCGTATGACACGATCGAGGTCGATCGCGATGGCGTCGTCATCGCGACGCTTCCCGGCAACGCGACATCGTACGTCGACACGACGGCGGCGCCTGGGTGGCACCGCTATCGCCTAACAGCGACGACTGCGGGGGTTGCGTCCGCACCTCGCGAGTGCGAGCTCCGTGTTGGGCGTGGGGCGATCTTGCGCCGCGCCATCACTTGGCCAGGTGTCAGCCCCTACCAGATGACACGCAACCCTGTCGATGGCAGCTTCTACGTAACCGTCAACACACCGATCTTGTCGGAGTCCGTCTTTCAGTATGACGCCAACATGCAGTACATCGGGCCGGTCGCCGGCCCCGCTGAGGTTCCATGGCAGCCCGCGGCCATCGCGATTCGGCCCGTACCCGGCAGCCACGAGCTGTGGAGCATCTCGTGGGAAGTCCCGGCGCCTTGGATGATGGCGCAATCCTTCGACCTGGCCGCGCAGGATCCAGCGGGCGCCTTCGTGTTCGGACCGCAGCAGCTAACGATTCCTGGGCCACCGGTGGGAACGTTCGTCACCTACCCCACGGGACTCACTCACGACACTGGTAGCGACACGTTCTGGTTCTTGGAACGCAACGACCGGACGATCTGGCAAATGGACCTGTCCGGGACGTTGCTCGCCTCGTTCCCGCACCCAGCTCCCCCGCTGCAAGATTTCGTCTTCAACCTAGGATTGTCGTTCGATGCCGATCGCAATGCGTTCACGGCCACGTCGGCAGGCCCGTTGGATCTGATCATCACGAAGACTGTCGCGTTCACGCGCGACGGCGTCTTGATCCCCGAGGAGATCCCACTGGACGCCGTGCCGCTGAGTAACTATCACGGACTCGCCCGCGATGACAACCGCGTCTGGATCTCGGGGTCGAACGGTTCGCTGCCGCTGTTGTTCGAGGTCAAAGCCGCCGACGCGATCGCTCGGCCCGCGACCCTCACCTGCAGCACGCCGGCCGCCAACCAAGTAGAACTGACCTGGACCGAGCCCAGCGTCGTAGCCAGCGTCGTCGTGCAACGTGACGGTGTCACGATCGCAACAGTCCCCGGTGGTACGCTGACCTACACCGACTCCAGCGTCAGCACCGGCACACACGCCTACACGATTGCAAGCACCGACGGCACTCGTGTGAGCGCCCCCGTCGCGTGTGCGATCGATGTCGCCGGTGTTGGTCAGCTCTTCGTGCGCGGCGACAGCAACAACAGCGCTGGCGTCGACTTGACC
The DNA here is from genome assembly GCA_039028735.1 of Planctomycetota bacterium. Taxonomy (GTDB): domain Bacteria; phylum Planctomycetota; class UBA8108; order UBA1146; family JAJFFE01; genus JBCCHQ01. Next base: position 13,170 of record JBCCHQ010000135.1, on the reverse strand, counting down.
GATGCGATCTACCTGCTGGCGTACCTCTTCAACAGCGGCACTGCCCCACAGTGTGAGGACAGTGCCGACTGCGATGACGACGGCTCGATCAATGTCACCGATGCCGTCTACCTGCTGACGTACTTGTTCAACCAAGGAACCCCACCACCGCCGCCATTCCCGAACGCTGGCACGGACCCGACAGTAGATACGCTCAGCTGCTTGTAGCGCATCCGCTGCTGCACTGCAGTGTGCTGTTGCCAGACATGAAAGACGTGCACGACAACAATGCGCGGCCTCGTGATTCACGATCAAGAGCTCAGCTACCGCGACGATCTGCCGGAACCAGCGTGCCCACCTGGAAGCGTGCGCATCCAGGTACTGCAGGCTGGAGTCTGTTCGACCGACTTGGCCCTCGTACGTGGCTACATGGGATTCGCTGGGACGCCGGGTCACGAGTTCGTCGGAATCGCGCTCGAAGGCGCGCACGCCGGGCAGCGGGTCGTGGGCGAAATCAACGCTGCATGCGGTGATTGCTCGTGGTGCGGTGCTGATCTGGGGCGTCATTGTCCTGACCGATCAGTGCTTGGCATCTTGAACCATGGCGGCTGCTTCGCCGAACAGATCGTGTTGCCCGAGGCCAATCTGCTGCCAGTACCCGACGTCGTCAGCAACGACGCAGCAACGTTCACCGAACCGTTGGCCGCCGCGTTCGAGATCCTGGAACAGCTGCCCGAACTCCGGGACGAAACCGCGCTCGTGATCGGCGACGGCCGCCTAGGACTGTTGTGCGCCCGGGTTCTGCACGACCGCGGACTGGCCGTTACCGTGTCGGGTCATCATCCCGAGCGGCAGGCCCTGCTGCCGCCTGCGGTCCCGATCCGCGAGCGCTGGGTCACGGCCACGACAGCGCCACAGCCGTTCGATCTCGTCGTCGAGGCCACCGGCAACCCGGCAGTGCTGCAGACCGCGCTCCCGTGGGTGCGACCGCGTGGCACGTTGCTGCTGAAGACCACCAGCGAAGCGACGGCACCGCTCGACTTGGCGCTGGCCGTCATCAACGAGATCCAAATCCTCGGCTCTCGCTGCGGCCGCTTCGAGCCGGCCCTGGCGGCGTTCTCCGCGACTCCAGATCATGGCGGCTACGACCCGACAGCTATGATCGACGCCCGCTTCCCGTTGGCAGACGGCGTTGCGGCACTGGCCCACGCCGCAAAACCCGGCGTGTTGAAGGTCATCATCGAGGTGGCCGCGAAGTAGCACGAATCGCCGACATCCCTTGCGCACCAAGGCCGACCCAGAGAAGCTGCAGCCACAGCCGGTATCCACGGAGGAGATCAACATGAGCGAGATCAAGATCGAGAAACTAGGCGAACCGGAACTCAAGGCCCGCGGGGTCCTGAACTGGCCCATCTGGGAAAAGGGAGAGTCCGAATTCCCGTGGCACTACGACGACCGCGAACAATGCCTGATCCTGCGTGGTGAAGTCACCGTGCAGCCCGAGTCGGGGGCAGCTGTCCGCTTCGCGGAGGGTGACTTCGTCACGTTCCCGAAGGGGATGAGCTGCACCTGGACCGTGCATCGCGCAGTCCGCAAGCACTACCAGTTCGGTTAGCGCCGTGCACACGCAGCCGCGACGGCTGTCACGAATCAACCGACCAGTCGTAGGCACGATTGCTGCGCCTGGCTCCAAGAGCGACACGCATCGTGCCTTGTTGTTGGCTGCCCACGCGCGCACACCCAGTCAAATCGACACCGCATCGGACTGCGACGACACCGATGTGTTGGTGGCGGCACTCCGCAAGTTCGGCATCGCGATCGTCCGCTCAGGCAACACACTGCACGTCGCTCCGCCGGCCCAGCTCGAAGCGTACGAAGGCGAGATCGACTGCAATCTGGCCGGAACCTCGTTCCGGTTCCTTCTGCCGCTCTGTGCAACGGTGCGCGACTCGCAGATTCAGCTGACTGGGTCAGTGCGTATGTGCGAGCGTCCGATCGGCGGTCTGGTAGACATGCTGATCGATGGCGGTGCGCAGATCACGTACGACGCGCATGTGGGATGCCCTCCGATCACGATCCAGGGTGTCACGCAGCTTCGGGGAGGCGACTACGAACTGCACGACAACTGCAGCAGTCAGTACGTCAGCGCCATGCTTTTGAACGCGACCGTGTTCGCAGGACCCATACGCGTGCGCTTTCCGGAACAGATTGGATCCCGCTCGTACATCGAGATGACGATTCGCAGCCTGCAGCGTTTCGGCTACACAGTCGCCGCGCAGGCAAGTGAAGTTGCGATTGCAAATCCTTCGCGCGTCGACGGACAACACTACATCGTCGATGGTGACGCTAGCAGCGCGACGTACTTCTTGGCGCTTGCCGCCGTAACCGGTGGTTGCGTACGCGTCACGAACCTGCCGAAGACTTCGCCACAGGGCGATCTCCGTTTCGCGTCGATCCTCGCAGAGATGGGCTGCCGCACGGAACGGTACTACGACGCCATCGAAGTGGACGCGTCGGAGTCAGGCGCACTTCGAGGCATCGATGTCGATCTTTCGGATTGTCCCGACACGGCGCCCACGCTGGCCGTCGTAGCGGCCCTCGCTGACGGACAGAGCGTGCTCCGCGGCCTCGGGTCACTGGTGCACAAAGAGAGCGATCGCATGGTTGCGATCGCGATGGAGCTGCAGCGAGCTGGCATCGATGTGAAGATCTCGGCAGATACGCTGACGATTTTTGGGGGCACGCCTCGTGCCGCCGCGATCTCGCCCCACGGCGACCACCGAATTGCGATGGCCTGCGCCCTGCTCTCAGCTCGCACCGGCGGCATCGAGATCACCCACCCGTACGTCGTGTCGAAGTCGTTTCGAGGCTTCTGGGACAGCTGGGCGCAGCTGATCGGTTGATCGCTCGATGCCGCACGCACTTCCGCGAACTCAACCGTGCCAACTCGCGAAGAGGCGCTATGATAGGAAGGTAAGAGGCCCCTCAGAACCGACGGACGCAGCCCGTCCGCCGGGTTCCCCGCCGAGTTGTTTCCGTCGAGCTAACCAAACTGGCGGATCGCGGCACTAGAGATCGAAACATGACACGACAGACGACACAGAAACCAGGTGGCTGCGTCATCCAACGAACGTTGGATCATGAAAAGAACGTGCTGTTTGCCCATGGGCAGTTCGAGCCGATCTTCCTGGCCTACATCGATCACTCGCGACGCTGGGAAGAACCGCCAGAGCCGCTGATCGAGACGATGATGCGGCAGGGGCTTGCGGCCGCCGCGCTGCACCTGTCCTGTCGCCCCATCGACGAGAGCGTCGGCTGGACGATCAGTATCCAGGAACCTCCGCTGAATCTATTCCTAACAGGAGATGCCGGCACGGAACGAGTCGCCGGGCGCTCTTTTGATCATGGCGTCGAACCTGCCGATCACAATCGGCTGTACGTGCAGTCGAGCCGGCACCACGCGCCCCCGTCGAAGTCGATGCTCGACGTCGCCGGCCTCGATATCCTGGGAGTCTTCGAGCAGTACTATCGTCAGTCCGAACAGTTCCCGGCGCGCTTCTTCGACTACGAGAACGGCTACTACGTCATGGTCCTCGGGCTCCCCGGCGTCGATCCAGCTTGGCTGGATTCGCTCGAGCGCGATACTGCCTTTGCCGCGCTCCGTCAAAGCGAACGCCCGCTCGACCAACGGATGTTCTACTTCTCGTGCGGTTGTGACCCGAAGCGGATGCGTGAAGTCGTCGATTCGATCTACAAGGACAACCCCGAGGATCTCTTCCAAGGGGAGAGCCGGGTCGAGATTCAGTGCCCCCGATGCGCCCGCCGCTGGGAACTCCACCGCGACGCTTTCTAGAGCAGCGGACGCAGTCGCGTGATCGGACTCCCGCCGAGCCCCCCAATCGATCCCTAAGGACATACCTCGAAGCCACTTACCCACGGGCCAAGCGACTCGCAACCAGCCCCCCGCCTCGACTCCCGATTGGGCTGGCAGCGTTCCCGAGGGTTGCCTACAATCAGGGCTTGTCGCAGTGGATCCGATCGCTGCCTGTGCCGGATGATCCTCAGTGAAGGGGCCGGCCTCGGGACCTCGCGACAAGGTTTGGGCATATCCACATCCAAGGAAGGATGCAGAATGATCGTACGGAAACTCTTTGCTGCTATCGCTCTGTCTGTGCTGGCGCTGTCGCCGGTCGTCGCGCAGGGCACGATCTCCGGCACCGTCACCGATGCGGCGACGAATGCACCGATCGAGCACGCATTTGTAATCGCTCGCAGCACGGCTCCGAGCACGAGTCCCCACCCCGGTCCATGGGGTGGCTGGTGGCTCAACATCGCTTTCACATCGTCGCAGGGCACCTACAGCATCGACGTCGATGCCGGGAACTACGATGTCACGGCTCGCAAGTGGGGCCTGGTCGCCCAGACGACCAACGTCGACGTCACCGACGGCGCCACGACGACCGCAGATTTCGCGCTGGGCGCACCGACGTTCGGCACGATCGCGGGAGTCGTCACCGACGCCGACACGGGCCTACCGCTCGAGAACGCTCGCGTGCGCGCACGCAAGGCGAATAGCTTTCGCTCGTATGGCGCCCTGACGGACGCCGCCGGTGCCTACTCGATGGACGTGCGCACGGGCGACTACGACGTCACTGCGCGTAAGTTCGGCTATGAAGGTTCCGCAGCAACGGCCGTCACCGTCACCGACGGGAACACGTCGACTGTGGACATCGCGCTCTCGACACCGGACACCGGCACGCTACAGGTCACGGTCAACGACAACGCGGGCGTCGGCGCCGACGGAGCCTTCGTCATCGGCCGCCGCGCCGGTAGTGGCGGTTGGTTCAGCTGGGGTGCGGGTGGCTGGATCTTCGGCCAAACCGACTCCATGGGCTTCATCGAGTTCGCCGATATCCGCACGGGTGACTGGAATGTCCGCGCTGGGTTGCCGAATACGGGCCGCGCCATGGGCATGGCCACGGTCACCGACGGCATGACGACGACGCTGACGATCACGCTGCCGTAACCCACGGCACTGAGATCGACGAAGCACGGCAGTGCGCTCCGGCGCCCTGCCGTGTTTTTTTTGCCCTACGATCGAACTGAGGAAGGCAAACCGAGGAAGGCAAACTGAGGAAGGCGCGTCGTCGCAATCTACTTCCTTCCCGCACACTCGCAGAGAATCCCCCAAAACTGTGCGTGCTCGCAGCCGCAGTTGCCGTGTAGACTCAAGGGGAATGCACCCCGAGAGCCTTGCCCTGACGAAGACACCGCTGCGAGAGAGCTGCGATGAGTGATGCGCGCTGGGATCGACTCCAAGAAGTGTTCGAAGCTGCTGCTGTGCTCGCGGTCTCAGAACGCAGCGCCTACCTCGATGTGAATTGCGGCGATGACAAAGAGCTCCGTCGCGAGGTGGAAGAGCTGCTGAGCTTCAGCGGGGACAGCCCCGCCTTCGAACCACTCACCCCTTTTGCCGGCATGGTCCAGGTCGAAAGCCCACTCGACAGCGGCACCACAGTTGGGCCTTTTCGTTTGCAGCGGATCATTGGTGCCGGCGGCATGGGGCGCGTGTACGAAGCACAGCAGCTCGAACCGCAGCGCACGGTCGCACTGAAGATGATCAAGGTCGCTCTCGTAAACGACAGTGACCGACGCCGCTTTCGCTACGAGACAGAAACGCTGGCCCAGCTGCAACATCCTCACATTGCCCAGCTCTACCAGGTCGGCACGCATGTGATCCCTGGTGGACTTGGCGACGAACTCCCCTACTTCGCGATGGAGTATGTCCCCAATGCGCGAACGATCCTGGACCACGTGGCACAAGAGTCGCTATCGGTAGCGGCAAGATTACGTCTGTTCCAAGACACCTGCGCCGCTGTGCAGCATGGACATCAACGAGGGGTGATGCACCGCGACCTGAAGCCTGCAAACATCCTTGTCGGCTCTGACGGAATCGTCAAAGTCATCGACTTCGGGATCGCGCGCGCTGTCGAGAGCGAAGCGAACGACACGCAGCTCACTGCCGCTGGGGCGCTGGTCGGAACCATCGCCTACATGGCCCCGGAACGACTGGTCCTGCCCGACGCGGCACCGGATGTCCGCGGGGACGTCTACGCTCTTGGTGTCGTGTTGTTTCAGCTCCTGGGTGGAGCGTATCCGCACGACCTGTCTCAGGTCCCTGCGCACGAGGTAGCGCACGTCGTGCAAAACACGCCAGCGAGGCGCCTTTCGGAGCTGAATCCACAAGTGCCGCGCGAGCTCGAATGGATCGTCGGGCGTGCGATCGCACCGGATGTCGAGCGCCGCTACGATTCCCCTGCAGCGCTCGCGGAAGACATTGATCGATTCCAGCGCAACGAACCGGTCATCGCTGGCCGACCGAACGTGGGCTATCGGCTGCGAAAGTTCGTGCGTCGCAACCGCGTTGCCGTCGCCGCCGGGAGCGTCGTGCTATTGACGCTGATTGTCGCTTTGATCGGAGTGACGTCGTCGCTGCAGCAAGTTCGTACACAGTTCACGCAGAAGACCGAAGCGGTGACGTTCTTCACTGAAATGCTGATGATGAGCGACCCCGAGCTCGGCGGACGCGATGTCTTGCTCTTCGACGCTGTGCAGCGGCACGCGGGACGCATCAACGACGAGTTCCCCGAGCAACCGGCGGTACGGTTACTGTTACACACGGCGGTCGGCAACGTACTGGGTAGCTTGGGCTACCACACGGAAGCAGAGACGCACCTGGTTCAGGCCTATGATCTTTCCGTTGCGCTGCACGGGCGCGACGAAACGCTAGCGTCTGGCCCGGCGGGCGCCCTCGGCAGCGCTTGGATGCACCTTGGGAAGTACAAGGAGTCCGAGCAACTCCTCGTCGACGTCGTTGCTGCGCGCAAGCAGCACCTCGCCCCGGACGATCGCCGAACCGCGTTGGCCAGCAAGGACCTCGGCGTGCTCTACCGTGACACGGGACGCCCACGCGAAGCACTTGCCGCGTTTCGCACGGCCCATGAGACGGCGCGGTCGCAGCTCGGCGCAGACGACCCCGACACCATCCGCTGCGCGGTGTTCCATGCAGCGTCGTTGCACGCGCTCCACCGCTACGATGAAGAGGCCGAGTGCATCGAAGAGTGTTGGGACACGGTGCGCGAAGACCCCCATACGAACCCAGCACTCACACTCGCGGTGCGCAATCAGCTGGCGCTGCTGTATCTGCAGCAACAGCAGCTCGAGCACGCTGAGGCGTTGCTGCTTGCGGGACTGGAAGAAGCGCGCAGGCCATTTGGCGAGCGGCATCCCGAGCGCTTTCGTGTCCTCCACAACCTCGGCAGCGTCTATCGCGCTCAAGGACGCTTGGCTGCAGCGGAGTCCGTGTTGCGGGAAGCCATCGCAGGCTTGCTGCAAGCAAACGCACACAGCCTCGATGCGCTGCGCGCGAAGCAAGGGCTTGCTAGCGTGCTGCACGACGCGGGGAAGAGCACCGAGGCGCAAACGATCGCGCGCGAAGTCTTGGCGGAGTTCAGCGGCACTCGCGGCAGGCAGCACCCTGTTGCGTTAGCGACAGCCAACGTGTTGGGCGTGATCTTGATCGGCGCCGGAGAACACGAAGAGGCTGAGCCGCTGCTGCGGCAAACGATCAGCCTGGCAACCGCGAATCTCGGTGCGCATGACCCAATCACCGTGCAATCCCACGTCAACCTCGGGGCGGCGCTGCTTCGGCAGAAGCGCTATGTGGAAGCGGAAACGATACTGCGCCCTGTGCTCGAGGCTCGCAGCGAGTCAGAGCCCAATAGCCCGGCACTCTTGACCGTGATGAGCAACGTAGCCCACGCGGTCTCTGAGCAAGGACGTACCGACGAAGCCAAAGAGCTGCTCGCAGCGTTGATCGCCAAGGCCATCGCACTCGACCTGACGCTGCATCCGACTCTGCTCACAGCACGTTCGAACCTCGGGTCTATTCTCAGTGCGGAAGGGGACTACGCCGCCGCTGCCGAACAGTACGTCGGGGTCCTCGAGATTCGTGAGCGCGCGCTCGGCACGAAACATCCAGCAACGATCCTGACGATGAACAACGTCGCGGTCACGCTGCAGCGACAAGGAGACCTGTCGGGCGCTGTCGACTACCTGGGCAAGGCGATCGCCGCAGCGTCTGCGGTGCCTGACTTCAATCCCGAGCGGCTGGCTCAGTTTCAGTTCAACCAAGCCACTTGCCTTTGGAAGCTCGAGCGCAACGAGGAAGCGTTGACGGTGATGCAACAGAGCCATGATGCGCTGTTGCGTTGGTCGGGACCCGACGATGAATGGACCGTCGACGCTGCGAAGATGATCAAGGAGCTGCAGGAGCGCCTGGCGGCGCAAGACTAGCCCGCGAGCTCACGCCGCAGCCAAGCGCGCGCGAAGGTCCAATCACGCTCGACGGTGTCATGTGAAACGCCAAGGATCGCTGCGGTATCCTTGTTCTCGAGACCGGCGAAGAAGCGGAGCTCGACGACTTGCTCCTTGCGAGCGTCGATCTTCCCCAGCCGCGCAAGCGCTTCGTTGACTGACAAGACGTCCAAGTCTCGTTCGACCAACTGATCCAGGGCCTCGTCCAGCGGCACCCGCTCGCGCTCACCACCACGCTTCTGCGTCTTGCGCGCCCTAGCATGATCGACCAGGATGCTGCGCATCGCTTTGGCCGCGACGCCAAAGAAGTGGGCACGGCTTTCCCAACCGGCAACGGCCGAGTCGACAAGCTTCACATAAGCCTCATGAACGAGCGCAGTGGTTTGCAGGGCGTGGTCGGAGAGTTGTCCCGGACGCTGCCGGTGCGCAAGCTGCTTCAGCTCGTCGTAGACGATTGCGAAAACGCGGTCGAGGGACTCGCGGTCGCCGCCGCTCGCTTGATTGAGAAGCTGCGTCACCTGCGTCGACGCATTGTCCATGACTGCCTCGTTGCTTGAGTCCTGCAGGTCCTCGTCGCGAGCGGGAACTCGCGGAACCACTCGACCTGATCTGGGAAGCAAACCACAGTATAGCAGCTGCGCCAGTGGACCAGCTACTAGTGCTGTAGCACGCGCAGCTGCGCCACGCCGTCCGTGGCCTCGAGCGCCCCCCGGCCCCCGATAGGGAGCGTGGCGCGGGGCAACGTGTGCCCAAAGTCAAAACCGGCAGCAACCGGCAGGTCTGCCAATTCCGGCTTCGTCGCGAGCATCTCGCACAGGCGTTCCTCTGTGATGCGTGCGCCGGGCATGAAACGACCAAACACGAGGCCGTGCACACCGCTGAAGCCCGGTTGCAACATCAACGACTCGATCGCTGCATCGATGATCGCCAGGCTTGCCTTCCCTTGCTGCAGCGGGCTTTCCAGCAGCAGTATCGAATCCGTCAGGTCGGGGAAGAAGGGTGTCCCTTGGAGCGCCGAAAGACTGTGCAAGCTACCCCCCAGCAGAGTGCCCTCGGCATTGCCAGCGGTAACCCAGAAGGGCCCATCGTGCGGCTGTGGTTCGGCGCCGTCGACACTGCTCTCTCGGGACGCGGCGACGACAAACGGCGCGTCCTCGAACAAACACTGCGCAAGCGCGCGCAGCGTATGCTCGCGTCCGAACTCACCAGCAAGCCCGGCGAAGTTGGGTCCGTAGTAACCAACAACGCCGGTGCGAGCATAGATCGCATTCAACAGCGTGCCGACGTCTGAGTAACCACAGAAGATCTTTGGATGGGTAGCGATCTTGTCGAAGTCGAGTGCACGCAACAGCTGGATCGCGTTCGAACCACCAGCAAGTCCAAAGAGGGCATGCACAGCCGGGTCGTCGTACGCCGCGTGCAGGTCCGCCACTCGTGCCGCGATCGGAGACGACAGCGCCGAATCGCACTGATCAACGTTGGCCCCCAACGTGACCGTCAAACCGAGCTCAGCCAACACCGCCGTCACAGCTGCTACGTCGGCATCCGAATAGCCACTGTAGGACTTCAACCCGCCAAGACTCCGGGATGGCGCAACTACAGCGGCCTGATCACCAGCATGCAACTTGGGGGGCAGTATCGGACTGGGCATGCCTACTGGTCCTGAGGTTTCGCTTTGGGCTTCTTCGAGGAATCGGTCCCCTTCGCTGCCTTCCGGATCACCGACGGCAAGTCGAAGACGCCAGCCGGCAACTTCGCATTGTGCTTGATCGATGTGTATTCCCACTCAATATCCATCACGCTGACTTTGACGCGAACCTTGAACGCATGCTTGATTCCGTTGACCGGCCGGTAGTCGTCGAAGATGAGCTCGATCGGCAACTGCTGGCCACTCATAGGCTCGTCGAAGATCAGCTCGACCTTACGCGTCAACATCGTCTCTTTGTCGTAGTAGCAGATTTCCTTGCGGCCTTCTTTCGGCGTCAGCTCGACTTTGTAGCAATCACTGTCGCCGACTTTCGTGACGCCCAGACACTTGGCTTCTTTGTAGATCTCGCGCCACGGCACCATCAACTTCGACGCATAGTCATGCTCTTTCAGGACCTTGGCGTTGCCGCTGTGGACCGTGGGACCCTGCATCGGGTTGATCTCCCAGAAGACCTTGCCGTCGGTCCCCTCCAGCATCTCTCCCATTTGCGCAAAGTTCGTCTTGCGACAGGCCTTCATCGGGCGGGCGAAGTACTCGTTCATAGTGCCTTCCATGGCACCCATGTTCTTGTATGTAACCTTTACTTGCGTCGCGATGGTCTCGATCGCCGCGATCTTCTTTGCATCTCCGATCGCAGCCTCGGCGCGGTCGCAGAGGTCGGCGCCCGAGGGCAACTCATCTTCAGCAACAACTCCGAGGGTCAGGAACAACGCAACGATCAGTACTGGCGTTCGCATGGCACTACCTTTCGCACCTGGTTGATGGCTTGGCGGGCTACTATAATCCGCCCTTCGAGAGGGTGTACGTAAACTCCACTGCGGGTTCATAGGAAGAATCTGCGTTTTTCTGCCGTTTTCTCGGAGAACGCCTGATGCCTGAGCCAGCTGGGTTTCCATCCACACACTGGTCGCTGATCGCAGCGGGTGGACAAGGGACTCCCGAGGCCCTCAACCACCTGGCGCGAACCTACTGGCGCCCTGTCGCCCGCACGATCGCTGGACGCGCCTACCGTCTTGCTGGCCCGACTGCTGCTGCCGAGTCAGAGGACCTGGCGCAGGAGTTTTTCGTTTGGCTGCAACAGAGTGATTTCCTGGCCGGCGCCGATCGTGACCGTGGCCGCTTTCGGGCTTTCCTCCAAACTGCGTTGCGTCGGTTTCTGATCGATCAACAGCGTCGGGCGCAAGCAGTCAAGCGCGGCGGTGGACGACAGCAAGAGCCGCTCACCGCGGAAACACCAGACGTGGCGGCGAACGACCCCGCAGAGCTGCTGGATCGAGAGTGGCGCCGCGAGCTTGTCGCAACCGCACTGGCGGATGTAAAGGCCCAACTGCAACGCGAGGGCAAGCCACAATACTACGAACTCTTCGATGCCTATTTCGTCCGGGAGGATCGGAGCACCGACTATGCTGCGCTGGCGCAGCGCTTCGGAGTGAAGCCAAGCGATGTGTCGAATCAGTTGGCCCTTACGAAGAAGCGGTATCGCAGTGCGCTTCGTGCCAGGATCACCGAGACCGTGCGCGATCCTGCCGCGCTCCAGGAAGAGCTCGCCTGGTTCTTTGGTCCCGCTCCCAAGGAGCGGTCCCCATGACCAACAAAGATGAACCGTCTCCCAACAGTGGAAATCGTGCAGCAAGTGACAGCGGTCACGACGCACCCGATACGAAGGCTCTCAGCGATGAGGAGCTGACCCGGCTGGTCGACCTGGCGCGCCCGATCGCCGACGCATCAGAGCGCCCTAGCGCAATCGGCCGCTACGAGGTCGTCCGCGAGCTTGGGCGTGGCGGTATGGGAGTCGTCTACGAGGCGCGAGATCCCGCACTCGATCGGCACGTGGCGCTAAAGGTCATCGCGGATCGCGTCTGGGCGGACACCGACGTTGCGGAACGCTTCCGGCACGAGGCACGCATCGTTGCACAGCTCGAACACCCCCATGTCGCGAAGGTTTTTGAAGCAGGCGCGGACTACCTCGCAATGCAGCTGATCGATGGTCACACAGTCGCAGCAACGCCTCCTGCCACACCCAAAGCAGCCGCGGCACTGATCCGCGATGCGGCACGCGCTGTGCACTACGCTCACGAACAAGGCGTGCTTCACCGCGACCTGAAGCCGCAGAACCTCATGCTCGACGCGTCGGGAACCCACGTTTACGTGCTCGATTTCGGCCTAGCCCGAACGACCGCGAGCGAGGTGTCGATGACCGGCAACGTTGTCGGCACACCGGCGTACATGTCTCCCGAACAGGCACAGGGGCGCTCTGTCGATGCTCGATCCGACGTCTATTCACTGGGGGCTACGCTGTACGAGCTCCTGTCGGGCCGACGTCCATATGAGCATCCAGAGCTCTACGAGCTGCTGCGACGTATTGCCGATGATGCCGAGCCAACACCGCTGCGGACGCATGTTGCGAGAATCGATCGCGACCTCGAAGTCATAGTGCACCACTGCCTCGCCAAGGACCCCGCTCGGCGCTACGCGACCGCAGAGGCGCTCGCGGAAGATCTCGAGCGCTGGCTCGCGGGGGAGCCGATCGCAGCTCGCCCGCCGTCTCGAGTCTATCGCTTCCGCAAGCTCGTCCGACGCCGCCGAGGCGTGGTCGCCGCGACGGCTCTGGGTGTTACCGCTTTCATCGTGGCGGTTTCCTTGCTGCTCCCGCCACTTCTGGAAGAGCGGCGTGAACGAGCGAACTCGGAACAGACAGCCATCCTATGGGGAGAGCTAGCACCGCTCATCGCGCGCGCCGAACTGTATCAGCGCCAAGGAGAGACGGAACGGGCAGATGAGTGCGTCACCGCGGCAATGGCAGAGTGTGAACGCGTGCTTGCGTCGCGCAAGCTACCGGCGGCACACTACTTTCTTGGGCGCTTGTTGCGAGGGCGGGGAGAGCTTGCGCCAGCTCGCACTGCACTGGACCGGGCCATCGCTCTTGACCCGCAACTGGGAGAGGCGTTCTACGAGCGAGGTCTGCTAGACCTGCAGATCTATTCGGACATGCTGTCTCCGCATCGCTACCTCTTCGCAGCAGATCTCAAACACCCACAACCACTACGCACCTCCGCGTTAGCTCTCGAGCGCTACTTTCCAATGCTGCGCATGAAACGGATCAGCGC
>JBCCHQ010000134.1:0-18081 GCA_039028735.1 Planctomycetota bacterium | reverse complement strand
CGCACGGCGAGATAGGTCTTCCCCGTACCGGCGGGACCGATCGCCATCACGATCGGGTGCTCGGCGATTGCCCGCAGATAGGTCAGCTGCCCGGGCGTTCGCGCAACTCTCTCGAGATTGGCGCCGCTCCAGTTCGGGTCCGCGTCGTTGTCGGCAGAGCGCTGCTCTGCTTCGTACTCTGCGATCGCTTCCGATACGAGCTCTTCGGGATCCCCACCATTGCCAACACTCTTGCGGATGTCCTCGATCAGCGCCGCGACGCGATCGAGGATCGGCGGCTCTCCATCGAGAGCAATCGTCGCACCGCGAGCCGTGATCCGCACACCGAAGTGCTCGCGGATACGCTTTAGGTTCCGGTCCTGAACACCGAACACCTGCACGGCTTCGGCATCGTCATTGAGTTCAAGCTGTTTGTGTGCCATGCGCAGCGCTTCTATCTCTAAAAAGGCAGCATCAACAAGAAGTAGAACGTCGGTAGTGCAAACCACGGACTGTCCAGTAGATCCAAGATCCCACCGAACGCCGGCAGTAGATTCCCGGAATCCTTCGCACCGGCAACGCGCTTGAGGTACGACTCGACGAGGTCGCCGAGCTGCCCCATGATCCCGACGACGACTCCCAACGCAATGGCCTTCGTCAAAGTGATCAACGGCGTCTCTGGAATCGTCGCGAAAGCGATCGCAACGATCAACCCCAGCGCCAGTCCGCCAACACTCCCCTCAACCGTCTTGTTCGGGCTCACCTGCGTCAGCGGTGTCTTGCCGAACTTGCGCCCGACTAGAAACGCACCGATGTCGTTGCCTTTGACGAGAAGCAGCAACAGTAGGATGCAGGTCCCGCCATTCACCGTCGATGAATACAGGGCAAAGCAAAGCTGCGCAGGATACACCAGATAGTAGAAGCCCAACGTCGCGAGGCCCAACCCCTGCAGCTTGTCTTTCGACGGGGCCGACGCCAGCAGTCCCAATACGAACAGCGTCGGGACCAACGCCGGAACGACCTGATGAAACAACGTACCACTGACGCTTGTCGCGTAGAACCCGATCAGCGACGCCAGCAGCCCACCCACGCCAACGGTGCGCGTCCAGCGGGTCGCGCACCCCGCAAGGCGCGTGTATTCGAACCAACCGCCGATCGTCAGAAACAGCAGCAGTGACAGTAGACCCAGGCGGCTCTCGAGCCAGTAGTCGAGTCCGACGAGTCCACCGACAATGCCGAGCGCCAACGCCCCGAAGGTGAAGCGTTGCGCAAGGACGCTCATGCGTCCTCCTGCGATGCCGTGGGTCGGACACCCCCGAACTTGCGATCGCGCGCTTCGTACGACGCCAACGCCTCTTCGAGGGCAGCAATCCCAAACTCGGGCCACGTGCGATCCGTCACGAATAGCTCGCTGTACGATAGATACCACAGCAAGAAGTTCGAGATCCGATACTCACCGGCCGTTCGCACGAGCAGGTCCGGATCCTGCATCTCGGGGTCGTACAAGAAACGGCGAAAGTCATCCTCGTGTAGATCGGCAGTCGTCGCGCCATCGCGCGTCAACGCAGCGATACCGTCCAGGATCTCTTGGCGGCCGCCGTAGTTCAGCGCCAAACGCAAGATCATGCCGGTATTGTCGCGGCTCACGGCCTCGGTCTTGCGAATCTCCTCGACGATCCCGGGCGGCAACTCGTCCACGCGTCCGATCGTCCGAAAGACGATGTTTTGTTCCATGATCGTGCTGCGCTCATCGATCAAGTAGCGCTGCAACAGCTCCATGAGCTGCGCCACTTCTGCTTCGGGGCGCCGCGCGTAGTTTTCGGTCGACAGCGCGTAGAACGTGATCTCCCGAAACTCGTGCTCGCAGCAGTACTCGGTGATCTCGCGCAGTACATCTGCGCCTCGCTCGTGCCCACTGATGCGAGGGAGCCCCTGACGTTCCGCCCAGCGCCCATTGCCGTCCATGATGAAGGCCATGCAGCGCGGTGCGGTCGCACCCATCAGGCGATCTCCTCCAGCGATGAGAACGGCTCCGCGACGCAAACCTCGCTGCGCCCCGGGCCCGAGGACAGGATCGAGACGGGGCAACCCAGGAACTTTTCGAGGCGCGCCAGGAAGTCTTCCATGGCGGGACGCGACGCTTCGCTCCAGCCCGGCCACTCTTCAACGACAGGTTCGACTTCAGACAGCACATCGGCGCGGCACGGGTACGTGTCGAGCAACTTGCCCTGCGACTTGTAGCCGACGACCACGGGCACCTTCGGGCGGCCGTTCAGTACGTCGGACTTCGTCAGAGCAATCGAATCGACGTCGTTGAGTTCCACGGCGTACTTCAGCGCGACCAGATCGATCCATCCGCACCGACGCGGGCGGCCGGTCGTCGATCCGAACTCCCCGCCCCGCTGACGCAGCTCCTCGCCAGTCTCGTCGTGGAGCTCCGACGGGAACGGCCCCTCGCCGACGCGCGTGCAGTAGGCCTTCGTGACGCCAACAACGTGGTCGACACGACGCGGCGAGAATCCAGAACCGGGGCCGAGTCCGAGGAACGTCGAGTTCGATGACGTCACAAACGGATAAGTCCCGTGGTCGACGTCGAGCAAGGTCCCTTGCGCGCCCTCGAACAGGAAGCGCTTCCCTTCGCTGTGCAGACGCTCGAGGAGCGCGCGCGTGCAGACGATCTGCGAACCGAGTTCGTCGAGGAAGCGGCGACAGATCGTGGCGACGTCATCACTAGCAGCAGCCATGAAGGCTGGATCCAGCAAGTCGCCGATGCGGACGCCGGTTCGCGCAATCTTCGCCTCGTAGGTCGGGCCAATACCGCGCAGTGTCGTGCCGATCTTCGTCTTTCCCGCCGCCCTATCTGCAGCTTGCTCTTCTCGCGATTGGTCGAGCTGCTGGTGTTGTGGGAGGACGACGTGAGCGCGCTCACTGATGAAGACGCGGGACTTGGCATCCGCGCCCAGCTTGCCCACCTCTTCGAGCAGTTTGTTTGGATCGATCACCATCCCGTTGCCGAGAATCGCGAGGCAGCCCGCGCGGAGGATCCCGGTGGGCAGGTGATGAATCACGTGCTGCTCACCATCGAAACAAACGGTATGACCGGCGTTCGCGCCGCCCTGGTAGCGCACGACCGCGTCGACTCCGCGAGTCAGTACGTCGACGATCTTGCCCTTACCCTCGTCGCCCCATTGCAGGCCAACGACACAGAAGTGCCTCAACGCCACACCTCGTTCCTCCGAGAATGCGACCCCTCCGAGGATCGCTCAAATCGCCCCAACTCCAAGCTGGCGGAGGATAGAGGACCGGGATGACGGGATCAAGGGAGGTGGGAGGGGGACCCAGCGGTAGAAGCACCGAGGGCGGCACCGGGACACGAGAGCCCTTCTTAGAGGGCCTCGACAACGCTATCGGGGCACGCCGCCTCCTCGAGGAGGCGGGCCGCACGGGCCCGGATGGGGTCGTGGAGGGACGGAGACGACAAAATGACCCAGACAAGGTCCTCGGTAGCGTCCGCCGCGTCCCCCGCCCCCAGACTCTCCTGGGCGCGGCGACAGAGGAGCGACCTGGCCTCGGCCCGCAGCTCGACGAGGAGTTCGTCAAAGCGCAGCTGGCATTCGCGGTCGAGCTGCGCGCGAACAGCCGATGTCGCCGGCAGTTCGTTGGGATCTTCGGGCACGCTGCGGGCGGCGTCGGAGGCTCGGGTTTGGTCGAGGGCTCGCAGCTGCGCTGCGACCCGCTGTGTCTGCCACCCCTGCCCAATGCGATGCAACTCAACAGGTAGTTCGAGTTCGGCGATCAGCTCCCACGTCTCGGTCTCCCACGTCTCCGACTTCCACGACAAGCGGAGCTCGGTCGGCTGCATCTGATCCAGCCGGACCCGCATTCGTTCGAGGGAACGCTGCATGTGCGCGCACCGCGAAGCCAGAAACTCCTGATCGCGGGGGGCGGCGCTGTCATGCTGCCGCTGCGCCACTTCGTACTGCTGCTGCAAGGCGCGCCAACGAGAGCGCTCTGCTTCGTAAGAGGGGTTGCCACGCTCTTGTAGCTGTTCGGGCAGCAAGACGTCGCCGCGTTGCTTCAAGCGCGGCAGTCGCCGCTCCTCGTACGCGGCAGTCCCTTGGCGAACGACGATCGGTGCAATGGCAGCTTCAGCCGAAATCTCACGCCCCACTTCGACGAGCGGGCGCGCGCGGAGTTCCGAGCGCAGTCGCACGACGGTCCCCTGGACACTTCCATGAACGAGTGCCGGGTGCAGTTGTTGCGCTTGGATCAAGGCCAACAGAGCGCTCGCAGTTCGGCCCTCCCTTTCGAGCCGCGCGGCCGAGACCAGCAGCTCTTCAGCTCGCAACTGCTGGATCGAAGGTAGTGTCAGATCTCCATCCGCGCCATCGGGTACGATCCCCATTCCTTCGAGACGACGCCACAAGGCCAGGGCTGCTTCCCACTGATTCTCGTCCGCAGCTTGGCGCAAGTCTCCCAACCAGGCTTCCACGGCAATCGCGCGCAGCTCACCGAGACGTCGGTGCAGCCAGCAGCACTCTGGGTCCAAGAGCTGCGCTTGGCGGATCTCGTGCAGCGCGGCAGCATGCTCCTGCGCTTTGTGCGCCCGTTCTGCGCGGACGACGAGCCCTTCGATCACTTCTTGGGTACGGAGCGCCGCACGCCAATGATCGAGCTGCGTGCACGTAGCGATTTCGGTGGTTTGCACGAACGTGCGGTGACGATCGAGGAACTGCTCTGCGGCGGCGATAGCTTGCTGCATGTCAGCGATGCGACGCGCTAGGCGGGCAGCTTCGAAGCGCTCCTTGTAGGTATCCCAAGCCTGTACGACGAGCTGTTGCACGACCCCGTAGTGGCGCTGCTGCAGGCCGTCGCGCTCGGCAGCGACCAGCAGATCCAGCGCCAGTTCGGCGTCGCCAGCGTCAATGGCACCGCGATACCGGTCGACCCAGTCCCGGAGAGTCGCCGCTTCGTCGCCGACACGCAGCGCCAAGTGCCGAGCGGGAACATGCTGCGGGTGATGCAGCAGAGCCTTGCCCAGTTCTTGAAACGCCAACGAGTCGTAGCCACGGCGTCGCCAGTTCATCGCGCGCTCGAAGTGATCCGCTGCGATCTGCCGACGGACTTCGAGAAGCGCGTCGGTATCTTGCGTCTCCCCTTCGGCAACGAGGTTCTCGAGGATGCGATGGGCACCCACGAGATCACCGTCGGCGATGAGCTCTTTGGCGAGCCGCCGCTCGTGTGCGGCGAAACATGACGTCAGTAGTGGAAGAACGAGTAGCACGAGCCAAGCAGGTCTCGAGCCCCTCTCGTTCTGTCGAGAGTTCAAACTCGACGCCCCCGAACCAATACGTTGTTTCGGAAGCTGGAGAAGGAAGGTTTGTCAGTCGGATGAAGAGTACCATCGGCGCGGCAGACCGGCCGTCCTCCAGCCGCGCCGGAACCTACAAGACACTAAAAAATAAGCACTTACGACACGTCGCCCCGACCGGCGGCGGTGCTATCGGCAGTCAGCAACCAGCCCCGTCCGACCTGCCGGAGTTGCGCGTCTGTCGCTCCCAGCGCCGCACTGAGGCGAGCGGCTCCCTGCCCGGCGACGGGCCCCGGGGCAGCCACCCCCCCAACGACCTGCGGGCCAACGATGACCTGCAAGCGGTCGACGAGCCCGCGATCAATGAAGGAGCCGTGGACCTGACTGCCCCCTTCAACGAGCAGGTTGTGCACCCCGCGCCGCTCGAGCGCCGTCAACAGACGTCGCAGCGACAATCCATGACGATCCTTGCCGATCAACAACACCTCGGCGCCGACTTCTTCCCAGCCGCGTTGCCGCTCGGCAAACGCTGCCTGCTTCGCTAGTGTGCGGTCGCCGACGACAAGCAGTGGCGCGCGATCGAGCGTCGTCACCAGCTTGCCTCGCGGCGGCAAGCGCAACTGCGAATCGAGCACGACGCGCAGCGGGGAAGGACGTCGCACGAGCGGCGAGATCAACTCTGGATCGTCCGCAGCCACGGTCCCGTGCCCGACCAAGATCGCGTCGTAATCGCTGCGTTCTTTGCGGGTGCGCTCCCGTAGCTCTGGTGGTGAGATCCACTGCGAGTCACCCGTCCGCGTTGCGATCTTGCCGTCCAACGTCATCGCCCACTTGGCAGTAACCAACGGGCGCTTGCGCGTGATCGCACTGAGGTATGGCGCAAGCTGGCGCCGCGCTTGTGCCTCCAGCAGGCCCTGCTGCACTTCGATTCCGTGGCGCTTGAGACGTCGCGGGCCGCGTCCCGCCGTAATCGGGTTCGGGTCGGGGACCGCATAGAAGACACGGCGAAAGCCAGCAGCGATGACAGCATCCGTGCACGGGGGTGTCTTCCCGTGGTGACAGCAAGGCTCCAGCGTCACGTAGAGGTCCGCACCACGACAAGCCTTGCCGGTGCGCGCGATCAAGTGCGCCTCGCCGTGTGCTTCGCCACAGCGTCGGTGCCAACCCTCGCCGACGACACGACCGTTCTTGACGGCCACCGCGCCGACCGGTGGGTTCGGCGCAACTTGGCCGTAGCCGCGCCGGGCGACGCGCAGCGCACGCTGCATGTGCTGAGGATCTGGCACCGCACGAGACGAGGACGCGCCGCGAGCTGTCATCCCCGCGCTACGGCCTGCGGCGCCGCTGCGACGACGCGCGTGCCCTTGAGCGTCAACGCGGTCACCGAGTCGATCTGCACGTCCACGAGCTGCCCAGGCTCATCGGCTGCGGTTGCGGGCCACACCACCATGCGGTAATCACGCGTGCGACCACTGTAGCGGCTGGGGTCTGATTTCGACGGTCCTTCCGACAACACCTCGAAGGTGCGTCCGACGCGCAGCTGATTCGCGTTGAGCTGGTTGCGTTGTAGCGCGGCCATCAAGATCGCATGCCGCTCTTTCTTGACCGCGTCGGGCACGTCGTCTTCCACTCGATACGCGGCGGTGCCGGGTCGCGGCGAATACTTGAAGACGTAGCCACCTTCGAAACCGGCGGCCTCCACCAGCGACACCGACTCCTCGAACTCGCGATCCGTTTCGCCGGGAAAGCCAACAATGAAGTCTGTGGCCAACGACAGATTCGGAATCGCTGCCCGCAGCCGATCGACGACCTCGAGGTAGTACGCGCGGGTGTGGGTCCGCTTCATGCGCGCTAACACCGAATCACTCCCCGACTGCACGGGAAGGTGCAGGTACTCGCAGCTCTTGGAGCAGTTTGCCATCGCTTCGATCAGCATCGGCCGCATGAAACGCGGGTGCGATGTGATGTAGCGCACGCGTTCGAGGCCATCGATGGACTCGACGCCTTCGAGCAACGTGTGCAGCCCGACACCAGGGCGTCCCAGTCGCTTCCCGTAGGAATTGACCGTCTGGCCCAGGAACGTGATCTCTTTGACGCCTTGATCGGCCAGGCGTGCGCACTCGTCGAGGATCACCTCTGGCGGTCGCGACACCTCCTTGCCACGCGTCGTCGGCACGACGCAATACGTACAGACCATGTCACAACCCCGCATCACGGAGACGTAGGCGTGGAATGGGTTCGGTCCGAGGTTGCGCTGGCGTTGGAACTCGAGCGGTGAGTCGAGCTCGGTCGCGACAATCGACTCGCCCGTACCCCGGATCTCATCGATCAAGTCCGGCACGCGATGGAACTCGCGGGTTCCGACAACCATGTCGATCGTCGGCAGCCGCTTCAGCAGTGCTTCTTCGTGGTGCTGTGCAATACAGCCCATCAGGCCGACGACGAGATCAGGTTCTTGTGTCTTGCGCTTCTTCAATGAGCCGATGCGCGAGTAGACGCGGTTCTCCGACTGCTCGCGGATCGAGCAGGTCTGATACAAGATGACACTCGCTGCGTCTTGATCGTGTGTCAGCGCGTAGCCGCGCGCACTCAGCGACTCGACCATCAGTTCCGCGTCGAGCTTGTTCATCTGGCAACCGAACACCTCGAAATAGACGCGGCGTTCCCGCGGGAACGCCGCAGCGTCCTGCTCCAGGGTCATCGGGTAAGTCGTCTTCACGGGGCTTCTCCAGCTGTAGTCGTTTCGAGACAGCCGAGGATTCTAGCATTCGCGCGCGGCAAAACCAGCTAACCGCGGACGATCCTCAGCAGGATCAGCAGCCCGAGGACAGCTGCGATCGTGTACCCGACGACACCCAGCAGGTTCAGATCCCACAGGGTCGGGCCCTTCATGTCCATCACCAGGGCGGACGCTACCAACAGCGCGGACACTACCATCGCCTGGGCGATCGTCGTCGAGCTCTCGCGCAAACGTTCATTGAGCCCTTCGAGTCCCTGGACGTGCGTGTCGATGTTCAACTGCCCAGCTGCGAGGCGGCGCATGATCTCCGTCGCGTAGTTCGGGTACTCGAGCACTTGGGACGCCAGATCCGTCAGCTTCGACAACACATCGTCAACGACGACGTCAGGGCGCATTTGGTGCAGCAGGTACTGCCGGGCAAGCGGGGTGACCGCCTCCATCGTGTCGAGCTCTGGATCGAGCTGGTGCGCCAGCGATTCGACCAGCACGAGGCAGCGCGTCATCGCCAACAGGCTCGGAGACATGCTAACGCGATGATCGCGCGCCAAGTCGACGATCGTCGTGAAGAGCGCTCCGAGATCGATTTCTTGTAGCGTCAATCCGAAGTACGGATCGAGGCGATTGGCCAGGTCCTGCGTGAACTCGAATCGCGAGGCGTCCCCGGAGTTGCGTCCGAAGTGCAAGACTTGGCGGGCGAGACGTTCGTAGTCGCGGTCCAACAGCGCGCGCAGCATCTTCATCAACGTGTGCCGCATCTCGCTAGTGAACAAGCCCATCGAGCCGAAGTCGAGCCACCCCAGGCGCCCGTCATTGAGAACGAGAATGTTCGACGCATGCGGATCGCCATGGAAGTAGCCGTCGCGAAAGATCATCAGGAACAAGATGCGAGTCACCTCGCGCGCGTGGCGCGTGGCCTCTTCCTGTGACGGCGGTTTGTAGTTGCGAATCGCCGTACCGTCGAGGCACTCCAGGACCAACAATCGGTCGCTCGAGAGCCGCGGAAACGTGCGCGGCACGACCATCACCTCGTCCTTCTCGAAGTTCTTGCGCACGCGATCGATCGCGTTGCGCTCGAACGTGAACCGGAGCTCGCGCTCGAGCGACCGATGCACTTCGGCGACCAAGCCTTCGGGATCGAACAAGCCGAAGTCCTCGACCTTCGACAGCGCGTTGGCGACCAGCGCCAGGATCTCCATGTCGCGATCAATAATGCGGTCGATGCCGGGTTTTTGTACTTTCAGAACGACCTTCGTGCCGTCCTTGAGCGTCGCGCGGTGCACCTGCGCAATCGATGCGGAGGCGAGTGGTTTCTCGTCGACATCAGAGAAGTGCTCGGTGATCGGCACCCCGAGTTCGCGCTCGATCGCAGCCTTGATGTCAGGGAACGGGATCGAGTCGACGCGGTTCTCGAGCTTTGCAAACTCTTGCACCATCGCCGGCGGGAAGAGATCCGGTCGATTCGCGATCAGCTGGCCGAGCTTGATGAACGTCGGCCCAAGCTCTTGGAACGCGAGGCGCAAGCGCTCGGCTTGGCGCACTGGGTGACCGAACGGCGACCTGAGGATGCCGCGTACGCGCATCCGAAACGGCGCCCCGAGGTGGCTGGCCACCTGGTAGACCCCATGCTTCAGCAAGATCAGCGTGATGTCCTTGACGCGTGGGATACTCCGCAGCGTGCGGATCGATCGCAGCACAGGCGTTCCGTTACCCTTCGCCCGCGAGCTTCTTCTCGAGCTCATCGACACGCGCTTGCAGCGCCTCGAAGTCAGTCTTGCTGACCAACCCCAGCTTCTCGATCATCTTCTTGGATTCGTCGGAGAACTTGTCGAAGACCTTCTCTTTGTCTTCCTTGCCCCGCTCCAGCCACTCGCTGAGTACCTTTTCCCCCTGCTCCCGGGTCAGATCCCCCCGCGAAATCAGATCGGAGACCGTGCTCTTTAGCTTCTCCTGCGAGAAGCTCACCGCGCCCAGCCCCGTCAGTAGGACGTTCTTGAGTGAGTCGATCATGTTGTCGCACCTTCCACGCGCAGTCCGCGCTCTCAATGTCCTCTGCAATGCTCTCGCATCTGCGGACCCAGGGCAAGGTTCCGTTGCCGCCACGAAAAAATGGGAGGCCCGCCAAAGACGGGACTCCCATGGGGAAAGGGGGGGTGGACAGTGTGGTTTGGGAAGGGCTTCTACGCAGAAAGAGGCAACGACCGGGCCGAAACGAGCGGCGCGGAGGGGCGCGCTCATGCGCGAGCTTCGTCGCAGCTAGCAGTGCGACCCGGGCAATCTTGCCGATCGTGGTGAATCGCCAAAGCAAGCTTGTTTCTGCAGCCGGGTCGTTGTCCCATCGGCGCATGAACCCTGTTCGCTTGTTCTCGATCGCCGGGATCCCGGTCCTCTTCAGCCCTTGGTTCCTGCTGATCATCTTGATGATTAGTCAAGGGCGCCCGATGCAGCAATCGGTCGTGCTAGTCCTCGCCATCACCGTCAGCCTACTCGTGCACGAGTTCGGGCACGGTTTCACAGCGCTGTACTACGGTTTGCGACCCCACATCGTCATTCACGGCTTCGGCGGTTACTGCGCTCACGATCCGGCACGCCGCGACCGGGACGACGCGTTCATCGTCGCCGCCGGACCGGCGGCGGGGTTTGCGCTCGGCGCGATCGCGTACGGAGTGTCCCGTGCGATCACGGCCACCGAAGAGAACGTCTACGTGTGGTGGCTGTTCGAGCGTACCGCAGTCATCTGCCTGTATCTCAATGCGCTGAACCTACTTCCCTGCTGGCCATTGGACGGCGGCCAGCTGTTTCGGCTCGGGATGCTAAAACTGTTCTCAACGCGCACCGCCCTCCGAATCACGCATCTCGTCGGCACCACGCTCTGCGTCGCGATCGCGATCTATGCGATGCGCATGGACTTCCTCGCCGGAGCGATGATCGCCGCCTACCTCGGCTACATGAACATCGCTGTGCTCCGCGGCCAAAGCTCCGGCGGAGCCGTGCGTTCGCAGCATCGCTTCGCGAAGGGTTTGCTCAAAGATGCGATCGCCGCTCGGGCGGCCGAGGACTGGCAGGAGACGGCGCGCCTCAGTCACCAAATCCGTGCCGAACCCAACTTGCCGCCGCCTGTGCTCAACGAGGTGTGGGTGCTGCTCGGTATCTCGACGACGCAGCTAGGGAAGCACCGCGAGGCTTTGGCGTATCTAAAGCGCGCGCGCCCGACGCCAGAGATCGTCGAAGCCTGGTTGCACTGCCTCGAACAGCTGCGCGAACCCGCCGAAACGCAGGCGCTCCTCGCCTCCGACGCCTTCCTATCGCTGCGCAAGGACGTGCAAGAGGCGCTGGCGTCTCGCTACGGTCGCTAGAAACGATCGCAGCCTCTAGAAGACCGACGCCATGCGCTGGAACGTCTCTTCGAGTCGCTCTGGAGCTTCGCGAAAGCCAATTCGCACGTGGTTCGGCTCCCCGAAAAACGATCCCGGTGTCACGCCGACGCCGACACCCAGTAGGGCTTCGCGAAACGCTTCGCCATCGGCAAACGATTCTTCGGGGACGCGCGGAAAACAGATCAAACCACCCGCTGGCGCCACGTATTCGAGCGGAAGCTTCTCCAACCACGGCCCCGCCACCGCCCAACCGGCCGCCGCCACGGCTCGCGACCGCGCCGCCAGTTTCTCCCTTTGCGGCCAAGCCAGCGCCGCGACTTGATCGCTGAGACACGAGTTGTGCAGCGTCGTCGCGTCGACGATCCGGCGCGCGCGCTCGACCAGTTCCGGCCGCGCCTGCGCCCAGCCAACGCGAATCTGCGGCAGCCCATACGACTTGTTGAAGCTGCAGACCGAAGTGATCAGCGGATGCCGCGCATGCAGCGGTGTCGGCTGCGGGTCCAGATACGGCAGGTACACCTCATCGCAAAGCACCTCGATCCCGGTGCGTTCGCAGAGCCCGGCCAGGCCATCCATTTCGGCTTCGGTCAACGCGACGCCACTGGGATTGTGCAAGTTGGTCAGCAAGATCAACCGCGGCTGCACCTGCGACGCGACAGCTTCGATCTGCTCCAGCGGGAGCGCAAAGCCCTCCGTGCTGGAGCGGCGAAACCGGATCGCCTCGACGTCGAGCATCGACAGCGAATCGAGCAGCGGTAGATAGCCGGGCGCCTCGAACAAAATGCGATCGCCTGGGCGCAAGATCGCAGCGGCGATGCAGAAGTGGGCGTGGCTCGCGCCTGCCGCGATCAGCGCCTCGCAACCGGGAATCTGCTGCCGCAGGTCCGACAGCATCTGTTCTTCGCCGTACGTGTTGTAGTGAAACAGCTTCAGGTCGCGCGGGTCGATGCCGAGCTCCGACCAGTCCACTTCCGGCGCGGCGCTGCTGGTCAGATGATAATCCCCTGCGCAAATCTCACTCTTCGCCCAGCGGATGTATGGAATCTCCGAGAGTGGCATGGCGTTCGGCCTTTTCTGCAGCAGCTTCCTCTTCGTGCATCCGTTGCAGCCTTAGGCGCCGCCGACGGCGCTCCATCAGGTAGCCGATCACGAGGATGATCGCAAGCAAGGACCACGGGCCGAGCGCAACCTGCCACAGGGCCTGCAACAACGAATAGTCCCGTTTCGTCTTGTCGAGCCACCGCTGCTCCGCGAGACGCAACGTGTCGCCGGTAACCGCCTCGAACGCGGCCGCGAACTCGGCGCCGTCGCGCAAGGCCGATAACAGCCGCCCGTGCAAATCCTGACCGTACACTTGGTCGAAATCGGTGACGGCCGACAGGCTTTGCGCATACAGGACCGAATCGAGCTGGTGATTGCGCGACACGAAGGCCGACAGCTCCGCGAGTGGAATCATCTCCTCGCGCACAGCAAGACGCCCTAGCTCGAGGCGTCGATCGCGCGACAGGGGCTGCGCGCTCCACAGCTGTGCCAGCCCTTCGTGGTACCAGCGTGGGACGCGGCTTCCCCCTTCTCCGAGCGCCAGGTGCACGATCTCGTGCGTAATCGTCTCGGTGTACTGCTGGACAGGACCGAGGTAGCGCCGGCGCCCATCGATGACCATCACGCCGCGAATCGGAAACGCGATCGCAAGCACAGTGTCACGCGGCGCTTTGCCGCCGTAGAAGCGGATGACCCGCTCGAAGTCTTCGCGCTCCGACGCAAACAACACCAACGGCGGCCGCTTCGACCGCGCGCCCAGCTGCCCCCGAATCCGAGTCAGCGTCTCGGGAAAGAACCGCTGAAAGCCCTCTTCGGGCTCGATCTCTCCCTGCGGCGACGCCCAGTGCCACCCAGGATACTCCACCTTCTTGTACCCCGGCGGCAGGTCCCGAGAGTGCCTGGCAAGCCGGGAGGCCTGCTGCGCGTTCAGGACGCCGGTGAGCAGTAACAGGCTCGTCAGTGCGACGGCAGCGAGGATTTGACGGGTCTGCAACGGGCTCTCTTCATTTCCATTCAGGCGGCTCGATACGAGTACTCGCGGTACGCGATCCATGTACTCACGATCCGGGGGCACAGCGCAGAGTGTACGCCCCCGCAGGGCTGCAGGACATGACGGATCGTCGCAATCTTCGCGAGCTTGACCACCAAAGAAAAACAGGTGCTGTGAGTTCGTGACTCACAGCACCTGTTCTCGAGAAGCTCTGCAGCCGTTTCAGCTGCGCTGAAAGCCCCGCTTGCCTAGGCCTCCGACAGGGACGCGACCAAGCACCCCTTCGAGACCGAGTACAGCGGATCCTCAGCCAGGCGGATCTCCTTGACGTCGATCGGGAACTGGATGTTTTGGAACTCCTCGCGGAAGACCTCAATGAAGCCGCCGATCATTGAAGTTCCACCAGCGCAGACGATGCTGATCGGGCCCTCGAAGTTCGGGCGATCGGCCGCCGACTCGAAGCGACGCTTGATGTTCTCGAGCGTGTACGAGATCAGGTTGCGGTAGTAGATCGCCACCGCTTCTTCTTCGCGATCCTTCGGATTCATGATATCGACGCCACGCTCTTTGATCGTCGTCGCGCGCGACGCGGTGATTCCGAGAACGTTGGCGACGTTGCGGTCGATCCAGTCGCCGCCACGGGTCGTCGAGAAGCTGACGGCCGGAATCGCTTGGTAGGCGACGCAGATGTTGAACATACCGCCACCGCAGGAGATTCCGATCCCCGTGAAGTCGTCGTCGGCCAGCTCTGAGTACACCACAGCGTGGCCCTCGAGCAGTGGCTTCGGAGCATAACCGAGGCTCTTCAGCAAGCCGCTGAACACACCGCGGTGATAAATGACATTCATCTCAGCGTCGATCGGCTCGGCCGGGACGGAGAAGTAGCACGTCTCGCCCTCTTGCGTCGGGCGCCCGAGCAGGTGCTCGAGGAGCAGCTTCTCGATCGGCATCGCGTCGGCTTCGCCGGGGCTGATCATACCGTCCTTCATTGGACGACGCGTCTCGCGGTTGAAGACGTTGGCCAGCTTGAACGCGTGATCGCCGACGACAACCATGTGGTTGTTGATCTCGATGAACGGCACGGCCAGCTGGTTCAGCATGTTGCGCGTGTGGTCCTCGGGCTCGATGTCGATAAACGCATTGCGTTGCAGGTTGATCGTTACTTCACCCTCGACGGTCTGTGCGGCCGCAATGAGGTTGGCAGTTCCGACGTCCAGCCCTCGTCCTTGTGCCAGACGAGTCGCGTTCCCCCCGCTCACTTGGGTGTTCTCTTGCGGGTTCACCTCAGCGTTCTCCTTTGCCTCGGCAGCGTCGCTGTTGTCGGTTCCTTCAGGAGGATTCAGCAGCTCTTCGCGCGTGTTCATTAGTCATCCCCCTTTAGTGACTTGAGCTTGTTCAGAGAGTTGGACACGCCACCAGCCTTATCACTCTTAGCTTGTACCTTGTCGAGGTTGCTCTCGACCGAAATGTCATCGAAGTGGGAGAAGAGATTCTCGAGCGTACGGCTATCCACTTGTCCGCCGCCCGCACTTCCACCACCACTACCACCGCCGCCCACCGAACCGCCCGTAGACAGCTTCGAGGCCAGCATTTCGATTACTTGTTTCAGTTCGCCGATCTCGCTCGCCGGCTGCTGCGACTGCGCCTGCATCTCTTGGATCGCAGCACGGACGGCTGCGCCAACGTCTGC
Source organism: Planctomycetota bacterium (assembly GCA_039028735.1). Lineage (GTDB taxonomy): Bacteria > Planctomycetota > UBA8108 > UBA1146 > JAJFFE01 > JBCCHQ01. The sequence goes on along the minus strand of JBCCHQ010000134.1, from coordinate 2,955 downwards.
AGATGAGTTCGTAGGTGCCGGTGCGGCGGTCGCGGCTCTGTTCTCTTCTTGCAGCCGAGCGATCTCTGCGTAGCGATTCTTCAATTGCTCACGCAGAGCATTCGATTCGCCTTCGAGTTCGGCGACGCGGCTGCGCAAGCCGTCCATCGTGGACTCTTGCTTCTGGTGCTCCTTGGCGAGTCGATCGAACTCGGCGCGTGCCTCGCGAACGAGTTCCTCTTTCTCTTCCAAGGAACCTTCGTCGACGCGATTTGCGACCACACGATCGACAGCCTCACGGACCAGGTTGTTGACTGTGTCCTTGTGGAGGACCTTGACCTTCTTGAAGCCCTTTTTGGCGAGCTCAGAGATGGTCACATCCGAGGTGCTCTGTTGGATCACGTCTCGGATGTTAAAAGGCTGGCTCATTGGCCCGCTCCATCCATTCCCCTTGAGTACACTGAGGTCTAGCTGCCTTCGAAAATCGAGACAGAACCTGAGAAGTATAACATCGCAATTTCTTGAGGAGCAACATGGCGCGGGATTTGGGGGCGGAGAAACCGACCCAAATGGCTATGGGCGGTCGGGTTCAGCCCCTTCAGAGACCTTGTCGTCGTAGACGTTGAGCATTTTCCGGAACATCGACTCCTGCTCTTCTTTCAGAATCCCCCGGGTCTCGCTGAGAAACACCCGGGTGACGTGGGCCGCGTCCTCCCAATACTGCAGGATCTCGAAGTTGGCGCGCAGCTCGTTGAAGATCGCCGGCTGCGGGTTCCGGCCGTGGATGTAGTTCACATAGTACTGGTACTCGCGGTTGGAGAGCTTCAGGTACTCCTCGGTCGACGCCCAGGCCTCGTTACGCCTCTGGACCAACGTTTCCGGCACCGGCTTGCTCGCCGTGGTCAGTTGCGCCATTTCCGCGCGTACCTTCACGTACTCCAGGTAGTACGTATTGCCGATCAGCTGCAGCGAACGTGCGAATTCCTGCCGCGGCTGGGCGGAGGCCTCGGCCAAAGCCACCGCCTCGCCGAAGTAGCTCGAGGCTTCCTTCATGTCGTCGACGTAGTGGATCGGGTCGTGGCGTCCGCCGTCGCGGCGCCGTTCGTCCTCGATCGATTTGAGGAGTTCATTGCCCCGCTTGCGGTACTTCGTGACTTCACGGGCGATATCGACCGCATCCATCTCGCCGAGCCCGAGATTCGAACACCCGGTAACCACAACGAGGAATCCGGCCAAACACGTTGGCATGACTGTATTGCGCAGCATGGAAGCTCCTTTGGCTATCTTCACGTTAGACGCTCACTTCTGGCACGAGACTGTCACGGTTTCGTGTCGACGACAAGGTGTTCGAGGAGCTCCGGCCGGTACGCGACCCGATACTCTCGTTCCTGGCTGATTTCGACAGTCCCCAGCGGCGCCCCTTTGCGGCGGCGGACGAACTTCGCCGCGGTCCAGTGCACATCCAGGCTCCCCGGCCCCCGCCAACCAGACAAATATGCGGCCAAGAACGCCGCGTCCTCGATGCTCTCGGGGCTCGCAGTCTTGCCGGCCGGCACTCGTAGGATCACGTGCGGCCCCGGGCGCCTGGCGACGTGGAAGAAGAGGTCGTTGCCGTGCGCTACGTGGAGCGACAGCCGCTCGTTCTCGCGAGCGCTCTTGCCGGCCAGCACTTCCAGCCCCTGCCGCGTCACATACCGGCGCGGCGTCGGCAGTTCATCCTTGCGGCGCGCTTCCCCTTTACGGCGTCGCTTGCTGCTCGGCGCCGGCAGCAGTTCCCGCGCCGCCTTGACGCCATCCCAGGACGGGATCTGCCCCAGCGTCGACGCGGCCTCTTCGAGAGTCACGATCTGATCGGCGGCCGCCTGCCGCCGCGACTGGATCTGTTCGAGTCCGCGCTTCCCCTTGCGCGCTTTCTTGAAGCACGCCTCGATGTTCTCAGCAGGCGTCTTGCGCGGGTCTAGCGCAATCGTGCGCTGCGGGAGCGCGGCATCAAAGTAATCAGTGACGACGACTTCCTTGTCGCCGCGCGCCAGCCGACCGATTTCTCCTTTGAGCAGCTCGCCGTTGTTTTGATGTTCCTCCCAGCGCCCGGCCGCAGCCAGGTCGCGATCGAACACTGTTAGCAGCTTCCGCTGCCGGCGCAGCTCCCGCTCGATCTGGCGCTGTACCTGCGAGTGAGCCTCGTTCAGGTCAGCCTGTTCCTCGGCGGCCGTCATCGTCCGTGCCAGCGCTCGATGGAACGGAAAGCGCGCGCTGCGATCGCACTCTTCGATCAGATTGCGGGGTTCGAGCGGCAGGAATGCACGATCTCCTGGGGGCGTGCGTTGCTCCGGAAACCGGTACGGCGACTCCGGGGCACCGCGCCCGTGGTGGAAGATGATTCGGCGCTGCGGCTCTTCGTAGACAACGAGGCGACCGCGGGAGCCGAAAAGCTCGAACACCAGCACGCGCTTTCGCAGCCGCTCTTCCCGGCGCACTTGCACGGCAATACGCAGCAAGCGATCTCCAACCGGCTGATCGACCTTGGTGACCTTGGCACCGCCGATAGAGGCGCGCAGCTCCATAGCGACCTCACTGGGGCGCGCTGGATGCTCGGCTTCTGAGTCGTCGATGTGAAAGCGAGAGAAGCCACGGCGGGTGCTGATGAACAGCGGCAGGCGCTCTTTGCCGTGGCGCAAGCGGAGCAGAAAGGCGCCCGGGCCGGCGTCGAACACTTTGTCGACACGCGCACCGACCACCAGCGGTTGCATCTCCTCGATGAGAAGCCGCACCTCTTCTGGGCGGATTCCCATCGGAGCCGGTGGTGTTCGATCTGGCCCCGGGCTCACTACGCCTCCCCGCGAACGCTTAGTCGGACGCGTGCCAGTCGTCGTCGACGAGGCCGTACTCGAGTAGCTCACTATCGTCGAAGAAGAGACTGATCTCACGCTTGGCGACGTCTGGGCCGTCGGACCCATGGACGAGGTTGTACTGGTT
>JBCCHQ010000133.1:0-18083 GCA_039028735.1 Planctomycetota bacterium | reverse complement strand
GCGAGGTCGGTGCCGTAGCTGTCAGTGTGGCCTAGCGTGTGCACGATCCCTCGATGAGCTCGAGGCACGAAGTTTGCTCCCTGTCGCCACGCGCTTGCGCGATCTTCGAGAGCGACGTAGTACTCGAGCACTCCCTCCGTCCTCTCGACCAGACGGCGAAACTTGCCCTCTTTCCAGCCGCGACCGAACTCTCCTCTGGAGGTGGGGAAGTAGCCCGTTGGTCGTACGATCTCCAGCGATTTGTCGCCGACAACTACGACGTCCAAGTTCAGGCCATCGTGCGGTGGCGCTTCGCTGGGCAAGCACGCGCCAAGTGCTCCCAGGCATGCGATCGTGGCCAGCACGCCCATGTGCCGCGACAATTGTGGCAGTGTCGGCGTACCGTCGCGCAGGATCCGCTGGGCGCGTGGGCGCTGCCTGCTCTGCAACACGCCTACTCCGCCCGTCCGAAGAAGCTTCCGAGGCACGTCATGGCGGCGTCGTAGTTCTCATCGTCGTGCAGGTACAAGATGTAGCCACCCTTCTCCGGTGTCATCCACGCGGCTTGCGCGGTCTCTGGCAGCTCGTTGAAAGATGTGATCTTGCTGGCGTGGCCATGTTGCTCGAGATGGATCGCTGCACCCTCGAGGTCAGCGAGATGCGGATACTGTAGCACAGGTTTCAAAAGGCGCTCCTTCTCGGTCCGAGTCGAGCAACGTCGTCGCACAGAGTTGGTTCAGCGACGACCGTACTTCGCAATGTGGGCCTCGACAGAGCGAGGTAGGTCTACAAGCCGGATAGAAGTCGGAGCGCGTCGCTACGCTTGCCCTTCTTCAGCGCTGCCCCCAGCCGCTTGTGGAACGAGTTCGCGCGGCGAATCCATGCGTCGTAGTCCATGGTGATCCTTCGTTGGCTACGCAGGCGCCAGGAAGTACATCTTCACGGCGCCTTTCCCCTTCACTTCGATCTCGTTGCGAGGCACGAACGTGAAGTGACCCTTCGTGAGTTCGTACGTGGATTGCGATACGTTGATCCGCATCGACTCCGAGTAGCTCTCGATGCGGCTGGCCGTGTTGATCGTATCTCCGAAGACATCATAGATGTACTTCTTGACGCCGACGACGCCGCCGACGACGCGGCCGGAATGGACGCCGATGCGCACCGGCCACTCGATGTCGCTCGTCTGATTACGTTCGTTCAGGTACTCGACTGCCTCTTGCGCGAGGCGCAGCACCTTTGCCGCGTGGTCCTTGTCGGGGCGAGGCATTCCGCAGACGGCCAAGTAGGCATCGCCAATGGTCTTGATGCGTTCGCACCCCAACCTTTCTGTGATCTCATCGAACTTCGTGAAGATCTCGTTCAGTTCCGCGATCAGCTTAGCCGGTTCCAGCGTTGCGGACTTCTTCGTGAAGTCGATGAAGTCAGAAAAGAACACGGTCACATCTTCGAAGGTTTCCGGGTTCGTTGTTCCCGACTGCCGCAGCTCGCGTACGATTTTCGCGGGCAGTACGTTGTGCAGAAGTTCCTCGTTGTACTCTTGCTCGCGCCGAATCGCTTCGTTGCGCTCTTGGAGTTCCTCGTTCAGCCGCGCGAGCTCGACGTTGCGGAGGCGATGAATCTCGGCTTCCTTCTCGGCGATGTCGACCTTGCTCGCGACTTGTAGGTTCTTGACGCGAGTTTTCGTTTCGTCGCTGTGCACCTCTCGCTCGAGACGGTGGAAGGTCTGGAAGTGCTCCAGGGCGAGGTCGAAGCGCCCGCTCTTTTCGTGCGCTTCGGCTAGGATCTCGTGAATACGAAACAGCTTCGGCTTCACCTCCAGGTCTTCAGCGACGGTGCGTGCGCGGTCGAGCATGTCGCCGGCCTCAGCGACGAGACCTTGCTGCAGAAGGATGCGCCCGATGTTGATCCGATTCGTCAGAGCCGCATCACGAAAGTCTGACTCTTCTCGTAGCGCCAGGGCCGTGCGGTTGTAGTCGAGGGCTTCGTTGATGTTTCCCATTGCCTCCAGGCAGTCCCCGACGTCGGTGAGGCTGCGCGAGAGACCTGCGACGACTTTCGTTTCCTTGTTGAGATCGAGGCTGCAGCGGAGTTTCTCGAGGGCTTGGTCATACTGTCCGCGGGCCATTAGTACGCTGCCAATTCCACTGAGGGCGCGTGACTTGCCGGCAACCACGTCGAGCTCTTCAAACAGCAGTAGGCACTCCTCGTAGTGCTGTAGAGCTTGGTCCTGGTCGTGTAGCTCTGACTGGACCCCGGCCAACCCGTAGATGCACCACGCGAGTCCCTCCTTGCGCTCTTTCTCTTGCCCGGGAAGTGGCTGGCTGAGGATCGCGTGAGCTTCGAGGTAGTGTTCCAACGCGCGATCCAGGTTACCCAGGCTGCGATAGACGAAGCCGAGATAGACGCCGGCTTGCGCCGTCCCTACGTCGTCGCCTAGGTCCCGAAAGCGCGCCAGTGCATCCAGGCTGAGAGCCAGGCACTCTGAATAGTTCCCTCGTATCATCTTGCCGAACGCAAGGCCCAGCAGCGCTGCAGCCAAGCCAGCATTGTCTTCGACAGACGTCGCCAGCGCGTGTGCGCGCTCGCTCAGCGCTACCGCGCGCTGGGGATCGACTCCGCGCACCCGGAACGCGACTTCGTTCAGCAGGCGGACTTGCTCCTGGTCATCCGTAGCAGCTGCCAGTTGTCGTTCTAGCTCTTCGATTGTCTCTGTCATTAGGAATGCTCTTGTCGGGAATCACGTTATGGGGCTTCTTCGCGGGGCACTACTCACAGTTGCGCATTGTCATCGAACAGGGGGCGGGTGCAACAGTGCTGTCGCGCTAAGTGCCCTATGCGCCTGTTCGGCAATCTCCTAGCCAGGGGAAGAGCCACATCCTTGCAACCGGCGCAGTGGTGACTAGGCTAGGGTAAGTGGGGCGGCCGCGCTTCGGAGTTGAACGCAGTGAGGCTGCCGAATGTGTCGCACGGTTCGTGTGCGGCAGCAGGGGCCATCGTTTCTCGTGATTCGTGGAAGAGGGACCGTTCATGCACGCGCGAAGTCTGAGGTCTGCTACGTTACTGGTCTTGTTGGCTTTGGGACCGTTGTCAGCGCAGGCTGACTACACTGTGTCGTTGAACGACGTTTCGGGAGCTCCAGGCGGTACAGTGACAACTTCGCTCCACGTCGAGGTGGCAGCCGGGGCTTTGCCGTGTGCAGGGTTCGCTCTGTCGATCTGGTCTCCGGATGATCAGCTCACACCGTTTTCTTCGGCAGTATCGCCGACGTTGATGGCGTTCAACGGCGGGGCCGGGCCAGATCACCTGCATATCCACACCTACTTCGGCCAAGGGGGGGTGGGGTTCAACATGGCCATCGTGTTCGGGACGCCGGCGTTGGATTGGCTCCCCGCGGGCGATCACCACTGCGTCGACATGGTCTGGCAGGTGGCTGATGGCGCGCCGAGCTATACGAGTATCGTTTTCTGCGATTGCATTGGCAGCACCCCGCTCGCTTCTGAAATCGTCAGCTCTGATGGATCTTCTTCGGTGCCAGCATTTGTCCCATCCAACGTGACGATCAACCCATCGCCGGTCTTCTTTCGCGGCGACGCGAACTCGGACGGCACGTTCAACATTGCCGATCCAGTCTTCACTCTGTTCTATCTGTTTAGCTTCGGCCCCGGGGACTGCCTCGCCGCCATGGATGCCAATGGTGACGACGTGATCAACGTAGCCGATCCACTGTACAGTCTATTCTACATCAACTCGCTGGGACCGGTGCCGCCGCCACCGTTTCTGCAGTGCTCTGAACACCTAACGGGGCTGTCATGCCATACGACCGGAATCTGCCCCTGAGTGAGCGATGGCCTCTTCGCAGCCGCGGGAGTTCGTAAATCACTGGCAGCCAGGTCAGGCGGTAACCGTTCGGCTTGTCGCGATGGGCTACTCGACCTGTCGTTTGACCAGAACGGGGTTCGGGCTGCCACTCCTGCGCTGCACCAAGAGATAGGTCCGGGTCGGGTCGCAGTCGAAAGCGCGCCAAACATCGAGGCCCGGATACAGAAGAGACCCCAGACGTTCCCCTGAGACTCCGTCCAGCAGGTACTGAGCGTCTTCTGTTCGTCCAAACAGCGTGGCGCCATCGGTTGAGAACACGTTGTCTTTCGTGCCAAGGTTCTTGATCACGTCCCCGGTGACAACGTCGCGTAGATCCGTCCCGGTTACGACCCTCATGCCGTCTGGGGAGACAATGCAATGGTGGTCTTTGGTCTGCCACGCGACCGTGCCGTCTTCCAGATAGCAGAACACGCCAGCGGTGGAATGCTCGAGGACTCTCTTACCTGTACCAATGCAATACTGGGCTGACCCAGAGCGCAGCGGTTTCTTACCGTTCAAGTGCCACAGCGCGGTGGATTGTTCACCACGGGCCGTGAACGCGTAGTGTTCGGCGCTGCCAGGCACGGCCGTGTAGTTGCCTTCACCGCGGTAGGCACCCGTTTTCTGAGTACCGTCTTTCGGGTTCACGAAGGTCACCCGTTTCTTTTTTTTGTCCAGGGTCAGCAGGGCGCCACCCGAGTTGAATCGCGACAGTTGTCCCGATTTGAAGGCGAGAACGGAAGTCGACTGCTCGTCTCCCGGCTGGAAGCGATAGAGGCCACTCTCCGTCGTGGCTACGACTCCGTTGTTCCAGTAGGCGGCATACCCCGGGCCATCCAAGAGAGGATTCCCGGTACCGTCGAAGGAGATGCGCATGACGTGCGGACCGTCTTTGCCATTCCAAGAGTTCTCAGCCGCGTAGAACACCTCACCGCCCGGCACGACACCGCGAACGGAATGACGAGCGGCCCAACGGAGTTCGGCGTCAAGTTTCAACCTGCCGGACGCTTCGCGCAGACGAAAGAAGGTTTGGGGCTTTGCCTGGCGCACGATCACGCCACCTTCGTACGGAAACAGACGCACCATGCCCTCTTCCGGCAGCTTTGAGTACACGCTCTTGAACGACTTGCTCTTTGGATCGGCGCGGTAGATGTGTTTGCCCAGGCCGAAGTAGAAATAGTCTTCGTTGGCTCCGAAGCCGCGGAATCTGCGCTTCTTTGGCGGCTTGGGGCGCGCGAATCGGTCCCAGTTGACGGCACCCTTTTTGGTCTTGTAGAAGCGCAGGCCCTCTCCGTGCAGGTAGACGGCGAGGTAGTCCTTCTTCACGAAGCTCGCGAACCCAGCGTCGTCGAACGGGCTCGGCGGGCAGGTTGCGCGTCCGGTCTTGCCGTCCAGGATGACAACGGCCTTGGTGCCTGTGGTTACGACGTACTTACCTTTGGGCGCCATCCGTAGGCCGTGCAGGGGCTTGTTCGAACCATCGTGAGTCGACTCCCACAGCCGCTTCCCCTTTTCGTAGTCGTAGGCGGTGACCTTCCCGACGTGATCAGAGACGAAGAGGTACTTCTTGTTGGCCAGGCACAGAATCCACGGGGCATTCGTGTGATCGATGGTGATCAGGGGTTTCTGCAGTGTGGCGTCACGAACCTGCAGCTTGCGGAGCTCCGTCTGGCAGGCGACACGCGTACCATCGGGGGAGACACCAACGGTATCTGTGGTCAGTTGTGTGAACTTGGTCTTCGCAAAGTCGGTATGCAGTTCATAGACCCATGCGTCGGCAGCAATGGTAAGCTGCGGCAGACCAAGCAAGAGGAGCACCACGGTCAGCGCTCGGGTGGGCAGTGGGGACGCTGTTGGTATCAAGTCGCAGCTCCTCTACAGGTTCGGTAGTTGCATGGCGTCGCGAACGACTCTTGGATGCTTGCAGTGTACGCAAGAACTGCGGCGGGAAAAAGCCCGGCGAACGTGGCAGGCTGCTCACTGTTGCGTCACGTCGTCCGGCAATGCCGAGAAACGCAGGTCGAAGATCTTAGCGTCTCGACAGGCACGAAAGACCTGCTGGATCGACTTTGACGGCGTCTGTGGGCTGACTCGCAGAAGAGCTCTGATTGTGCTGACAGGTTCTGGGTCACTCCCCGGTGCCCTCGTGGCGAACGTTGCAGCGAGCTGCCGCAAGTGCTCAGTCAACTCGATGCGGTTCATGGCGACGCCACCGACCCGAATCGTTCGCCCGCTGGACGGCTCCGTCTCTTGGCTGCCTTCTTGCCCGGCAGTGCGGTTCTTGCCCGGAAATATGTCGATGACGACGTCGGGAGATTCCGTGGCAGCGAGGTGTGGCTTCGTCAGGGCCGCGGGCGAGACCGCAGGTCGTTGTGGCGCCGCTGCTGGGGCCTCGTCGCGTTGGCAGCCGCTGACCGCAGAAGCAATGACCACGACTGCCCCGATCAGGGAGCCCCGTTGTAGCCAAACCATCTTCAACTCCTCTTCGAGACAGAGCTGCGGCTGACCCGCTAGCGAGCGAAGAGAAAGAATCCCCAACCGAGTGTGCCCAGGAGCGCGACCCACCAAGCGAACACAACGGCCCAGTGTGCCTTCGGGCGCGGTGTGTAGACCCGAGCATCGAGCAGGTACATCGACGCCAGCAGTAGACCCAACGGCGAGAACAAGAGCGCAGCAAAGCACGCCCGAATTCCGAAGCGACGCAGCTCGGTGTGCTCGGGAATCGTGTCTGCGGATTCGGCATCGGGGGCGCCATTCACGCCCGTCGTCGAGTCGCCTTCGTCGACATGCAGCTCCAGCACCGCTTCGGCGGCGCGTTCCACATCGACGTCTGGCACCTGCAGCTGGACGTCGAGGCAGTTCAAGCCGGTATAGAATGGATAGATCGTTTTCATGTTCTGGTCCGGGACATAGGTCGTGAAGCCGTTCCCTTCGAGCGTCGCTTGAAGGGCCAGCACGCGTGCCATCGGACCGGTGTAGACCGTTTTCCACATCATGAAAACCGTGCCTTTCGCAGGGGGCTCGTACGGGCCTGGCTGCGTCAGTCGCGCGAGTAGCTGCGGGTTGCCCTACCGTACTCGCGAATCGTGTCGTCGGCGAGGAGCGTGTGGAGGGTGAACATGACATGCGTCATGTTCGACGTCAGCTTCACCCGCCGACCGTCCTGCTCTTCGAAGCGTTCGACCTCATACATGATAGTCAGCTCCAACACGGTTTGCTCGGAATTCTTGCCGCTCCCGGGACGCCGGCCCTTCAGGACAACCCGCCGCGTCCACCCACGAGTATCGTCGCCTTTGGTGACGTCGGTGCTGACTTTCAAGTGGCTCAAAGGCCAGAACCCAAGAGGCGCTGGACTCGGTTTCGAATCCTCGGTTGCGGCCGGGAATGCAGCGAGCAGCTGGTTCGTGCCCACCTTCGACAGATCTACGCGGATCGTCGAACCCGCAGCGGGAAACATGAACGAGCCAAAAGATCCTTGCCAGTACTTCACATCCAACGTGTGGACCGACATCGAGTTCACGGGGGGCGCGTCGTCAGAAGGCGCAAGCAGAAGTAGCGTCAGGGCCAGAGGCAGGCTTACCATGTGGCTCCCTTCGAAGAGGGGTGTGCGTGCTAACGCCGGGCGGTGTGACGAAGTGCTCCGCCGGCTCTCTATCTAGGTGTATCGAACGAAACCGGGCGCGTCCAGTAACGGCGTCGTAACGCCTGTGCTGCTGTGCTTGGCGGTTGCTTGTCGGGATGGCTTCCAAGACGACTCGCCGGGGCTAGTCGTTCTCTGATCCGGCAATCTCGACAACGACGTGCATGGATTTGTAGCCACCGCTCGTGTGAATCCATAGGTGTGCCGTCGTGTCCTCCCTAGGCAGCGTCAACAGTTTGACCTCAATCTTGTGCTCCCTGCGGGGCAGTGTTTCCACAGTTGCCTTGATGAGCTCGCTACCGTCACCAGTCACTGCGACTTTGTCGATGGAAAGGGGCACGCCGCCTGGGATGTTCCCCTTCACAAGAACATCGACACTGGCACGGTCTCGTGGGTCACCCAAGCGGATCCGAAGTGGGGACGGTACCGGCGTTAACTCGTATAGAAGATCGACGTGCCACTCAGTCTGTTGGGTGCCGGCCGTTGCAACGGGCCGGAAACGACAGCCATTCTGCTCGAGAACTGCCCGAACCACCCAGAAGGTTAGCTCTTCTAGGTCTCCTTGGTATCAGAACGAAGTCCATCAGGCGTGGATGGTGTCGGTCATAGTGCAACTGTACTCCGAGGTGACGCTCGGTGAACCGGAGAAACTCAGCGATAGCCAGTAGCCCTTTCGTGACCTTGACAGGGACAGCAAGGTCCTTGCGCCTAGCGCCTCGGGGTAACTGCGGTCGCTCACTTTCACCATTCGGAGAGACTCCAGAATCGGTCCCCGAACCTGCGCCGGGCTCGGACTTGGCATCCTCGGCGCGCGAGACGACGAGGGTGGCCGCCTTCTCCTCGTCTCGCTTGAAGAGGAACCCTCGCTGTCCAAGCAGCGCCCTCCCGATTCGAAGGTCGAAGTCAGGTATCTCCTCAGGGACCTTGATACGCGTTTGTCCGAGGTGTTGTGGCTTCAGAAGCAACTCTAGTGTTGTCGAGGCTTGCATGCGTTCGAGTATCTGGGCGACCGACCACTCTCCCGCAGGTAGCGTCTGGCCCGACGGTGGCTGGGCCGTTGCGAAGCCACAGAAAGAGACGACGTAGATGGCGGTGCAGAGGACCGAGTTTCGTTTCAGCTTCAATTTCTCTCCGATCGTTGAATCATGCAGCTAGTTCTAGCGACATACTTCACATGCGCAGTGCGAGATGTACCACGGGCAGCTTTCGGGAGCTGCTGGGCTGGCGCTCGTATCGATCAGCCGGTGCCATTGCCGCCTTCGGTACTCGGGCTGCCGCTGCGTCCAATAGTTGTAGCGATCGGAACAGTCAGCATGGGTTGGGTTGGCGAGCTTCAGGAGTTGACGAACCGATTCGTCTCCGGAGCTTCCAAAGACAAGGAGGTGGTGCTCCTTCCCACGCTTTCTCAACAGAGGTCGGAGCGCGATGAACTCCGCGGGTCGGTTTGCGTAGTAGCACATCAAACACTCTTGGCTCGGATAGAGCCGTTGGGGCCCAGGGAGCCAACTCCAACGCTTCTCGAGCGCGTAGGGAACGGGTACTGCAGCGTCGCCCAGGCGTTGATACGCGACAGCGTGCCAGATTGCAGGGAATCCACCTGTGGCATGCAGTAGGGCGACGAGCACGGTCAGGAACAACAGCACGAAAAGGGAGTGCCGCATCGGTAGTCGACGCCGCGGGATCGCCACTGCCGTACCAACTTTCCACACGCTGTGGCCGCGAACAATGCATCTCCATGCACGTGGGCCCCAAGTACCGCCCCTCATTTGGGAGTTCCACCAAGCAAACTCCTCACGACTCACATGCGCGACGTTTGCTACCTACACTCGCGCATGAGTCGGGTCTTTGCAACGCGCGAATGCGAACCAGATGCCAGACAGCAGTCGGCAGGCATCGCTCTACCCGGGCCGGCGGGCCAGATCTAGGCGCTGCTCGTTTGCCACAAATACAGGCCTAGAGGCAGTTGTCGATACAGCTCGGCAGAAGGTCTGGCGTTGGGTCGTTGCCACACGTCATGGGCTCTGCGGGAGGTGGGGCGGACAAGAACAGATACCCGAGGAGTTCGAGGACGTCAGCGAGATCGACGACGCCATCGTCACCGATGTCGCCGCGGTCTGCGCAGTTGTCGGCTGCACCCTGGAACAAGATGGCCAGCAACGCAATCGCGTCGTACACGTTACGCGTGCCGTCGCCGTCGACGTCGCCGCGCAGCAGGGTCGGCGTTGTCGTCTGGTTCAAGAATAGCTGCACGGTGCCGTGGGGTGTGCCTTCGCCTTTGTCTACGACAACGATGTCCTCGAGGCCGTCGCCGTCAAAGTCTCCAGTGATCAACACGTCTGGCGAATACCCTAGGGTGATCGTCGTCGAGTATCCCTGGGTGGTTGCGCTCAATCCCCACAACAGCCGCAGCTCGTTGTCACCGGAGATGGAGATGGCTAGGTCACGCTCACCGGTACCACCCGTGTCGAGGGACCGCAGTAGGCTGGGCGTGTCACCGGTCGGCACTTCCACGTGCGGAGCCAAGTTTCCGTAGCCGATGCCCCGCAGCAGTGAGACGCTGTCACCGCTGCGATTGTTGGCGGCGACATCTTTGAAACCGTCGCCGTCGAAGTCGCTGACGGCGATGAAGCCCGGATTGTCTCCAACTGGATACAGCGTTGCCGTCAAGAAGTTGCCGTTGCCGAGTCCCAAGAGCACGGCGACGAGGTCTTGTAGGGGGCACGGCACGATCAAGTCGAGGTGCCCGTCGTCGTTGAGGTCGGCAACGGTGACTGCCTCGAGGGAGTCGTTGATCTCGACAAAGCTAGTCTGCAGCGACCCAAATCCACCCATGCCGTCGCCCACGAGTAGGCCCACTGTGCTGTCGATCTGGTCGCTAACGACCAAGTCAACGTGGTTGTCTTCGTTCAAGTCGGCTGCCACAAGTCGGACGGGACGCGCGCCGGTGACCATGGAACCACCCGCGACGTAGCTGCCGCCGGGCGTCGCCAGAAACAGCGTGACCGTGCCGAGGTCACCGTTGGTGCAGGCAAAGTCGGGCAGGCCATCTTCATTGAAGTCGGCTGCAACAACTGAGCCTGGCTGGCCGCCCACGAACGTCGAGACTGGCGCCTGAAATGTGCCATCGCCATTACCATGGAGTATGTCGACATTAGCAGTTCCCAGCCGGGCCATCACGATGTCGAGGTTCCCATCGACGTTCATGTCGGCGGCGGTGACAACGCTGTAGCCGTAGCCCAGAAACGCATTGCCAAAGAACACAGGTGAAGAAGCTGCCGGCGTAAACGACGGGTTCTCGGCGGTTGCGAACGCCGGCATGAGCACGGTGAGCAGTGTGGCGCAGATCATGGAAAGTGTGTGAGGTCTCAACGCGTCTCCTCCGAGTTCGCTGTGCGAGCTAGTTGAACCGGGACGATCTGCCCTTCGGCTGCGGACAACGTGAAGTGCCCGATGGTATACAACTCGTCCATGGGCAGCGCCAGTCGTCGTTGGCCGCTCTTGCCAAGGATGCTCTCAGGGTCGCGTGGAGTGCACAGCGCGTACCTCCCAGGACCGCAGTGGGGCAGTGCAAGGTGCCCGTTCTCGGCCGCGGTGCCAATCGGCAGAGCCGCCAATGGTGCGACGCCAGCGACCAGCGGAGCCACCAAAAGCTCGACTGGAGCTTGTGAATTGCCGGCCAATCCGTCCAGAACGAGCGTGGCGGGCTCAGCGAATGCTGGTTCAAGCTGGAAGCGCACGCGATTTGTTGAGTGGCGCAAATCTACGCGCAGGGTTTGCCAGCAGTAGCCACGACTCATCATCGTCAGTTGGGCATCGTCGAGCACCCAAGGGTTCGGAAAGTGATACGGCTGCCCGTCGATGCCGGCAAAATCCTTCATCGTCCAACCGTTGGGGGACACGATCAGCACGTTACTGAACGCGCGAATTGGTGCGCCTGCTGTGTCCGTCAGCTCGAAGCGCACTGTGGAGCGTGGGCGAGGTTCGGCGATGGTGAGAGTCAATTCGGTGCCGGCTTGGACGGCGACTGTGTTGCGCGACCCGAAGTGGGCGGGCTGCGGAACGTCTTCGCCGTTGGCGCGCAGCAACTGGTACGGCAAGAAGAGCTCGGCGATCAGTTGTGTCGTGGGTTGGAGGCTGTCTTTGGCACTGAGCGCACGCCAGCGCACCACCTGCCGGCGCGGGCGATGCGTCACTTCACCGCGCGGCACATGAGTGCAGCGAAAGTGACCTGACGCATCTGAGTAGACGACGGGCCCGCGTAGTTCGTCCCCGACGACAACACCGATTCGAACGGGAACGCCGGCGACGGGTTGGCCGTTGCCGGTTTGTACGCGGCCCGTGATGAAAGTGCCCTCGCTCAGCCTGACTATTGTGGGTTGCGCATTCGAGGTCGACGCGGCGACTTCGGTCGCTGCGAAGTTGGGGTGTTCAGCGTAGAGAATGTAGTCACCCGCGCGTACCGGGCCGCAATCGAAAGCGCCATTCGCGTCGCTGCGACAACGTTGCAGGTCACGCGAAAGGAACTTACCGTCCGGCAGCGCATAGATCGTTGCGTTGGCGATCGGTACGCCTGCTGTCGTAATGATCTGGCCCCGCAAGCGCTGCGGGGTCTCGAGTTGGATCTCACCCAAGCCATCGCTGGGGAGTTGGTATGTCGATTTGCGCAGAGGATAGTCGCCATGACGAATCTCTAGATCGAGTGTACCCGACTCGGGCAATCCGAAGGTCTCGAAGCAGCCTTGCGCATCCGTCGTTACAGCGTAGGCCGGTCCACGCCACAACGTGCTGCGCATCGAGACTGTCGCCCCGACGATGGGCTGTCCGTCGGCATCGACGACAACTCCGCTTGACGGATGCCCGAACTGAAGTCGCTGCTCGTGCAGCGGACTCGAAAGAAGTTCTTGGGCTGCGGCGAAGCCGGCAGCTTGGAAGCTGACAACCTCGACTTCTTCCGGTGACGAATGAGTTACCCGTGAGTCGGAACTCGTCAGGTAGCTAGCGGTAGTCTTGCCATCGGTAACGGTGACGGTGCAGTCGCGAATTGCTGAATCACCGGTCGCGTGCACGGTGATCTGGGTGTCGAGGGCCGGTTGCAAAGTCACGGCGTAGACACCGTCGACGAGCTGCCGATGGGCCGGGCGCTCCCGTAGAGCCACGTGAGACTTGGCCGACACCGCAAGCGCTGCGTCTCTGAGCGTCGCAGCTGGTACCCGCAGCCGACCGTTGCTACCCGTGAATCCGAGCAAGTCCGGGCATTGCTCGGCCAGCAAGTATTCGTAGGTGGACGCGTAGCCGGCGGCAATTCCTTTCAGTTGCAAGCGTCGTTGGTCGGATGCGACTCGCGC
Source organism: Planctomycetota bacterium (assembly GCA_039028735.1). Taxonomy (GTDB): domain Bacteria; phylum Planctomycetota; class UBA8108; order UBA1146; family JAJFFE01; genus JBCCHQ01. The sequence goes on along the minus strand of JBCCHQ010000133.1, from coordinate 5,261 downwards.
ATTGGCGATCGGCATCCCCGCTGCGTCCACGACTTGCAGCTGGGCCCAAAGCGTGTCGCCACGCAGGGCGCCTTCGAGTTGTACCTCGTCGTCAATCGATTGTGTGTTGACAGGGTGAACATCGGCGGGGGAGTGTGGCGTGTTGCGGTGGTCGATCAGCGTTGGTGGGTTTGCGTGGTGCACTAGGCTGCTGTTTGTAAGCGGGCGCTGGCTGGATCGAGTCGGCGCGCCGCTGGTGTCGGTCGAATCAACGAGCAGCAACGATAGAAGAGCGACAGCCGCGATGACGATGAATGCTGCAGCCCAACGGGCATGCGAATGGCCCACTTTGGTAGCTGCTGCGGGCTGCTTCTCCGTTGTTGGCGTTGGCTGCGCCTGAGCGTCCGTTGGGCTGAGCCCTGGGAGGTCGAGACCCGCCAACAGAAACAGCGCAGGGAGGTAGCTCTCGCGACTGCTGTTGAGCTGGTCGCGCAGTCGATCGAGGCCACGCTTGAGGCGCACACGCACCGTCGCCGCCGGAATTCCTTGGCGGCGTGCGATCTCTGCTGAAGTGAGGTCTTCGTAGAAACGCAGCACCAACGTCGATCGAAAGGGTTCGTCGAGTCGGCTGAGAGCGTGGACGATCTCGCGGTGCAGTTCGTGTGCTTCGACCGCAAGGTCTTCGTTGAAGGCCTCGGGCCGCGCAGTCAGCCGTTCTCGCTTGCGGCGTCGCCCATCCCCGCGAAACTGCATTCGAACGAAGTTGTGGAGTACCTGTTTCAACCAGGCGGGCCCGGCTTGCTGCTCGCGTGGTGCACGCCGCCAGGCGGTGATCCAGGTTTGCTGTAAGACGTCCTCGGCGAGGTGCTCGTCCCCGAGAAGGTCGCGCGCCAACGGCTGTAACCAGTTGGAATGCTTCAACATACCTTCGAACTCAGACACCCTACCCCGTTCCTCCGCGACAACCTGTGTTACCGGGCGCACAGCTGTGAGCGCACCCATAATACTAATGCCGCGGGGGCCCAAAGTGTTCCCAGAACCGAGTGTTGCCAGCACCGAGTGTTCCCAGCACCGAGTGAACTAGGCCCGGCCGGGTCTTGCGAGTCGGGCCTCCGGGCCGCGGCCCGTTGGGCCCAGCGGGCTGGAGGCTCGTCGCCCTACCCACAAAACCGCGATTCGTGGACCTTTCGACACGATTCGACCAGCCGCGCGTGGCGGCTGCGAACTCCTGGAGTGCCGTCTTCTCCCGCCCTGTGGCCCTGACCGGGCAGCGGTGCCAACGCCGGCGTGTGAATGGCTTTGTGTTGCCCGAAGCAGCAGCTAGCCTGCGGCGCATGAACGAGACGGCCCAAGGTCCCAGCGACAAGATTGTGTTTGCGACCCGCAGCACCGAGCAGATGCTCCTGGTGCGTGAGACGTTCGCAGATGCTTGTGTGCCGTTTCGGCTCTTCGACTACACGACGGGGGGAACGGGAATGCAGTATCTGTTCGAGGTCGCCAGGCACGACTTCGAAGCAGCCCAGGCGCTCCTCGAGGACCTGCCCGTCAGTCACGAAACGGACTTGGTACCGCTGAAGGATCGTCCCACGACACAAAGAGAGCGGTTTTGGTCAGGTGTGGCGTTGAGTGTAGGTCTCACGATTGTTGTTGTTGGCGCGCTTCGCAGCTGCTGACGAGTCCCGGTCGTAGGAAACTCGAAAGTCTGCGCAACGCGCCAGAACGGTGCACGTCTGGTGTGGCAGCGCCTCTCGAGTGAAACCAAGGCGCAAGCAACCACGAGAGCAAGCGAGAGATCAAGAATCCCATGAATCTTGACCGAGTACCCTTCCTAGACGCTGAAGAGCTTCGCGTGTCTTCCCGCAGTTGTTGGAGAACGAGTTCATGCTCGTGTAGCAACGAATCCTCGTGTTCTCGAGGAGTCTAGGGAGGTTCTTCACCAGTTGATCTAGAGATCAGAACCTTCCTCGGGCCCGTGGGCTTCAGGGAGGTTTTTTCGTGCCCTACCTGCCTGCGAGTGTCCTGCCAGTCGGTTCTTCGAAGATCGTGAACAAGCACGTGATGACCGGATCCTCCGGGGAGGTACACGGCCTGCAAAGTCGTGTGCGCGGGTTCGACTCCCGCTCCGGTCTTTCCTACTCCAGCTTTCACGAACACTCAGGCGAGCGCTTCAAGGCAACAGTGCGGAGCGTAATCCGGAAGGGTTCCGGGGCCGTTTCGAAAGCGGTACGCGCCGATGGCGTGGGGTTCGAGTCCTCTGCGCTCCGCCAGCAAGTTGAAGCCGAGTAAAGAGAGCAGAGAAACAAGAACAGAGAGATGGAGGGTAGGCAGATGCTGGTTCGCTGCGCCGACCTGCTAAGTCGGTTGTCACTCTAGAGTGGCACGAGGGTTCGATTCCCTTGCCCTCCGCATTCAAGAATCAAAGGAGACGATCCGAATGGTGAGGAGCCCGGCTGGAAACCGGGTGTGCCGCTGGCCGACAGCGGCTGGTGGGTTCGAATCCCACCGTCTCCGCACAAACAGCTGCTGCGCGATGGAGGCGATCCGAATTGGTGAGGAGCCCGATTTGAACTCGGGTACGTCGCTGGAGACAGCGATGAGTGGGTTCGAATCCCACCGCCTCCGCAGCAGGTGTGCTAGGACCAGTCGTTGTCGTCCTCGTAGCCGTACTGTATCAGTGCCGCACCAGCCATGTCTCGCAGCTGCGCCCGTTCGCCATGGCTGAGTTGCGTGCGCCACCGGCCTCGTCCATCGAAGATCGGCTGCCGTGCTTGCCAGCTGCGGTAGAGGCGATGGTTCTCTCCGGTTACATCGTCGGGCTGTTCTTCCAACGCGTCGATCTGTGCCCGGTACCGCTCCATCCCGTCAAGGCCACCGTAGAAGCGGAAGTCGGCGCAGTGGTGTTGCATAAGTTCGGGCTCGAACTCTGCGCCCAGAAAGAGCATGACCACCCGTAAGGTTGCTTCAGGGGCGCGAATGAGGTCCTCGTACTTGACGACAAGAACGTCTTCGCGGTTGCGAAACGGATCAGCGGCCGCGTTGTCGTGTAGCCAACGCTGCGTCCCTGCTTGCAGATCTCCTGTGCGAGCACGCAGCGAGCAGGCAACGTCCCGGCCATCGCGCATCATCAGAATGACACGTGCGTCCACGAATGTAGCGAAGATCTGTGTCAGGTCGAGGATGTGGCGTGGAGTCTTCTCGACCCAACGGTTCTTTCCGGCGGCGTTGGTCTCCGTCTCGAACCTTTGTACGTACTGCGATTGCTCGGTGGCGCTTCGGTGAAAGAGCCAGCTTTCGTAGGGGATGGCGTAGAGCTGCGAATGACTACCCAGGATGGAGAGCATGAGCGTTGTGCCACTGTGTCCGCAGCCCACGATGAAGATTGGGCTCGTCAGGGTCATGCCACAAGGCTACCACCCGCAAGCGTTCCGACTACGTGGGCCCTCGGAGGATCTCCGGAGCCCCTTTGCACACAACAACTTCGCGAGCAGCACCGGGGAGTTGCGTTGATCCCTAGCGACGTTGCAATTCGTGTCTTTTGTTACCGACAGCGAGATACGCGGGGCGGGTGTCTCTGTTGTCGAAGATGAACGTCGTCTCGATGTGGTAAGTACCATCCTCGGCTTGCGGGCCCCGGAACGACAAGCCGTCGGGGCCACGGCTGGGGATCTCTTTGCCGCTGGCATCGAGCGGTTTGATCGGTAGGTCGCGCAGCCCTTGTCCTAGTGCTTGGTAGTCGTCGGTTGTCGCGCGGCCGTACACCTTCAAGGCATACTCGCGGCGATCAGGAATTCGGGTAAGCACGAACGAGACTTCTTCGATCCAAGTGATCTTTGTGAAGGTGCAAGGAATCCCAGCAGCCGAGAAGTTCGCTGGTACCGCGGCGAAGCGGGTCTTGTTGACATCGGGTTTCCACTGCGGGTTGGGCATCTTGCCTGGGCCTAGGCGGCAAGAGGTGCAGAGGAGCAAGAAGATCAGGGCGACAGCGGTTGTGCGACACATGCCCTGTAGAATGCACCAAGCCCGGCACCCGTGCAAGGGTGCCAAGGCCTGAGCATGCTCTTTCCGAAGAGACTTTGTCTTCTAGGGGCAAACCGAAGCGGCACAGTCTAATGCGCCAGGGGTGCCATCGACTCCGCAGCTCGGGAATGGGGCTGCAGGAACCGCGCCTCCTTGGAACAGGTAGGCGAGTACATACACGACGTCACCAACGGCGAGCATGTCGTTGTCGTTCGCGTCGGCCGCGTTGTCGCAGGCTGGCGCCGGGCCGAAGCCGAAGTTGGCCTTGGCAATGAACACTGCATCCGAGATGTCGACAGTGCCATCGTTGTTGGCATCGCCGCGGACGAAGTCCAGCGGCACTACGGTGCCGTCGATCAAGCCGCTGATGAGGCTCGCTGGAATCGACGTGGCCCCATTGGCAGTAACAATGATATCCACCGGCGGCGTGCCGAGGCCGTTGGCGAAGTCGACGGCAGTTGTCGCTGCAGAAACAATGTCATACGTGAACGTAGCGACTTCACTGGCCGAGTTGCCCAAGATCACGTCGAACGGGGGCGCGAGGCTGATCGCACATGCGACGACGCCACCACCGGTCACACCCGCGGGTAGCGTTGGGGCGATGTTGCCATCGAAGAACTCGGCGCCACTGCCGGCATTGGTTGTCAGCGCGGCGGCGCCTTGCGAAATGCTGGTCAACACTGCGACCGAGTTGTCATGCGTGAGGCCAAACGAGTAACCCTGGACATCCTTGAGCGTGTGATCGAGCGTCACGCTCAGGGTTACCTGCGAGTTGACGACAGCCGCTGCGCTCGAGCACGTCAACGAGTTCGTCTGCGCACTAACCGACGTTGCCACTAGTAGCATCACCATCAGCATTGAGGTTCGCACCCGCCACCTTCTTTCGGATTGTCGTTTTGTAAGTTCAGGGCGTGGCCGCTGAGGAGGGCGACGACCTGAGTTTCGATCAGACCACAGTTCGAATGATAATGCCTGAACCGCGGGCGTCCAGCAACGCGTTGGTTTCGATTCGTTGGCGGCAGTCGCGACCGAGGGCGTTGTTCCTGTTGCGCAAGTTGCAGACGTAAAGCCAAGCCTGCACAGGGAGATGTGGGCCCGAGAACGCCCGCTTGTCGAGCGATACGTTGTGTCCGCTACAACAACAACATCAACGACAACAACAACAACGATCACAGAAGCATCACATGCATTCTGCTTCCCTGTTTGTTGGCAAGAGGGCGCCGGCTGCTGCTGGTGGTGGTGTGGGTGGTGGGGGTGGTGGTGGT
>JBCCHQ010000132.1:0-18093 GCA_039028735.1 Planctomycetota bacterium | reverse complement strand
GAAGTCGCCAAAGGACTGGCAAACACCAGCGCCCCGGTCAACGACGATCACGGGCGTCAATGCAAGGAGGTCGAAGGGGGCCAGGCAAGTGACCGAGGCGACTCCCAACTCCCCCGTCCGTGTGTCTGCGAGAACAATCGACCACGTCGCGCTGGCAGGGGTCTGGACCCCCAGCGCAGCCACGGCTGCCAAGATGAACCATCGCCACTGCATCGCGAACCGCTCCTCTTCTGACGGACTATTCTACCCCGCCCAAGGGTACCTGGTCGGGGCGCCGGACGCTCGCGTCGTATCGCCGTCGATTCGGCCAGTTCGAGCCTGGCAAAGCCAACGAGATCCGGAGACGATCGGGGCGAAGGAGTGACGATGCTTCGGCGAGCAAGCCTCAGACAGCGCAACCGACAGCCCGAGTGGATGGACGAACCCAACCTCGACCGGGAGCTCCACGAGAATGCTCTCCGGGGGCTCGCGCGCATCAACAGCCTCAGCTTCGCAGCCACCGCTCTTTGGCGCGAAATCGCAAATGTCGCGCGCGCAGGAGTGGACCGTCCTCTGCGCATACTCGATGTAGCGACGGGGAGTGGTGACGTGCCGATTCGGCTTCAAGCGCTCGCGGCCAACGCGGGAGTCGCAGTCGAGCTGTCTGGCTGCGACATCAGCACGACCGCGATCGACGTCGCACGAACGCAGGCGCGTAGCGCTCGCGCAGACGTCGACTTCTTCGCCGCCAATCCCGTGCAAACGCCAATCTCGCAGCGCTACGATGTCGTGATGGCGTCCCTGTTCCTGCACCATCTCGATGAAGAAGCGGCAGTAACGCTACTTCGACACATGCGCGATGCGGCAACGAGTGCAGTATTCGTTTCCGACCTGCGCCGATCGACACCAGGCTACTGGTTGGCGCGAATCGCGACGCAAGCGCTGACACGGTCCCCCGTCGTCCATGTCGATGGCCCACGGTCCGTCGAAGCTGCGTTCACGATCGACGAAGCCCAGAAGTTGGCCGCGGCAGCTGGTTGGACCAGCGCAACCGTTCGTCCTATTTTTCCTTGCCGATTCTTGCTGAGCTGGAGGAGCAAGAGATGACACCGCTGCCTGAGGACGGATCACTATTCGACGCCGTCGTTGTCGGCGCGGGCCCGGCGGGAGCCGTGGCGGCTCAGCAAATCGCTGGAGCAGGGCAATCGGTCCTGCTTGTCGATCGAGACACCTTCCCCCGTACGAAAGTCTGCGGCGGCTGCCTCAGCGGCGCGGGGGTCCGCGCCCTACAGGCTGCCGAACTGGGTGCAGTGCTCGCTGACATGGGTGCCCCAAAGCTGCAATCGACGCGACTTTTCTACCGCGGTCGCGAGGCGCAGATCGCACTCAGTGACGGTGTCGCCGTATCACGAGTCGCGCTCGACCAGGCACTCGCAGACAGCGCTGTTCGTTCCGGCTGCACGTGGCTCCAGGGAGTCGCCGCGGAGCTGCCTCCTGCGTCGCCAAGCTCCCAGCCCGAGGTCGACGCGGGCTGGCGCGACGTCACCGTGCACTCTTTGGAAGACGGTAGAGCAGCACGCGTGCGCGCGCGCGTCATCGTCGTCGCTACTGGACTGCACAAGCGCGGCGATCGCCGGCGCCGTCGCGGCCTAGTTGGGCTGGGTTCGATCGTCCCTGGGAACCTGCTGACTTTGCCACCTGGAGAGGTCGCGATGCTGTGCAGTCCGCACGGTTACCTGGGCATCTGTACGGTAGAGAACGCAACGACTCATCTCGCCGCGGCCGTCGAGGCTACTTGGCTGCGCGCCGTCGGGGGTCCGCAGAAGGCCATCGCTGCACTCTGTCGTCACAGCGGCGCGGACTTTCAGAACGTACTATCCATGGCCCGCTGGCGAGGGACGCCACAACTGGCAACACAGCCTCCGATCACGACGACGCACCGCTGCCTCGCGATCGGGGACGCCGCCGGTGCGATCGCACCGTTCACCGGGGAAGGGATGGGCAACGCGATTCAGTCGGCGATCGCGGTCGCGCCCATCGCTACGGCAGTCGCGAACGCCCGGTCTGAGCGGCAGAGAAGGATGCATGAGAACGAGTGGCGCAGACAGCTGCAGCGCTTGCGGCGTAGCCAGCGGACCAACCGCACGATCGCTCGATTGCTACGAAACCCGTTGGCCCTACGAAGCACGCACGCCTTGCTCCGTTTTGCGCCGTTGCTCGCGCGACCCGTCGTAGCAGGCCTCGGGCGGCCGGCGCTGAGATGGCGGTCGCCATGACTCTTCATCTTCACGGCATAGGAACCGCACTCCCGAAGGTGGCAGCCACGCAACTGCGCGCGCGCGAGCTGGCCAGTGAGATCTCTTGCAGCGATGAACGCGAGCGCACGCTGTTGAGGGCGTTGTACCGCAAGTCCGGCATCGACACGCGGCATTCCGTCATCCTCGAGCAGGGAGCAGACGGCTGCGTAGAGCAGACTTTCCTCCAGAAGCCAACGAGCTCGGAAGACCGCGGCCCCACGACAAGGCAGCGGATGCAGCGCTATGCCAGAGAGTCCGTTCCGCTTGCTCGTTCTGCATGTCAGGAAGCGCTGGCCCGGGCCCAATGCGAAGCCAACGAGATTGACCAACTCGTGACGGTGTCGTGCAGTGGCTTCTTCGCGCCGGGCATCGACTCCCTGTTGATCGGTGAACTGGGTCTGCGACCGACCGTGCAGCGCACACACGTCGGATTCATGGGGTGCCATGGCGCATTGAACGGCCTGAGAGTGGCCAATGGGCTGGCAGCACTCCCCGACACCCGCCGCGTTCTCATCTGTGCGGTCGAGTTGTGCAGCCTGCACTTTCAGTACGGATTCGATCCACAGCATATGGTCGCAAACTCCATCTTTGCCGACGGTGCAGCAGCTCTGGTAGGTGGCACCGATCGGCAGCCATGGTCGTTGCAGGCGTCAGGCAGCTGTGTGCTCCCCGACAGTCGTGACGCAATGCACTGGGAGATCGACGACCATGGCTTCTCGATGGGCCTTTCTGCCGCGGTGCCAAGCTTGATCGAGAATTCTCTGCGGCCCTGGATCGAGTCGTGGCTCGACCACAATGGGCTCTCTGTTGGCGACGTCGCAAGCTGGGCCGTGCACCCCGGGGGCGTGCGGATCCTGTCCGCGGTCGAAGCGTCCCTCGAACTTCCAGCCGACGCATTGACAGAGTCGCGAGCCGTACTCAGTGAACATGGCAACATGTCGTCACCAACGATCCTCTTTATCCTCGAGCGGCTGGTCCGCGCGCGTGCGCCTCGCCCCTGCGTCGCGCTCGGATTCGGTCCTGGACTCGTGGTCGAAGCGGCTCTGTTTCGTTAGTTCTCCCCAATCAGGCGTAGCTCAGTTGCGGGTCGCGCTGCGAATCCGGATGGGTTACGCAAACGAAGCCCCTTGCGGAGGAGAGTTGAGTTGAGTGCCGAAATCGAGACACCGCCGGTCGTGCTGGCCCCGGTCGTTCTAGCCCTCGAAGGCGTCTCCCACGCCTACGAAGAGGCTGGTTCCCGCCATCCGATCCTTGTCGACACCAGCGTCGAGGTACGCGCGGGACAGTTCGTAGTACTTCTGGGACGTAGCGGCTCTGGCAAGTCGACGCTACTCCACCTCCTCTCCGGGATCGACATTCCAGACGCGGGCACAATCCGGGTTCGCGATCAGGAGATCACGCAACTGCCCGAGAGTCGCCGTACCGAAATCCGACGAGACCACATCGGGCTGGTCTTTCAATCGTTCAATCTCGTCCCCACGCTTACGGTACTAGAGAACGTTCTGTTGCGGCCGGAACTCAAGGGAGTCCGAGGGGCAACGGAGCGCGCAAAGCAGCTGCTCGACGACGTCGGACTGGCGACACGCGCCGACGCGTTTCCCGACCGGCTGAGCGGAGGCGAGCAACAGCGCGTCGCGATCGCTTCTGCGCTAGCGCACGACCCAGAGATCGTTCTGGCCGACGAGCCCACCGGCAACCTCGACGAAGAGACCGGCGACAAAGTCGTTCGAATCCTCGATGACCTCGTACGCCGCGAGAACAAGACACTGGTCATGGCCACGCACAGCACGGAAATGATCGGGGTCGCCGACCGCATACTGCGCATCGAGGCGGGCCGCCTGGTCGAGTCCGAAGCGGAAGCCCGCAAGTGACGCAGCTGCTGCGCCGCGCAAGCCGTCGCGACCTCCGTAGGCACAGGCTGCAGTCAGCCCTGTGCGCGCTTTCCGTAGCGCTCGGCGTCGGGTTGGTACTCGCCCTCGATATTGCGATCGAGAGTTCTCGCCGCGCATTCGAGCTTTCCCTTGCGGGCGCCCAGGGGCGGGCAACGCATCACATAGTTGGGGGTCCCAGCGGCGTACCCGAGACGTTCTATGCACAGCTACGCGTCACCCACGGTTGGTCAGAAGTTGCACCCGTCGTCGAGGAGTCCGTGCGGGCCGTTGCACCCGCAGCGGGCGTCTTCCAGCTCTTCGGCATCGATCCGCTAGCCGAAGCCAGGTTCCAGCGGGGTACGTCGGGAGACGATGCCGCGTTGGGAAGACAACTCATGTCGATCCCTGGTGGCATCTGGATGGAGGACTCGACAGCAGCCGAGCTGGGGCTCGACATCGGAACGACAATGACACTACGGGGACGCGGACGCAACTTCGACGTCACGTTGATCCAACGACCGGTCGCCAGCACCGACTTAGAGCGGCGCCAGCGAGAGAGAATCCTTGTCTGTGACATCGCAACTGCGCAAGAGCTGCTCGGTCGTCAAGGCTACCTTGACCGCATCGATGTCAGGATCGACGACAACGCAGCCGGACGCGTGAGCCAGCTGAGAGAGCTGCTGCCGCCAGGGTGCGAGCTGCAATCGGTTGGCGCTGAACAACGGACGCGGCGCGCAATGACCGATGCGTTCCTGCTGAATCTACGATCGCTGTCGCTGCTGGCGCTCGTGGTCGCAACGTTCTTGATCTTCAATGCGATGACGTTCTCGGTGTTACGCCGACGAGAGTTGTTCGGACGCTTGCGCGCCATTGGGGTCAGCCGCGGGCAGATCCTGCGATTGGTTCTCGGTGAATGCCTCGGCCTCGGCGTGGTCGGAACAGCCTTGGGAATTGCACTCGGGATCGGCCTGGGGACAGGCTTGATCGACGTCGTCTCTGCATCGCTGCGCGATCTCTACTTCGCAGCAACGGTGCAGGATGTGAGCGTGTCGACGCGCGGACTCTTGGTTGCCATCGGGCTCGGCCTTGGCGCGACACTCGTCGCTGGCATCCGCCCCGCCATCGAAGCCTCGTTGATCGAGCCAAGACATTCATTGCTGCGATCCTCTGCCGAAAGCGGTTTCGTGAGCCGATGGGTGCGTACCGCAGTCGCCCTGGCGCTGGTCGCTGCCGGTTGCGTCGCTACCATGCAGACAAACAGCGTTATCGGTGGCTACACCGGTTTGAGCCTGCTGCTGCTTGGCTTCGCTCTGGCAACACCCGCATTCACGATCTTGTGCGCATGGCTGGCAACACCACTTGCGCGAATGCTCGGCGGGGCCGTTGGCGTACTGGCCGTTCGCGGAGTCTCACGACATCTCAGTAGAACCGGCGTCGCGATCGCCGCGCTTTCTCTGGCCTTCTCAATGTCGCTGGGCGTGGGCGTCATGATCGACAGCTTTCGGGTCACCGTCATCGACTGGCTGGGCACGACACTCCCTGGTGATGTCTACGTCTCGACGCGTGGGCTGGTTGCTCGTCGTGGCAGCGAGGTACCGCTGCCTCCCAGTTTCGTAACTGCGTGCAAGCAAGCGCCCGGCGTGCGACAAGTGCATACGAACCGCGTCACTCACTTGCGAGAAGCCGAAGGCGAAACGACCATCGCCGCGCTTGGCCTCCCAGACGGCGGCCCGAGCGGCTTGCGCCTCATGGACGGCAGCGACCCCGCAGAGGAGTGGAGCGAGCTGATCGCTCGCGAAGAGGTGCTGATCTCAGAGCCGTTCTCGCGCCGCCGCGCCCTTTCGGTCGGCGACACGTTCGAGCTACGAACCGACCGCGGGAAACAACCGTTTCGCGTGGCTGGTGTCTTCTCGGACTATTCGTCCGATTCTGGGTACGTCGCCCTGCCGCGTGAAGTCTACGACCGCTGGTGGGACGATCGGGCCGTGACTGCAATCGCCGTGTTTGCTGAAGAAGGCGCAGATGTCGACAAGCTGGCAACGATGCTGCGCACAGCGGCAGACGATCATGACATCCGCGTCGCACCGACCGGATCCATGCGAGAAGGAACCCTCGAGATCTTTGACCGGACGTTCACGATCACGCGGGTGTTCCGGTTGCTTGCAGTCATCGTGGCGACGATTGGGATCTTCAGCGCACTGCTGGCCATCCAGCTGGAACGAGCCACCGAGATTGCAATCTTGCGCTCGCACGGCCTTACGCCACGTAGACTCAGCAGGCTAGTGCTGACACAGACCGGCTTCCTCGGCTTGATCGCCGGGCTGCTCGCGATTCCGCTTGGACTAGTCTTCGCTGCCGTGATGACACTCGTCGTGAATCGCGTTTCGTTCGGTTGGACGATCCTACTATCGATCGATCTTTGGCTGGTCCTCGAGACCGTCTTGTGGTCGGTCGGGAGCGCGCTGGTCGCGGGGCTGTATCCGGCTCGGCGCTTCGCTGCACTCCTTCCGGCTCGCGTCCTGAGGGGAGAGTAATGACACGGCTACTCGGGGCTGCGCTAGCGATCTGGACCACGATCCTGCTCAGCGGATGCACCCCCCCGCCAACCGACGAGAACCTTGGCGGTGCGGTGCCCAAGATTTTCTCTGGCGACCCCGACCCGCGCTACACGCGCGCCAGTCCCGCGGTCGCGCTGCGCTTCCCCCACGATCATGGCCCGCACGAAGACCACCAGGTCGAGTGGTGGTACTTCACGGGGAACCTGCAGGATCAGAACGGGCGTCGCTTCGGATTCGAACTCACGTTCTTTCGGGTGGCCCAGGCACCACCGGGGTCCAGCAGCGTCGCCGCAAGCGCGTCTACATGGCGCACGCGGCAGACGTACCTCGCACACTTCGCGGTAACCGATGTCGCCTCGGGACAGTTTCACGCCTTCGAGCGCGTCGCTCGGGGAGCCGCTGGCCTCGCCGGCTGCACGACCGAGCCGTTTCGAGTATGGACCGAATCGTGGTCGGTCCAATCGACCGGTCAGTCGTTCCTACCACTGCGTTTGCACGCTGCCGACAACGGCGTCGCGATCGAGCTCGAGCTGACAAGCGAGAAGGGACGAGTGCTGCAAGGAGAAGCTGGCTACAGCGCGAAAGGCAGCAAGCCTGGGCAAGCATCGCACTACTATTCGTATCCACGCCTCACGGCCCGCGGCAGCGTCACCGTCGGCGACAAACAGCACAAGATCGCTGGGCGCGCCTGGCTCGACCGCGAGTGGAGCACGAGCGTCCTCGACGACGAGCTAGTCGGCTGGGATTGGTTCGCACTCCAGCTCAGCGATGGGCGAGACGTGATGGTCTACCACTTACGACGCGCCGACGGCTCGATCGATCCGTTCAGCGCCGGCGTCGTGATCGAAGGCGACGGTAGCTCGAGGAAGCTCACTGCGTCGCAGTTCGAACTCGAAGCCACGGGTAGGTGGAAGAGTCCCGAAACCGGGATCACCTATCCTTCCGGGTGGCGAATCATCGTGCCGTCAGCAGGCCTCGAGCTGCAAGTAACGCCTGCACTACCCGGTCAAGAGCTCAGACTGGGCACGATCTACTGGGAGGGAGCCGTCGACGTGACAAGCCTGGCTAGCACGGGTGAATCTGACGAAGAACTCAGCGGAGTTGGCTACGTGGAGTTGGTCGGCTACGGCGAATGAGCCGCGACTATCGCCGCCGCCCTTGGCCTGCCCACCTTGGCCTCCACCTTGGCCTCCACCTTGGCCTCCCCACTTTGGGCTGTCTCCTTGCTGGCTTCCCCTCGACGTCGACACCACGCCCTTGTGACCACTCCGGCGGGCGTTATGCTGCGGTCATGAGAATCGCAAGCCTGCTATGGTTTCGGTGGTGCCTCGCCTGCGTCACCGTTTTCGCGTCCCTGCCAGTGGAGGGTGCGATACTCAGCAATCTCCGTCCATTGGCCGTGTTGGAACTGCGCGAGTGCCAAGCGATGCTGCAAGCAGGCCGCATCGACGACGGACTGCGGCGTCTGCAGGCACTCCACGAGGAAACGCTCGTACAGCGCAGCCTCGTTCCGGTCGAGCTCGTTGCAGTCGAACATCAGGCTTCCCCCAATGACTACCGCTGCTATCAAGCGCTGGAGCAACGGACCCTTGCCCTCTTCTTTGCGTCGCCTGCGTACCTCAGCGCGTACGAAGAGATCTACGGCCTGGTTGGGTGTTCGCACTACGAAGCCGCGCGCAAGGGCCAGGATCCGGAGGCGCTCCTGACAGTTGCGCGGCGCTTCCCCTTGCTTCCCGAGGCATGGCAAGCAGCGCTGATGGCGGGCGATCTGTGGTTGGAACGAGGACGAAGCGACAGAGCCATCGTTGCTTGGCAGCTGTTTCCACGCGCTGGACTGCCGGTCAAGACTCGCCAGCACTTCGATCGTCGGCTCGAGCTGTTGGCTTCTTGGGAGTCGAGCCATCCGAACGCGCACTGGCGTGGGTGGTCGCTCGAGGCAGACGCTGTCCCCGCACAACCGGTCCCGACAGGTCACGCTGAGAAGTCCGACGAACCGTCGCCCCACGCAAAGGCGTCGAAGAAGACAAGAATCGAAGTAGATCTCGTCTGGTCGAGCAACGACACTTTCGATCCCGATCGGCTTGTCGACCGGTATTCGCAGCGGAGCCCGTATGCAGCCAGAGTCGTTGGCATGGGCAACACCGTTGTTGCTGCGTCAGCGCGACACCTCCTCGAGTTTCAGATCGACACGGGGCAATGCCGCAAATGGTCGTTGCCGAAGGCTCTGCAAAGCTACCGTGAGACCAGCCGATTGTGGTTCCCAGCGATGGCGAGCCAAAGGAAGACGCTCGCCTGCAGCTATCTGCGATCCGCGTCTCGACAGTTGGGGCGCGGGCGTAGTTCCGGCCTGATCAAGGTGCCTGTGCCAAAACGTGCACTCGCCGTGTGGAACCTCGCGGCCAAGAACCCAACAAAGCTGTGGGACAGCTCCAAAGTGGATGATCCGACGGTACGGCAGTTGAGCTTCAACAGCGACCCAATACTGATCGGCGAACGCTTGTACGCGCTGGGCTGGTGCCAGAAGGGACTCGTTGACGCTTACTGTGTCGCCTTCGACATTGCCAAGAACCGCGTGCTTTGGAAGACCCTTCTTGTCAGCGGCCAAGTGGACCTAACACGCTTCGGGGAACTGGCGCTCGAACCGCAGATGGGCGACCTACTGCTGGATGGCGCGTCGCTGTATGTGAGCACGAACCTCGGCGTCTGCGCCGCCCTGACTTTGGGTGAGGGACGAGTCCGTTGGTTGACCCACTACCTTTCTGTGCTGCGCTCGTTGACGATCGAGGAGCGCCGCAGACTCCGGTACCCGCATCGCAACCGCTGCGTGTGGCTGCGCAATCCACTAGTTGCCGTTCGCGGCGGTATCCTGGCGACGCCGCTGGATAGTGAACGTGCGTTCTTGTTCGACCGCAGCGATGGTCGCGTCCGTCAATGGCGCGAAGCGTCGGGATCACCGGGGTACAGCCTGGGTCGCTGGCAAGATCGAGTCGTGTTTTGTGACTCCGACGAATGCGTGATCGTGCCGGAGGACCATATCGATGCAGACGGAGTCACGCACGCGCTGGAGCAGCCGCTACGAGCAAGACCCGCATTGGTTGCAGCGGGACTTGTTTACGCCAGCGAGGCAGGCCTGTATCTATTGCCGTTCGCGGGTGGTGAGCGGCAGATCCGACTCGCATCATTCGATGCCGGGCGCAATCCCAAGCCCCGTGGACGCCGCGCCGCACGTAGAGGCAGTGCCCCGCTGGACGGAACGGTCACGGTGGTTCCTGCTGTCGAGTCGCAATCGCTACCCTCACAGGGGCAACGTCACATCCTCGTGACCCACAGCTACGGCGTCCGTTGCTACCGAATCTCTCCTCACTGAAACGAACCCACGGCACAAAGCCCTCTTTGTGCTCTAGGTTTTCGCGCACAAATCCGCTTCAATCCGTGCATGAAAGTCCATGTCGTCGACGGAACCTTCGAGCTGTTTCGGGCCTACTTCGCGATGCCTTCGGCGCAAACCGGCGATGGCCAGGAAGTGGGGGCAACACGCGGACTCCTGCGCAGCCTCCACTCACTGATAAGGAACCACGGTGCCACCCACATAGCCGTGGCGTTCGACACCGTCGTCGAGTCGTTTCGCAACCGACTCTTCGACGGCTACAAGACCGGTGAGGGAATCGAACCGGAACTCTTTTCGCAGTTCCCGCTGGTCGAAGAAGCCGCGAGGGCGCTCGGGATCGTGGTTTGGTCGATGATCGAATTCGAAGCCGACGATGCGCTCGCAACCGCAGCCGTTCAGTTTGGCAAACAACGCTCCGTCGAGCAGATCGTCATCTGCAGCCCCGACAAGGACCTTGCGCAATGCGTAAACGACAAAGTCGTGTGCTGGGATCGGATCCGAGATCGGACCCTCGACACTGACGGCGTGCGCGAGAAGTTCGGAGTCGCACCCGCGTCGATCCCCGACTACCTCGCTCTCGTCGGTGATGCCGCGGATGGCATTCCAGGGGTTCCGCGTTGGGGAGCCAAGTCTGCGGCGACCATCTTGGCCCGCTATAACCACCTCGAAGACATCCCACCGGACCCCGCCGACTGGAACGTCAAGATCCGCGGGGCCGCCGCGCTGGCGACAATCCTCGGCGAACACGAGGCCGAGGTCGAACTCTATCGCGAGCTTGCGACCCTACGTCGCGATGTGCCGCTCGCAGAATCTCTAGCAGACCTTCGCTGGCGCGGCGCGGACAAAGAGACTCTTACAGGCTTTTGTCGCCAGATCGGGTACGAACGCTTCGTGGACGAGGTCGAGCGCTACGCCGACTGAGGCTTCGCTCCACGAACCTCCGCGGGGCACGTCGCTCTCGCAGGCACAACCGAGTCTCTACGCGTGATCCACTCATGGGATCCGTCCTGTGAATAGATGTTCTGCCGATCACTCGAGCTGAACGAATCAAGACAAACGGAAGGATCCTATGAAGCTTTCTTACTGCTGCCTCGTAGTCTTGGTCACTGGGCTCAGCAGCGTCATGTGTGGCTGCCGATCACTGGACGACGAATCCAAGTTCATGGCAAAGAACAAGCATGGTGCTGAAGCCGCCCAGGAGGTCTGCCTCCAGGAAGCCGATCCGGGAATCATCAAGTTCTACAACAGCGTCTACGAGGCGGACACCTTCTTCTGGCTGATCGATACATCGGAGAGGATGGACACTGGGACGCCGACACGCCTTGACACTCTCAAGGCCGAGTTGATCGCGGCTATTCGGTCACTCAGCCACCGCGCAAAGTTTGGGATTGTCGGCTTCTCGACCAGCCCCAAGAAGTTCCACCCCACGGCGGTACTCGCCACCTCATCAGAAAAACAGCGCGCCATCGCGTGGGTTCGCTCACTGGATGCAAGTGGTAGCTCATGCTTCTCGGATGGGCTGAACGCGTGCCTCGAGATCGCGAACAGTTGTCGACGGCGCTACAAGCGCATTGTCTGTTTGGCCGATGGCGCACCCAATTGTCCGGGGCGAACAACGGAGACTACGACGGTGGCCGAAGCCAACTGGCAGCGGATTCCGATCGATACGATTCTCTGTGGCGACGACACGGAGGGCGCAGAGTGGATGCGAGACCTGGCGATCATGAACGGTGGTAGCTTCGCACAGATTGCGCCAGGAGCGGAGTAGCCGTTCGCTCCAAACTTTCTGCTGCAACCTTCCAACAGAGATTCCTGAGAGTACCGCCCCGATAGGGAGCGGACCAAAGAAGCGACTATGTGGGGTCGAAACAGGCCCCACCGGACTCGGCTCAAGCCAAGCCCGCCCACCGCACGAACAATTCTCAGATTCGTGCTGCAGGTTCGACCGCACCGTACGCGTTACAGGGTAGGGGCCTCATCGTAGCCCGATTCGTGGCGAACCGGTCGTGAGCACCCCCAATGCGTTCTGGCTCTGTGCGCTCTGCTGCGCTCGGTTTGGTCGTGTCTTCCGTTCGCTGAGAAGGCACCAGTCCTATCCTGGGAGGGATTCCCTGATGCGTATCACGTTCTGCTTCTTGGCCCTGCTGTGTCTTTCCGAGCCCCTCGCGGCTCAACATCCCAATGATACATGTACGAGTCCTCTCATCGTGCCACCGGGAGCCTGTGTCGAAGTCGGCTTCGATTCCACGTCCGCGCTTACTGAGTTGGGGTACGAACCCGTTGTCGCGCCAGGTGCGAACCTTTGTGACGCGGTGTGGCTCTCAGACCCAATCGCGCAAGACATCTGGTTCCAGTTCACAGCTGAATCGCCAGAGACAACGCTGTCGACCTGTGGCAGCAGCTTCGACACGAAGTTGGAGGTCTATGACGGCTGTCCGCAGACCGTGTCCAACTTGGTCGCGTGCAATGACAACTCCAACGACTGCCCTGGCAGCGAGTCAAAGATCACTGTCATGACCACGCCAGGCGCGATCTACTTGATTCGGGTCGGAGGCTCGACCGCAAGCACGCCGACAGGAGCATCCGGAACATTGATGATCACGCCGGGCCTCAGCTTTGGGCAATTGGACTGGCACGGAATCACGACGACGACCAATGATAGTTCGTGGTGCCGAGTGAGGATCCCCTATGTGGGCTACTCCAGCCCGATGTACTTCAACCTCAACGTGGATGGTGCCTGGGTGGTGCGCAACATGGGTCTTGGCAGCCCGTATGGTGTGTCGGTCCCGCAAGTTGTCACAACGACTTTCGACCTGGGCGTTCCCGCTGGCACAGATGTGGCTTCCTTGGGCTACGCCTGCAGCATCACTCCAATCCCCATGGCGACGATCCCCGCGGGAACGCTGCTCCCCGCATCCGTATTCGACCTCAGATACCAGATCGGTGGCGAAGGAGGTGTCAACCTTGGGACTCCCGGCGCTCCCGCCGCGCCTCTAGGAGGCAACACCGCTACGGTCGTTGCGTCAGCCAAGCTGCCGAACATCGGCAGCTTCGTGAACCAAGTGCAGACAACGAACGAATGCGCGCCGGGCGCAGTGTCGAACAGTCTCAAGTACTTGCAAGCTGCTGGCCAGCCGATGCTCCCCGCCAGCGTCGCAACCAGCATTGGCGACCTTCGCGCTATCCTGGGGACAACAGATGCTGACGGCACTCCTGCGAACTGGCCAATGGTCAAACAAGCTCACTACCAGGGGTCCTTGATGACCATGTTCATCCCCGCCAATGACATCGCTGCCGTGATGGCTGCCGTCAACGCTGGCAAGGACGTAGAGCTCGACCTTGCTGGACATGTCGCCGTAGTGGCCGGCGTACGCCAGTACTCCGACGGCCGGGTGGAGCTAGACATCTTCGACGACAATCAGTCGGACTCACTTTCAGATCCGATCCGTACGGTCGAGATCAAAGCCGGTGCAGTCAACAACATGTCCATCGATCGCTTCGTGGTTGAGATGGCAGTCACACCGGTGGAGCGCACGATCAACGTAGCCTTGAGCTCCGGTCAGATCAGCGGAGACACGTGGACGTTGAGTCCCAACGCTACCATTCCGTCGGCTGCTGGCCTCGCCGGGGGTGCCGTACTGTGCCTGAACATCTGCTTCGACAAGACACTGGCGCTGACTGACACGCTCATCGATGAGGACGAGACCATTGGCTTTCAGGTCTTTGGCAATGCAACGAGTGGCCTCGGTACACCAGGTCTAGACATGCCTTGGACCCTTGATTGGAAGACGCCAACCGCAACCGGTGGATCTACATTCGTTACTGGCTTCGGTGGTACCGGAAAGTTCTTCACGACACCTGCCGGGGGCAACCATGTCGGTGGTGGTGTGCCTGGAACCGGCCCAGGTGTGCCCTCCGTCACAAAAGACGTTGAATTCATCAATGACGGTACGCTGAGAGTCTGCGGGGCAAAACTCCAGATCACCGTCCCTGCAGCCTACACAGGAGTATGGACGCCCACGATGGTTCAGTTCAGCATCGAGGCTGACGACGATGTCAGCGTCGAGTGCAAACCGGTGACCTGCGCTTCTGCCCTTTCGATTGGTCCGGGCCCGACCGCTTTCGACACAACACAGTCAACGATTGATGCGCCATGGACGTGCGCGGGTGGCGGCGGTCCCGATTTGTGGTACACGTTCTCTCCGAGCACGACGAACCTACACACTTTCTCTCTTTGTGGTAGCAGCTATGACACCGCCCTGATGGTCTTCGAGGGCTCGACCTGCCCACCGCAGGCAGGCCCTCTCGCCTGCAACGACGACTTCTGCAGCACCCAGTCGGAGATCACTGCTCACCTCACCATGGGGCTGGACTACACCGTAGTCGTGGGCGGCTTTGCTGGCGCCGCGGGTACTGGAATCCTGGATATCGCAATCGACTGTGGAGGCGTTGGCAGCGTGACGTGCATCTACGACTGCATGGTCGATACGCTGGACGTTGCGTGGACGGACAATGTTCTTGCCACGGGGTACACGGTGCTCGAGAACGGTGTCGACGTGTCAGGCTTGCTCGCGCCTGGTACAACGGCCTTCAGCCTCTTCTCTCCTACTCCAGGCACCAACAACTATGAGATCGTCGCTGCATGCTCGCTGGGCGGATCGATCATGGGAACCTGCAGCACGACCATTGCGCCGACTCCAGGAGTCGCCACAGACCTAGTACTGGCTCTCGAAGGCCTGCAGAGTGGGGGTGATTTCGGCGACATCGATAGTGCCGCAGCGCTTGCGACCGCACTAACGAGCAACGGCCGGACCGTCGCCCTACTGGGAGTCAGTGACTTCGACTCCTATGTGTGCCTCGATCTTTCGCTGTACGAGACTGTCTGGGTCATGACGGGGACGTTTCCTGACGACTATCGGCTCACGGCTGCGGAAGGCGACCTACTTGGCAACTATCTGCTGAATACGTCTGGAAGCATCTACTTCGAGTCCGTAGATCACCATGGCTTCAACCATGTGGTAAGTCTCCTCGACGAATTCGACGGTGTCGATTCACTTGCGACAGACGCTTCGCCGACTGCCGACGGCGACGACTCCTTCACCGCTATGAATGGGCAATTGGCTCCGGTAGCAGGCTTGGATCTCAGCGCCAACCTTGCCGTCGACTACACTCAGGACCAAGCCTTCGGCAGTGACTTCACAGATCATCTGCTACTGGCCGATCTCGTGACTGTGGATCCGATGGTTACGAGTGTCGAACCCATTTGGAGAAACCACGACGACTCAATGACAAGCGAGCCAGACTATGTCACGGGCACGATCGCCGTGCATGCCAACGGATCGATCATGGTCACGAGCAGCTGGGAACTCGGCGGCTTTGGCGGCGACCAAGACGCGCTTGTCGCGGCCTACCTCGCGGCTTTCTCCCCCATCGCCGCGAACTTCCAACGCGGCGATTGCAACAATGATGGATCGAAGAACATTGCCGACCCGGTCCGGCTGCTGAACTTCCTGTTTCCACCAGCACCGCCGGTACAGCCTCTGGACTGCGACAGTGCTTGCGACGCAAACGACGATGGTGGCCTCAACATTGCCGATGCAGTCGCGATGCTGAATGTCTTGTTTCCAACTGGGCCGGCGCTCGTGTGGCTGGCGCCAGACCTTTGCGGCACGGACCCGTCGGTCGACGGACTGAGCTGTACTGGCTACGCACACTGTCCGTAGACTTGAACCAAGCATGTGCAGATTTCCTGGTCTGCGAGGGTTGGCCCCCTCGCAGCCGGGAAGTCTGCACTGTGCTAGCGGACACCACCCGCCCAGCTTCAAGTCCCGCCACTGACAGCCTCGCTCCACCCCGAGTCCCACCTCAACGGGGCCCCGCCGCCACGAGGCGACAGCTGCCGCTTGACCAGCGCGCACTTCCACGTTCTACTTCGTGCCATGCTCACAACACGGCTCAATCGATACTACCTCGGGCGCCTGCCCTTTGGCTGACGGCGACCTACACAAGAGACGGTCGTCACCTTGTAGTCGAGGTCATCGTGGGCGCTCCTCCTCCGAGCATCCCCTGCAGTAGATACTGACAATGCGGGCACTCCCATGCCTGTGAAGAAAGGACACTGTGATGTTCTTGCAACACTGCTTCCCTATGCACCGCATAGCGGTTCTTGTATGTGCCTTCGGGCTGACGCTTCTAACTCACCAGGCGTGTGCGGAACCAAATGTCACCACCGCCAGGAGCCTTGGTTCTGTGCGGCTGAACTACGCGCTGGGATGGCTAGCCGCTGCCGATAACCAAGCCCCAACGACTCAGAGCTCCACAAGCAGCGGACCGTGGCGCCTGAGTGAAGCGCTGGGCTTGCCGGACCATATTCGCATTACAGGAAGCCATCGGCAGCGGTACGAGTCCGTGATCAACCAGTTCCGGAGCGGTCGCGAGGGAGATGCCCATCTCTGGCCGATCCGCACATTGCTGCACGGACAGTACCACACAGAAGACTTTGTGATCGGTGCCGAGCTGCAGGACTCGCGAGCCTACGACGACAACAACAACACGCCCGTCGGCACGTCATCTGTGAACCCGGTAGAGCTACTCCAGGCATACGTGAAAGTCCCATTCGAGTCGGACGAGTACAAGGGACACGTACGCGGAGGTCGAATCACTGTAGACTTCGGTAGCCGCAGACTGGTTGCGCGCAATCGCTACCGCAACACGATCAACGCGTTCACTGGCCTCGAAGGTGAAGTCCAACACAGTTCAGGCTGGCGCGCTCAATGGATGTTTGCCCTCCCGATCCAGAGACGACCGCTGGACTCCAGTAAGCTCCGTGACAACAAGGCAGAGTTCGACCGGGAAGACGAAGAAGTGTTCTTCTGGGGTCTGTTTGCGCGCAGCCCCGAGTCGGGAGACGGAGTCCGCGGTGAATTCTACTTCTTCGGGCTCAGTGAAGAAGACACTTCCGATCGCTCCACCCGAGATCGCGAGCTCTACACACCTGGATGCCGATTCTATCGCGAGCCTTCGGCCGAGAACGTCGACTTCCAGGTAGAGACCGTGCTTCAGTTCGGCAACTCGCGACTGAGCACGGCGCCGACAGCTGCACGCCTCGAGCACTTTGCGTACTACTTGCACGGCACGCTGGGGTACACGACCGCTGCAGAATGGAGCCCACGGATCGCCCTCCAGTTTGACTATGCCAGCGGCGACCGTCGTCCCGGGGATAGTCGCAACGGCCGCTTCGACACTCTCTTTGGCGCGCGCCGATTCGAGTATGGCCCTACAGGTATCTACGGCGCGTTTGCGCGCAGTAACATCATGTCGCCGGGTCTTCGGATCGAGGTCAAGCCGCACAGTACGGTCTCATCGTTTCTGGCTTATCGCCCCTTCTGGCTGGCGGCGCAGCGCGACGCCTGGACTACCTCTGGCTTCCAGGACCCCGGTGGTGACTCCGGGGATTTCCTTGGTCACCAGCTTGATTGGCGTCTGCGTTGGGACATCATCCCCAAGAGCGTGAGATTCGAGTGCGGCTGCGCTTACCTGATTCGCGGCGAGTTTCCGCGCGACGTAGCCGGAGGAAACTCGGGCGACCCGTTGGCGATGTACGTACAGACCGCCTGGACGTTCTAGGAGGGCATCCCAGCCGCAGCCGGAGAAGTGCGTCTGTCCCTGTCGTGGAGCAGTCTTCGCGCTGCCGGTACGGGGCCGCTACAATGCCCCCAGCGTTAGGAGGTCCGATGCCCGACGAAGACGTTCGACAATTACTCGATCAGCTGGCCAACTCTGCTGCAGCACTCCACCAAGAAACCGAATCGATCGGTACTGTTATTCGCGATGTGGAAGAGCGATTGCGGAGTATGAATCTCGGGATCGAAGCTTGGTTGTCCGAGCAAAGAAGTGGATCCCTTCTTCTGTTTGGGTGGATCTCATTGTGACAAAAAACCCGTCGGCCATGGCAATAACCGCAACAGGGCTCAAAAGTGTTCTAAACTTTCACATCTGGG
>JBCCHQ010000131.1:0-18205 GCA_039028735.1 Planctomycetota bacterium | reverse complement strand
GGTCCAAGAAGTAAGCGGTGCGAACCTCAAACACGGCAACTCACGGACGGATACTATCCGCAAAGAGATCCCAGAGACTTTCACGGCGTACGGGCGGTCGACCTACGGCAAGATTCAGTTCGACGCGATCTGGACGGCGCTCTATCGCGACGGTTGTGTATTGTTGCTGCAGACAATCGTCGTACAGAGCGATGACCCTTCAATTGCGAAAGAGATGAGAAATCGTCACTTGGCGTGGGTTCGGTGTGTGCTTGAATAGAAGCGTAGTAGCCCGTCCGGACGACAATATTCGCTGGTGCAACGCGCGAACCGGGAGCTCAGGTGAAGATTCGTCACGTCGCTGCCACGTGTGTGATCGCAAGCATCGCCGCAGTAATCCTACATGCGTGGTTCTTGGCGAAGCGCGTCGATCGCATCTACCGAGCAGCCGGCGAGGAGATATTGCTGTCCCTCGACGGCACAGTGGGCACGACCGGAGAGTTCGTTATCCGCTACCCCAACGCACACGGCTGTGAAGTCAGTAACGCGGTCCTCGCGGAGGCAGAGCCAGGCAGTCGAGTCTGCGCCCGCGTCGAATTCGGCGAGCAAACGCTGCGCTTGGCGTTTCGCGCTGGCGAGCGGACACACTTCCACTGCTCCAACGGTGTCCCTGTGCGCGCTACCGTCACCGCGGACTTCGCGAGCAGCATGCGTTTCCACAACTCAGTGTGCGGATGCGAGACGCTGGGCGCGAACATCTGGCTTTACGGATCGCTGATCGTTGGCGTCCCGATCGTTCTCATGAGCTTGCTGTGCTTCGTACCGGCCCGCCCGTGAAGCCCGTGGCGATAGCGCCGACTCAGCCACCAGACTCTGGACCACGACAAAGCCGGCCTTGGTTACACGCAGTTACGCGACCGTTACCGGGAAACCCCTGAAACGGCGTGAACGTGTCTGCTAGAATGCAGCAGTCGTGGCACCGATTCCCAGGTAGTTGATTGAGGGAGGTAGCGATGCGATTCGTCCGAGTAGCTCTTCTGACAGTGATCCTGGCAACGCCGCTGAGAGCTGTCGACTTCAAGCGATCCGATTGCAACGCCGACAACAGTGTCAATATCGCCGACGCCGTCTTCTTGCTCACCTACCTGTTCCATGGCGGCCAACCATCCTGCCTCGACACGTGCGATTCCAACGACGACGGCAACGTCGACATCGCCGATGCCGTCTTTCACCTCGCATTCTTGAAGCCACCACACCCACCGGTGCTGCCATCGGCGCCGTTCGTAACGTGTGGGCCAGACCCCACGCCAGACGCGCTCGATTGCGCCAACTACCCGCCATGTCCATAGAACGCCGAAACGGCAGCCGACGATGAGTACGCCGAAGTGGAGCGACTTCTACACGAAGGTTGGATCGGGACCGCGACCGACGCTTGTGGCCGGGCTCGAGTACTACGATCGCGATCCGGCCGAGAAGCTGGCTATCGACGTGGGCTGCGGGACTGGCCGCGACACGATCGCGCTCCTAGAGGCGGGCTTCGCCGTCTTCGCCTTCGACCGCGAGCGTGAAGCGATCGACCGCACACTGGCGGCGACGGCGCCCGAGTTGCGCTCGCAGCTAGCCACGGCCGCCGTCGACTTCGCCAGCGTCGAGATTCCACCCTGTGACTACGTGAATGCCAGCCTCAGCTTGTTCTTCGCGGCTCCGGCAGATTTCGCGCGGCTGTGGCCACAGCTGTCGGACCGGCTGGCCGCAGACGGCATCTTCTCGGGGCATTTCCTCGGTCCCAACGACGAATGGCTGCGCTCTGGGGCAACGCTGACCGCTCACGGGAAGGCCGAACTGCTGCAGCTGTTTGAAGACTTCGAGATGATTGAGCTCCAAGAGCGCGATGAAGTAGGTCCGCAGGCGTCTGGGCCAGACAAGCACTGGCATCTCTACTCGGTTGTCGCGCGCAAACGCGGTCCATAGCGAGGCAACAGCCGTACTATTGCCTCAGCACGCCCCACTCCTCGGCATTGGGCACGAGTCGCGATTGCACTGTTGCGATCATGACTGCACGTTCCTTGATCGAATCTGCGTGATTTCCTGCCCATCCGGCGTCGACGGTGTCATGGAACAGTTGGATCCAACGCTCGAATTGCTCGGCGCGGAACGGCTCTACGGCTGCATGCTTTGCGTGCGCCTGCGTGGGTGCCCCCCGAAAGCCTGGAATACCAAGCTCTAGTTTGCACCAGAACGCTGTGATCTTCGGGAGATGCTCGTCCCAATTGACCGCCGCTTGCTCAACGAACACGGGAGCGAGTAGATCGTCGACCGCGACCCGGGCGTAGAACGTGGCGACGAGCCTCGCAATCTCTTGCAGTGATCCGAGATCTGGCAGTGACGGCACAGGAACGGTCCTTCTCGATGGCAGGAGTCAACGCTAGGACCGTTGAACTATCCGATCGTCGCCACGCGAATCAATAGCAAAGAAGGTCTCGTGGCGAGCGGCTCGGGGCTACCGAGCACCGGTCAACCAGGCCAAGACCTGTGGGTGTAACACTCACTCTTCGAACGGGTTCGAGTATTTCGCGATCAGGAACTGACTCTCCATAGCCTTCCGCGTAGGATATCCGCAGAACAACTTCTGGAAGGCACCCATGCTTAACAAACCGCTGCTATCGATCGGCTGGTGCTTGGCCTGCATGGTCACGCATTCGGCGTTGTTGTCTGCTCAAGTTGTGACAGAAATCGTCGACATGAACACACTGGGCGCCGGATTGCTCGAGGGTCCCGAGGGAGTCGCCGTGGACTCGCTTGGAAACGTCTATGTAGTCGGCTCCGTCAGTAACAATCTCGTGAAGATCACACCGGGAGGCATCGCCAGCGAGCTCCTGTCGCACGCTACGCCTGGCATCGAGTTCCTGTTGCCTTGGGGCGTCGCAGTCGATGACGCTGATAACGTCTATGCCAGCGCTTTCGGCAGTAATCGCGTTTACAAGATCGAAGCCGGAACGCCTTCTGTGATTCTGGACAACGTCGGGACTGGATTGAATGGTCCGAGAGGTGTCGCGGTCGATGCCTCCGGCAACGTCTTCGTCGTAGGACACGTCTCCGGCAACCTGCTCAAGGTAACCCCTGGAGGCGCTGTGTCGGAAGTCATCACACCCAATCCACTGGGCCCGATGTCGATGACGACCCCGTATGGCGTCGCAGTGGACATGGCTGGCAACGCGTTCGTTGCCTGCAACGGCTCTGATAACGTGCTGAAAGTAACGCCAGGTGGAACAGTCTCGGAGATAATTGACAGTACCGGCGCGGGTCCAGGGTTCAGCCTCAACGGTGCCTACGACGTCGCCACCGATTCAATGGGCAATGTGTTCGTCGCCTGCAACGGCTCGAGCAACGTGTTTCGTATCACGCCGGTAGGTGGAATCACCGAGATAATGGGAGTCTGTGACGGGCTCTGTACTGGGCACATGGTGACAGTAGACAACTTCGACGTAGTCTACGTGTCTGGCAACAGCAGCCACAACGTACTACGCCGACCGCCGGGAGGGGAGACAAGCGAAGTCATCAGTGCAAGCGGAGACGGCATGACCAACCCACTCTCGGGCGCATTCGGTGTCGCTACGGATACACAGGGGAACGTCTACGTAGCTGGCAAGAACTCAGACAATGTTTTTCGCATCGATCTCGCGCCGATCGCGTTCCAGCGTGGCGACCTCAACGCCACCGGCAACACGGATGTGGGCGACGCGATCGTCGTACTCGACTACCTGTTCAATGGCGGCCCAGCCACATGCCTCGATGCAATGGACTGGAACAACAGCGAGTCCGTCACGCTCACTGACGCCTTTCAGATGCTGTGTTATCTGTTCTGCGTTCCGAACACTCCGCCACCGCCAGACCCGTTTGGTACTTGCGGCTTCGAATTGGACTTGGATGCCCTGGGCTGCGACGTGCAGCCCGCGGGTTGTTGAAATCGCACCGCGCTAGCGCATGGCAACAGGACTAGCGGAGGCGTGTCATTGGGTCCCCCAGCAGGATCCAGGTGTCGAGGTGTCGGCGATCTTGCGAATCGTTCCCCAGTTGCCGCTTGGCTGCACGGATCACCTCCCCCAGCGTGACGCCGTGCTGCCCCTCGTGCAGCAACTCGAAGAACGCAGTTGCCAGTCGCTGTTGGCCCAGCGATCCGGTGACGGCTGTTGGCCCCCAGTATGCGACCGCTCCCCCCTGCGGTGCCAGCAGGAGTGCCTCACCCAGAGATGGTGTCAGCGGATGCAGGAGGTATCCGTTCAGGCAGTTCATTGCGGTGACGATCGGCAGACGTGGTGTCCGTAGGCTCGCAACATCTGCAACGGTCAGAATCTCTTCGGCCGCCCATGCCTTGCGACTGCCATGCCCTACGTAGTGCACGAACTCCGCGCCACGTCGCCAGGAATCGATGAACTGAGCCTGCAAGCTTGCCAGTGGCTGAGTGCCGATGTCATAGAAGCTACGCGTCGCCCGAGGCGGGAAGAGAGCGGCAATCGAGTCGGCAGCATGCTCGAAGTCTATCTCATCGTCGGACACGAAGATGGCGTGTGGATGGCGCGCAGCTGGGCTCCTGTGATGCTGGATGATCTTCGCGACGACTGCGCGACACTCGGCGTCGGTGGCAACCGGCAAACGCCCGATCGCGAGCTCCGGAACCCCGTCGTCACCGCGCAGGTCTACGAACCAAGCGTCCGAAGCCGTTTGAAACTGCGGGGTCTCGATCAACCGTGTCGGCAGCACCTGTCGAGAAGACGACCCCAGGTTGCCGGCGGGGTCGTACGTCGCGTCACCGACCAGGAGGACGGCTCCCGCGCTGGGCCGGGGCCATGCGCTCACCGCGTCAGCGACGAAACTCCGAATTGCAACGCTAACGGGCCGTCCGCCGCTGTACTCATCGAACACGGACTCAACCGCGACAACCTGTACCGAAAGCCCCTGCCCACGACGCAACGCAACCAGTGGCGCCAGCGCTGAGTGGAACCGCTCCGGCGCAATCACGATCAGATCAACGCTCTGCATTGGCGTCGGGATCTGCGGTGCTGTGACGGCAACGACGGCAGACGCCGACCGAGCACCGACCGAGTCAAACGCCTCGAAGTGTGCACCCCCACCAGCGTCCGCAAAGAAGGCGGCGGTACCGTTACCCGGTGGGTTTGCCGCCCCTGGGATCAACGCTGCAGGGGCCCCTTGCCCGGTGACTTGATAGATGCACAACTCCTGCGAGGCGAAGCCGCCGAGGCTGTGTACACCGGTACCGGCCAAGGAGAAGTCGGCATAGCCGCCAGCAGCGACATGGTTCCGGGGGTAGCGCACGGCCACACGGTCCAGGAACACGACGTCCGCAGTCCCCAGATCGACAGCCGCGATCTCGAGTTGATTGCTGCCAGAAACCAACAACCCCGCGGGTACAGTCAAGACACCGCCGTAGGGGCCGCTCCCGTTGTGGTCTATCGTCGCGATCTCGTAGCCATTCACCGAGACGCGCGTTCGGTGATCCAGCTCAGCCAGCACATCTTGGCTCCAACCTTCGAGCCAAACTTCGAGCTCGGCGTCAAAACCAGTCGCAGCCACGTGATCCAGCTCGATCGGAATCTGCACAGTACCTGGAGCTACGAGGGCCGACCAGAACCAGTGATCGCGACCGCCACCATTCTCGAGGGACGCAATGTAGATCGAGTCTTGTTCGAAGCGGCGCTCCACGAGCGACCAGCCCGGTGCAACGGGGGCCGCGGTGGTCGTTGCGTCGAGTTCGGGCATCCGCAGGCCCGGTGCAGCTGGGGAGACATCGAGCCAGTACACGTCCAGATTCGTCTCCAAGTGTTCGAAGCGAGCCGCGAGGAAGTCCAGTCCGAAGCGCGGCGGCAATGCCGGATCGGTGTTCTCATCGATGACCCGAAAAGGCACCAGCTTGTCGTCACGACGCAGGCGCCAGTTGGCTGGATTGGACAGCACATCGAATCCCACCGCGGCCAACTCATCCCTGGTGACCCGTGTCATGCCAGATCGCTCGACCAGAATCTTGACTGCGCCAGCCGCCTGACCCGTCGTTGCAGTCGCGCCGGCACTCCCCACCAGGCCACCGCCACTTTGCAAGTTGGAGATGGGAACGATCGGCAGCTGCGGCGCCGCTGGTACGCGGAGGCTCGACGGCCGAAAGTTGGGGTGCGTCCCAGTTGCCGCACGACGAAGTTGAGGTGGATTCGCCGCTGACGAGAGAGGCAAGGACCCTTCCGCGAGGACGCGTCGCGGCCCGAACTGCGGCACTTCGTACAGACGATACGTCGTCAAGGCTCCCGGAGGTGCCGACCGATCGACCCACCGATAGCGACTCCCGTCCGGTGCAACTCCCGTTGCTGGCAGCAGGCGCGGACCTACGGCGTGGAAGCCTGCACCAACACTCCGACGGATCTCGTAGCCAGAGATGCGCCATTCAGCCGCAGTCTCCCATTCGAGCACCGCGCCACCCGCACTGCTGCTCACTTCAAAAAAGCGTAGACGAGCGGGGCTGGTCACGCCCCACTCGAGGTCGTTGCCGGTGTCACTCTCGTTCGCGGGGCCACCAAAACCTGTAGGGTGCGTATCGTCGTCGTAAGGATCAATCGTGATCGTCGCCGTAGCGTTGACAACTTCGACATTGAAGCTGAGATTCGAGTTGGTATCGAAGAACTGCAGATTGCTCAACGTGACTGTGTTGTCGTTGTCGGTGATCTTCAACAAGCGTCCACCCGACGCGCCATTGTCGAAGATGCACTGATCCAGCTGCGTCAACGCAGTCACGGTGGCGTCATCGGTGATCTGAATCCCGTTGGAGTCCATGTACCGAAAGTACGTCTTGCTCGCCCTCAGAATCGCGCCAGCTTTCACGTTGAAGGTGTAACGATCTGACGAGTTGTTACTGGTGATCAAGATGTAGTCACCAGCATAGCCGGGGTCACCGACACTCTCGAACGTCGCGCCCGAGTTCACATTCACAGTCGATGAGTTGTCGAGTAGCAGCGTCGTTCCAGGCTCGAGATCAATACTGCCGTTCAACGTGATGTCGTCGTCGACTTGCAGTGTATCCCCTGCATCGACCACAAGCTCACCGCTAGCGACGGTGAGATCATCGTTGGTCGTAATGTCCCCTGCGGTCGTCGCCACGAACGAGCTGCTATCGATCACCAGGTCCCAGTAGGTACCTGCGAGGACGGTGCTGTCACTGCTCTTGTTGTCGTACTCGACTGTCCCCGTGCCGACGGTGAGGGTCCCCAGGGAAGTCACTGTGTCCGAAGCTCGGATGCGCCCCCCGGTCGTGAACGTGAGACTTCCGCCGGTCGAGTCCAACGGACCATTCGCATCGAGAATTCCGCTTCCAAACGTAGTCGTGCCGTTGTTGTCGTACGTACCGCCAATTCTCAGCGTCGCGTCGCCGATGGCGATGGTGCCGTTGTTCGTCACGGACCCGTTCACTTCGTCAGAGGCGTCTGTGCAATTGAGAGAACTTCCTGCGTCTATGACGAGGTTGTTGTTGACGTCGAACTCCTTGGTGGCAACAGACGTAACAGTCGTGTTGTTGGTGATTGTCAGGTTGTAGAAATCGGCGGCACCCGGCGTGTCAATCGTTGAAGTGCCGCCACCGTCGAACGTGACAGTCTGGCTTCCCAGCTTCATCGTCCCTGTATCGGTCCAGTCGCCAGCGACGAACGTGCCACCCAGAGCGTCTGAATCGTTGTAGATGCCGCTAAAGGTAATGTCGCCGGCCAAGTCCACGGTCGCTTTGTCGCGGTCCAGGTTGCCACTCGCCGCGACGGTGATGTTCCCGGTGATGACGTGCGTCACATTGGACGCTGGGCTCAGGTCGCACTTTTCGGCGTCGACGATCAGGTCGTTGAAGGTACAGCCAGCGTCGAACTTGACCTGTCGGGTCGCATCCTTGGCACAGCGAATGTCACCAGAGAAGTTCAACGCCGTCTGTATCGTCGTGTTGCTGCTGCCGATGCAATTGAGCTGGCCGGTCGGCGACGACGACAGCGTCCCCTGCACATTGATGTTCTTGCTGACGTCCAATGTGTAGGTCACCAGGTCGAGCCCTGCGCCACTGGCAATCGTCAGATTCCTGCAGGCGGCACCTGAAGCGTTCAGCGTGGGGTAGCGGGGCATGCCCGCAGGGATCGTCGCATTATCGGAAATTGTCGGTACGGATGACGCAGACCAGTTGGCCCCGTTGAACCAATCCGTATCTGATGACCCATCCCACGTGCGGGTCGCAGCAAACAGCGATGGCGTGATTAGCAAAAGGACTAGCGCCAAGGTGCTACGAAAGAAGCGCTTAGCGCTGAGTACGCGGGAGAATCGGGTGGCCAAGAGGGCCGTAGGTCGTTGACGCAATGCTCTCTCCATAGGGGCGGACTTCTCGATTGGGGACGAGCTCGGGATGAGCAGGTATCTCATCATCGAATCCACTGCGCGGAATCTTGAGACGCATGCGCTCTCCCTTCCTGTGCGCCAACGGTAAGTCCCCGTCAGGGCTTGGCAGCAATTGGCTGAGATTCTCCCAAAGGCAAACTGCCGCTGACCGATATTGATACAAACTGTACTAACTTCAGACGATCGAAAGCCCGGGTCAGTCTGTGAATGCGTATCGCCCGATTGTGCGGCGACGATGGCGTGTCTTCTGCGTCGTCGCGTTGCTCACCTACGCGGTTTGTGTAGGGATCGGCTCTAAACCTAGTCGTGGTACTCCGCAAAGCGTCGCGGTCTCGCAGGTGTTCATCCTCGGAGACCAGCCTTTGTCCGGTGTGTCTGGGCTTGTCGTCGCACCGCCCTATCTCACCTTCAAGAAGAAGCTACGAAGCCTCACAAGCGAACCGGTATTGCGGCGCGCGGCGGCATTGATCGCCGGCGAGTCCGACTTCGAAACGCTGATCGCACAGAAGGCGCCGCTTTCTGACGTCATCGCGACGGGTCGTGCGGCCGTACGGAAACGCCTCGGAGAACCATGTGATCTGAACCAGCTGTTTCGAGAGCTTCGCGGCAACACTTGGACGCGACATCCCTACCGGCGGCAAGTCGCTGAGATCTACAGTCGCGCTCCTACCCCGGCCGAAGCACGCCTGTACTCGAGCGCCGTGGCCGAAGCCGCTCATCAACACCACAGAGAACGCGCACGCCGCACGGCACGCCGCTTGGGCGAAGAACTGGCACCGCGCATCGAGGCGGTACGGTCTGAGTACGAGGAGTTGGCGCCAGCACTGCAGGAGACCGTCCATCTCCGCTGGGCTGTCCCGTCGCTCCTGACTGCGCGACACAAGCTCGCCCAAGAGAAGCTCGAAGGCGAGAAACAGTATCGCCGCAACGAGTTCCTGCTGCAGCAGGCCGAATCGCCCGCCTACGTGCCGCCATCGTCGGCTTACGAGGAAGCCACCGAAGTCGTCCTTGCTGCCGAGCGGCAAGAACTCGTCGATCTCAGCGAACGCTTGGAGGAGCAGCATCCGTTCCTGCTGGCACAACGCCGACGCGTGCAGCTACTCGAAAACTACGTGCTGGGGCTACGAGAAGCGCGCCGCTCGGAAAGGCGTGGCAAGACAGTGCAGGAGCTGCGCCGTGAACAACAGAAAATCGAAGCCCACAAGGCCTACGCCGTCGAGCGCGAACAGGAACTCTCGACCGCGCTTCTCGATGCCACAGCGGCCCGAGGTGCCGTACAGACCAAGCAGAACGCACTGAACACGGCACGCATGAACCTACGCGAACTGCTGACATGGGAGCAGTACTTGCGCGACTACGACGTCAAGCAGACAGGCGCCGTCATCCCCTACAGCTTTGCGACACATGCTGAAGCAGTCACACCGGCTAAGCCGCGTTGGGGGATGCTCCTGTCGCTGGCTTGCGCAATCCTCACGGCACTGACAGTCGCACTGGTGCTCGAGCATGCCGATCGCAGGGTCCATGGCGCTCGTGATGTCCATGGTCAGTTGGGTGTGCCGCTACTGGGTGTCATTCCCGATGGCAGCCACGAAGTCCGAGAATCGATCGAAGCTCTCGCGACCACGCTGCAGACACAGCTGCAACAAGGCCCAAGATCGCTCGTGATCTGTAGCGCTCGTCCCGGCGAAGGCAAGACTACGGTAACCGCAACACTCGCGTGCTCGTTGGCCAATCGCGGCAAACAGGTCGTCATCGTCGATGCCAACCCACACGACTCGCGAATCACGAAGGCGCTGATGACATGCGGCGTCTCGACGTTGAGCGAAGGCAACTCGACTGCGGACCCATCACCGCCTGAAGGGCAACCTCAGGCCACCTCGGAACCCAACCTCTCTGTCGTCACTAGCGGCCCCTCTCCTGCAGGGGTGCCATCGCAGTCCTTGCGAGACGTGATTGACTGCCTGCAGCCGCACTTCGACTACGTTCTGATCGACACACCCCCACTCGATCTCTTCGGTGATGCGTTGGGCGGCGGCGCGGAGATCGGGGGCGCACTCCTCGTGGTATCGGCCAAGAAGACCCAGCAGGCAGAGGTCGCCGAAGCCCAGCGCCAACTCGAGCTGACAGGGTCGCCGATCATCGGCGTCGTCCTGAACCGCTTCCGCAGTAACCCAGCCCTAGTCATGCAGGGGAACGTCGCGAGGCCGATGAGCTGGGAGTCCGCTATGACGTAGAGAGGCCCAAGAATCGGCTCAAGGGCGGCCGATAATGACCGATACATGGATTAGTTCTAGCTGTTCTGAGGGGAACCCCTTTTGAAGATTGTGCCCGACAACCGCGATAGATCTGCCGCCAAGGAGCCCGCACCTCTGCTCCCGCACTTGGACGCCTGCGCGGCCAGCGTACAGATCTCCAGCGCACTCGAAGAAGTGACCAGTCATTTCTCAGCGCAGGGCGTCGACTGCGTCGCGATCAAAGGGGCCGCCCTGTTGCAAACGGTCTACCGCGACGACCCGTGGCAGCGAAGCATGGTCGACGCCGACGTGATGGTCCTCCCCCACCAACTCGAAGATGCGTGTGGTGAGCTCGAGAGACTCGGGTTCACGCGGACCCCTGGGGAACAATCGAACTACTCTCGGCAACGGGGCGCGACCCACGTTCGCATCGACCTGCACGAGGGGCTCTGGTACCTGGACCCAGGCGCGCTGCGCGACTTCTGGCGGCGCGCGTTCGTTCCGGAGAAGAGCCGTCTACGGGTGCCGGCGCCCGAGGACCACATGCTACTGACTGCGGTCCACGCTGTCGTCCTTCACGGGCAGTTGCGACCTACGTGGCTGGAAGACCTGGCGCGCTTGTCGAGTCTTGCCATCGACTGGGCGAAGCTGAGCCACCGCGCAAGATCCCTGCGACTGCAGGTTCCGGTCTACCTAGCGCTGCAAGCGGTGGCAGCCGCAGGAACCCGAATTCCTTCGTTCGTGCTGAGAGATCTGCAGCCCAGCGGCCTCGATCGGCTCCGTGCCGGATTCTTGAAATGGTGCCTGCGCCGTCCCGAGGCTCCCCAACTAGGGCACGTCCTAAGACTGATCGTTCCCGGCCGTGGCCCGTCGTGCGTACGCCGCTTGGCTTCGCAGCTAGCACCTCGCGCAGAGTTCTTGCAGCGGCGGTACCCGAACGCAGGCAGCGCGAGACGCGGCTTACAGCTGCGCCTCCTGCGACCGTACTGGACGCTAAAGAACCTTGCAGCTTTGCTGTGGCGCGTGGCGTCGCCACCCGCCCCGGCGCAAGCACGAAGGAGCGCCGCATGAGCCGCTACCGTCAGAACCCGACGATTGCGTGGCGCCAGATCGACGACCAGTCTGTCCTGATCGACCCGGTCTCTGGCGTCGTCTTCGTTCTCAACGAACTAGGGGGACAAGTTTGGGAGTTGCTCGAACACGCTAGAGATACCCACGAACTGGTCAACGAAGTCCGCAACGCACGCCCCGCAGCCCCCGTCAGCCTCGGGGATGACATCGACCGATTCCTCACGGCCCTCGTCGAGCGTGAGTTGGCGGTAGCCACAGCATGAGTACCTCTACGCTGGCGCTGCCAGTCGGCAGCTGCACGGTCCACTTCCACCCTGCGACGCCCGCTGCTCGCAACGCGCTGGTCCGCCGGTACGACCAGCACTTGATCGCAACGGCGTCCCAAGCCTCGATTCACCTGATCCACGAGCCTCGGGGTGCGACGTCCCCGGACTCTGTCGATGATCGCTATGGGTTCCAGACGAGTCTCGCTGGCGATCGCCTCGAGATGCACTCTGCGGTCGCGAACGCCGCCATCGATCTCGGCCAAGGCAGCGGCACCATCCAGATGGATTTCGGCGAGCGCGCTGCTGATTACTATCTCGAGAACATCCTGCGGCAGCTGTTTCAGTTGGTCGCTATTCGTCAGCAAGCCTTCCTGGTGCACGCCGCCGGTATCCGCGCATCCAACGAAACGGGGCAGATCTTCGCGGGACAATCCGGCGCTGGAAAGTCGACGATCTCGAAGATCCTGGCGGTTCTCGGCTACGATGTGCTCTCCGACGATTTGGTACTCATTGAAGCCGGTGGCACCACGCCGCGCCTCTGCTCCACGCCTTTCTATGGTACGTACCGCCCCTCCACGACGGTGCCGCGATCGACTGACCTCGACGCCATCAATTTCCTCCAGCAGGCACCTCACCCCAGCGCACAGGAGATCTCAGACGTCGCGGTCGGGACTGCACTGTTGTTGACCAACATCCCTTTTGCTGACTCGATCGACACACGTCACCGCAAAGAGCTCATCGATGTCACTTCGCGTCTGATCGCAAGCGTCACCGCCCGACGCCTCGCGTTTCGACCTGACACTTCGTTCCTTCGCTTCACCGGCCTTCCCGTCACAGGCTGGCAAACAAAGACTTCTACGCCCCTTCGCAAGGAGACGGCATGACCCTGAACGATCCGGACGATCCCTACACCACGCTCGAGAAGCAGAGCCTGCAGCGCTACACACCGCTGCGAGCGATGATCGAGCTGACGTATCGGTGCAATTTTCGTTGTGTGATGTGCTACTTGGTCGAATTCCGTTCTCCCGGCGAGATGTCGACTGCGGAAGTCAAAGAAGTCATCGATCAGCTCGCTGCGATGGGCTGTCTCGTCCTGACCTTCACTGGCGGTGAGCCGCTGCTGCGCAAGGACTTCTTCGAACTGGCACAGTACGCCCGCGAGCGGCGCTTCGGCCTGCGAGTCTTCACGAACGGCCTGCTCATCGATGAGGAGTGCGCAGATCGCTTCGCTGAGATACGGCCGCTATCGACCGAGATCAGCGTCTACGGGGCCTCCGACGCCACGTACGAGCAGGTGACCGGTCGCAAAGGAGCAGGGCGGCACGAGCGCGTGCTGAACGCGATTCGCATGCTGCGCGAGCGCGACCTCCCGGTGCAGGTCAAGGTCCCCGTCCTGCAACAGAACTACGCCGACTTGGAGCAGATCCGTGCCTTCGCTGATGACGTTGGCGCCGGGCTAGCGGCAAACCCAAACATCACACCCAAGGACAATGGCGATCTCACGCCACTCCAGCACGGCTTGGACGATGCAAGTCTCGAGGAGTACTACCGGTCGTTCGTCCGCCCACGAGAAGAGCCGCAACGGTCGCCCGACGACTTGATGTGCAACACAGCGCGTAACTCGATGGTGATTTCCCCGGTCGGTGATGTGTTTCCGTGCGTGCAGATCAAGCGTAGCGTTGGCAACATCCGAGAGCATACGTTGACCGAGATCTGGAGCCAGTCACCACTACTCGACCGCCTGCGAACACTTCGCGTCCGCGACTACACCGGCTGTTCGGGCTGTGGCAAGAAGCAGAAGCACGCTCAATGCGCTGGCATCGCCGCCGCCATGACCGGCTCGTTCACGGGTGGCGATCCGCTCGCGCACCGACTTTCTGCGATTCGCGATCGCGCTCACCCACCAATGGACAAGGTGAGCCATGTCGAGAGGAACTGACCCTTGCGACCCTTCGACTCAGGAACAAGACTCGGGCGCTCCCTACGAGGCACCCGCAATCATCTTCGAGAAGAAGATCGAGGCAGTCGCGAACACCTGCGAGTTCGATCCACCGCTGACCAAGTCCAACGTGATGGAAGGTTGCACGGGCCTGACGTTCTCGTGACACAACCGGTCGTCGCCGACCTCATCGCCAACAGCCTCCAGCAACAAGGGCGCGTCACAATCACGTTGACCGGCGACAGCATGGCGCCGCTGCTGCAGCACGGCGATGTCCTCGAGGTAGATCGTTGCAGTGCAGAGCAGCTGACCCCCGGAGACGTCGTGTTGTTCGCGGGTCTCGTTGTGCATCGGTTCCTGTATGCGAGCGGCGGCGGCATCGTTGCGCGCGGCGATGGCGCCTGGGCGACGGACCCGCTGTGGCCCAAAGAGGCCGTTCTCGGACGCGTGCTGGCGCATACACGGAACCGTCGCCGTCAACGCATCGACCGCGGCTGGAGGTGGGCCCGCGGCCGCATCATTGCAGGACTGTGGTCTCTGCGCAGGCGATTGCGCCACCTCTGGGTGCACGAGGCACGCTGCTAACCACGGCGCCTCTTCACGCCACGGCTTCCAGGCCGAGCCTCATAAACGCCTAAGGAAAAATAGCTTAAGGAAGGTCTCCCGAGACCTGCGGTCAACTTCGCAACCAGGCGCTTTAATAGCCAAACATCCGTTGCGTTCTGATCGCAGTTGGTGTCAGATCCTCCCTCGATCAAGACGCGCCAAGGGAGGACCGATGGGGAAGAAACTGACGAAGCAGCGCCTGTGTGACTGGTCCCGTTCAGACATCGAGGCCAACTCAGACGTGTTGGCGTCTGCCACATCCAGCCCCAGCTTCGCGTGCCGCAAGTGCGCGCGGGTGGCGAACAAGCAGCGCATGGTCTGCAAGCCGATGCCGCTCCCACAGACGTCGGGCCGCCTCGTCGGCTAGATCACTGATCCTCCGACTCGGGAGGGCTATCCAGCAGCAACAGCGGCACGACAAAGTGAGATTGGTCGAGCATCGATTGGCACTGCTCGGGCCCAAAGTCGAGGCGTTGCGCCAACACCAACATCGCGTCCAGCTGCGCACGCCCAGCTACCAGGGCTTCGTCCATACCGTACGATGTCAGGGCCTCGCGTGGAGTGGGCTGCAGCTGCGGACGCAGTGTCGCAACCCAGGCCTCGAAGACATCGCCGTGTGCCTCGAGCACTGTAGGCTCGACATCGAGATCGGCTGCGACATGAGCCCTTAGTTCTCCTTCGAGCTCACTCAGTGACTCGATAGGCAGAGCTCGACTGGTCGATCCAATGATCAAGGCTGGCGAGAAGAGATCCTTGCCAGAGACATCCTGAGTTTCGTCGCGATACACCATCGCCTTCTGAACATCGGACAGGAGTGCCCGGGTTCCCTCCGTGAACTCACGCTTCAACTCGATCTCGTCGAAGATCCTTTGGAGCCGTGGTACTTGGTCACCGTAGCTCGCATCGAGGCGGTTCCACTCCGACTCGTACTCTTGCCCCAGCTCCTTCACCCTTTCGGCTTGCCCGGCACTGAGCTCAGCGCCGGCCAAACGCAGCGCTTGCTCGAGTAGGTTCGACTGAGTAATCGGGTGCGTGAAAGCACCATTCCCTGGAGAGTGGGAGTTGATCTTGCTGCCAACCTCCAAGACATAGGAGATCAGTGCCTGATTCATCTTGGCAATGTTGAGCTGTAGGTTCGGATCTTCTGGCTCTCTGCCTTCGACAGCACAGCGAACGAGCGTCGCCAGATCGTCGGTCATCGACAATGCAGAACGCCCCATCACAGCCCACTCCGCGTTTACGACTTCTGCGAGATCCGCGTACTGTCCAAAGAGGATGGCCGGCTCTTGCTGTTCCTTCTTGTCGGCTTCGAGCTGTGTGAGAAGGTCTCGATCCGCCTTCACTTCCCTCAGCTGTGCCTCCAACGCGTCGACCTCCCGCGAGAGACGTTGATTCTCAGCCAAGAGCTCTTCGGTCTGCTCAGGCACGGGCGCCATCTCCTGCTGTTGCGCCGCGTTCTCTTTACCGCTCTGATCTTGGGAGGGTACATCACTTGGAACCGAGAGCACCCAAAGGGCCACTCCGACACAGCCGATGGTCAAGACACCCCAGGCGAGTTTGTTCATGACAGCCTCCAAAGTGCGACACGACGATTCCTCAGCGGCAGATTCCTCAGACCCAGGCCATCCGGGTGTTCGCTCACCGCCAACAAAGAGTGCCCGCCGCATCGTTTCGCGGCTCAGTCTTCAGAAGAATCCAGCAGCGTCGGGACCAAGAACTGCGCCACGTCTTTCAGTGATGCGCCCTCCAACGGACGTCGCTCGTCTAGCTGCACAGCCAGTTGACGCAGGAGCCGCAGGTACGCCTCGCCTGCAACCAGGGCATGTTCCAAAATCACGCCTCGCTGCTCCTGTACCGGTGCCGCGCGCGAGTCCGCTTCGCGATCGAGGATCTGCGTCGCCCACCGAGCGAAGAGATGCCTGTGGTCTGCCAGAAGATCCATGGTCCAGGGGCGTTGCTCGGCGATGTGCGCCATTGCCGTCTCAACAGCCTCTTCTGTTGAGTGCACTTGGACAGCGCGTGCCACGCTGACCAGTGACAGAGCAGGCGTCAGAGCGTCGAAGTTCACAATGTCGCGGTGTTCAAGGGGGAACACAGCCGCCAACTGCGGGCGCGTGAGCACTTGCTCCAGGTCTCCAACGAACCGATCCTTCACTCGTACTTCGCCCAGGATCAACTCTAGTACGAAAGCACTGTCGTTCGCCGGGTGCGACGTCACCGCGAGATCACCCGCGGCCTTATCGACCGCAACCTGAATCCTGCGGCGCTGTTCGTTGTCCAGGGAAAGCCCCGCTCCCGCAAGCAACGCTGCAACGACGTTGGACAAGCAAAACGGATGGGTTAGGCCAGCATTCGCATTGGCAGCCACGTGCGATTCGAACACGCCCTCCCACGCAATCAGTGCATAGTGATCAACAACCAGTTTCGCGCTCCTGAACGCTCGGACCGCAACCATGTCGACGTCGGCCCTTTGCGGCCCAGACACCTGAGACAAGTAGATCTGCTCCCGCCAATAGTTCATGTCTCTGAGGGCGGTCCCAAGCTCTAGCCAGTTCGTACCTGGCACCGACAACGAGGGGAGCTGGAACACCGAAGCTCTGTTGTCAGTCTCCTCCGCGGTCGCTTGTCCTCCCAGTTGGGCAACCTGCTGCCGCAGCAGAGCCAGTTGCTCCCTCTTCTGTGCTACCTGCGCTCGCAACTTCGCGTTACGCGCTACGCTGGCAAGGAACGTCTTCGACCGAGCGTTTGGTTGTAGCGTCTGGCCAGAGCCCTGATTCGACGTAGCCATCTGTGGTGGTGCCTCGAGATGGACGCGGTAGGCCGTCGTTGCCAACACTGCGACTCCCAGGCCTACAGCCATCAGTGCTGCCGTCGCTAGGAGAGACGACTTTGAGGCGGAAACAACTGTCTCGTGAGAGCCGTTCGCGGATCGCAGTGCCGCGGCCCCAGCGGCGGGCGTCACGAACGGCAACGCAATGGCTTGCCAGCGAGTCCGATCACTGTAGTCCGCATCCAGTGCCTGACGTAGCTGGTCCTTGGCTCGAGCCAGGCGCGTGCGAACTGTTGATACCGGAATGCCTAGCTCTTCGGCAATCTCCGCGCTACTTGCGTCCTCGAAGTACCGCAGCAAGACCACGGTTCGGTAGATCTCAGGGAGGTGAGCGACCGCTACCGCTATCTTCTGATGAAGGTCAGCCTGCTCCAGAAGCTTGTCCGGAGACGGCACTCGCTCGGCGACCGCCGCAACCTGCTCTCGCGCGCGCCTGCGAGCTTCCTCACGATTGCGACGAGACCAAAGTCGCCACACAACTGCACGAAACCAAGACGTTGCAGCGTACTGTGAGTCCGGAGGCTTGGTCAGATAGGCCAACCA
Source organism: Planctomycetota bacterium (assembly GCA_039028735.1). Lineage (GTDB taxonomy): Bacteria > Planctomycetota > UBA8108 > UBA1146 > JAJFFE01 > JBCCHQ01. The sequence continues at coordinate 310 of JBCCHQ010000131.1, read as the reverse complement.
CGCCTGCTGCGCCAAGTCGTCAGCGGTCATCTCGTCCCGGGCAAGCGACAAGGCTAGGGTCTTCACCCAGCCTTGATACTCGAGCAACTCTTCAAGTCGCGAGCTCGGTTGACGATCCTCCATCGTGGCGTGCTCCTCTTGGGCAACCATCGTTAGTGCTGGTGCGGCGGAGCTCGTGACCCGAGCCCTCATGCGCAAGAGAGACGCCTCGTAGGCCGTTCCCTCCCAGAGAAACGTGCCCGCGACACAGGCTCGCGGCTCACTTTCGGCAACAATTCTACCGATTCCACCGCCGTCTCCTGCCATTGAG
>JBCCHQ010000130.1:0-18250 GCA_039028735.1 Planctomycetota bacterium | reverse complement strand
TGCGGCTGCGCGAAGATCAGATGGAGCAACTGATCGGCGCCGTGACCCATGCTGTGCAACCAGAGGCGCGGCAGCGTTTCGAGAGCATGGCGCGCGCGACGGCAGACGCTGCGCCGGCGGTTTGGTTCCGGCAGTTGCTTTTGGCGTTGTTGCCGGACGCGGGGCTTTTGCCACTCCACCCGCGACAGCTCTCGCCGTTCGTCGCACCGCGCTTGCTGCAAGAGGAGCCTGGAGCGCTAGCGGCGCAGGTCGCGACGTCGATCGCGGAGCTCCGCAGTCTGGACCTGGCGGTACCGATTGCGGAAGCGTCGCCGCTGCCGTTCTTCGTCCTTGATGCCGCCGGTGAGCGGCACCGCGTTACGCCGGCGACAAGCGATCCTGGGGCATTGGAACTGCGCGATAGCTCGGGGACGCGGTTCGAACGCGCGACGCTCGAACGTCTGGCCCACGAAGAACCGCACCGCTTTTCACCAGACGCCCTGATGCGGCCGCTATTGCAGGACTCGTTACTGCAGCCGCTCGCCGTCGTCGTCGGGCCTACCGAGTACAGCTATCACCTGGAACTGGCGTCTGCCTACGCAGCTCGTGGCATTGTGCGCCCAGCCTTGATTCCGCGCTTGCGGGCGCGACTGTTGGACCAATCGCTGGCGGCCGCTGTCAGGGAGACGGGTATCGACCCGGAAGCATTGGCGAGTGAGCGACGGCCGCTTGAGGAGTTGGTTCCATCGCCGGAGGCAGAAGTCGTTGTTTCTGAACTGGAATCGCGAGCCAGCTCGCTGCTGGCCTATCTCAACGAACTGCAGCAACGCGCAGACATTACCGGGGGCGCGCACAAGCGGGCCGTGCGGCTGGAACAACGCTGGCGTGGCGAGATCGACAAGTTCGCTGCTTTGCTGCGACGCGACCTGAGTGGTGATGTTACCGCACACAGGGACGCCGTGCAGAAAGCGCTCGAACAACTGTGGCCGGGTGGCGACGATGCCGAGCGCACAGTGTCTGTGCTCGCGGCCGCAGATCGTTACGGCTTCGACTTGTTCGCCGAGATCGCAGCTGCCTGTGACCCGTATGATGCGCGGGCGCGATTGCTCGTCCAGCAACCGTTGACTGCGCACGCGTTCGAGGCGCAGAGCAAAGCAAACTGAAACGACAACTGGCGTCCCACAACTCGAGGAGTGAGCACCCCAATGACCGTTGATCTACTTGTCGTCGCCGCGCACCCAGATGACGCGGAACTTGCTGTGGGTGGCACGCTGCTGGTCGCCAAGCAGCACGGCCAAACGACCGCGGTGGTCGACCTGACTCGCGGTGAGCTGTCGAGCCGTGGCGATCTCGAGACGCGCGGGCGAGAGACAGCCGCGGCCACCGAACTGCTGGGGTTGGACCATCGCGAGAACCTCGATCTACCCGACGGTGGTGTGCGAGACGATCACGAGGCGCGGCAACGTTTGGTCGCGGCGATTCGACGCCTGCGCCCGCGCTTGGTGCTGGCGCCGTGGAAGGAGGACTTGCACGCGGATCATGCTGGTGCCGGCTTGTTGTTGGAGCGCGCTTGGTATCTATGCGGCGTAGGCAAGTTCGCCGCTGGCGACGAACCGTACCGTCCCGAGTTGATTGGTTGGTATATGTGTCACACGGCCTTCGAGGCGACTGCGGTAACAGACGTGTCTTCAGTGTGGGCGCGCAAGCAGGAAGTAGTGGCTTGCTACGGCTCCCAGTTTTTTGCTCCGGACGCGACAGGACCCAAGACGAAAATCTCGAACCCCAACTTCATGGCGGCGGTCGAGGGACGCGCTCGTGAGTGGGGGCTGCGGGTGGGCTGCGAGTTCGGTGAGCCGCTTCGCTGGGAGTATCCACCGCGTCTGACAGACCCTCTGTCGTGTTTGCCAGGAGGGACGCAATGAAGATCGCGATTGCGTGTCATCCCACCTTCGGGGGCAGTGGGGTCGTGGCGTCTGAGCTCGGGATGGAACTGGCCAAGCGTGACCACGACGTGCACTTTGTTTCGTATCAGCCGCCGTTCCGGGTCGATCAGCATCACGACCGAGTGCACGTCCATGAAGTGGAAGTGACCTCCTACCCGTTGTTCAAGTACCCGCCCTACGCATTGGCGCTGGCCACGAAACTGATGGAAGTCGTCCGGGCAAACGACGTGCACTTGTTGCACGCGCACTATGCGATTCCGCACTCGATCAGTGCTTTGCTGGCGCGGCAGATGTGTCGCGACTGCAACCTGCGAGTGATTACGACGCTGCACGGCACTGACATCACGCTTGTCGGCGCCGACCACTCGTTCTATGAAGTCACGCGCTACGGCATTGAAGAAAGTGACGCTGTGACGGCGGTCAGCGATGATCTCGCAGCGGAGACGAGGCGTGAGTTCGGAATCGAGAAGCCCATCCACGTTGTGCCCAACTTCATCGATCCCGACGTCTACTCGCCAACCCGTCGCAACGAAGCTCTGCGACAATCGTATGTCACCGGTGACGAAGCCTTGATGATCCACGTGTCGAACTTTCGACCCGTGAAGCGGCCCATCGATGTCGTCCGAATCTTCTCATTGGTGGCCAAGGACGTTCCCGCGCGGTTGCTGATGGTAGGAACAGGCCCAGAGCTCGCGGCTGCCAAGGAAGAAGCTGCGCGCCTGGAAGTCTGCGACCGCGTGATCTTCGCGGGAGCAGTTGTCGGGGTCGCTGAGCTGCTGGCGTCTTCGGATCTCTTGCTGCTTCCCAGTGACTCTGAGTCCTTTGGCTTGGCCGCGCTCGAGGCGATGGCCTGCGGGACACCCGTTGTCGGCACCTGCACGGGAGGTTTGCCCGAAGTCGTCGAGGATGGCGCCAGCGGCGCCCTCGAGCCGGTCGGCGACGTGCAAGCAATGGCCATGCGCGCTGTCGAGATCCTTGGCAACCAGCAGCTGCTGCGGCAAATGGGGGAGGCAGCGCGCCAGCGCGCCGTGACGAAGTTCCCAGCCAGCCGCGTCGTCGAGCAGTACGTGCAGATCTACGAGGAAGTCCTCGCCACCCGCGACTAGAGGCGCCGCCGCGCTGGGAGATGTCCAGGCGAAGAACGGCGAAAGCGGCCCATTGGCGATTGCGACCGTGCGGCTATAATCCCCGCTCGCAACCGTTTCGCGTCAATGCTGACTTCGCAAGATCGAGGACCACTCTGAGATGGCAAAACCGACTGGCACCGTGATGGATCGGATCGTAGCGCTGTGCAAGCGCCGAGGCTTCGTGTTTCAAGCGAGCGGCATCTACGGCGGCATCAACGGATTTTGGGACTATGGCCCGTTGGGTGTGCAACTCAAGAACAACATCCGTGACAACTGGTGGAACGCGATGGTCGAGAGTCCGCCGCTCGGGCCCGATGGTGAACCCGTGCAGGTCGTCGGGCTCGATTCCTCGATCATCCAGAACCCACGCACGTGGGTCGCCTCCGGTCACGTCGAGGGCTTCAACGATCCAATGGTCGATTGTCGCGAGACGAAGAGCCGTTACCGTGCCGATCAGATCCATTGCGCTGAAGTCGTGCGAGAGAAGAAGGGCGAAGTGGAGCGCCTGGGCTGGATCGGCGTTCTGGAGGGCGACGATGCCCAAGCGGTCTTCGAGAAGCGTGCCGGCAAGCTGGTCAAGAAGACTGGGGGCGGCGAGCTGATCCCGCCCACGGAGTTTGCCGAGTTCAACGCGCTCGCCGAGGAGGTGCGCTCGCAAGTCGTGGGCCCCGACGCGACCGAGGCAGGCACGCTGACGGAGCCGCGCGACTTCAACCTCATGTTCGATACCTATGTAGGTGCCATTCGCGACGACAAGGCGAAGGCCTATCTGCGGCCCGAAACCGCCCAAGGGATCTTCTTGAACTACAAGAACGTCATGGACTCGACGCGCGTCAAGGTCCCGTTCGGGATTGCTCAGGTCGGGAAGGCGTTTCGCAACGAAGTGACCCCGCGCAACTTCATCTTCAGGTCCCGCGAGTTCGAGCAAATGGAGATGGAGTGGTTCTGCCACGAGAGCGAGACGCAGCAGTGGTACGAGTTTTGGAAGAGCGAGCGGATGCGCTGGTGGGAGAACCTCGGCGTGACGAAAGAACGACTTCGCTTTCGAGATCACGACGCCGACGAACTTGCACACTATTCCAGTGCTTGCGTCGACGTCGAGTATCTGTACCCGTTCACCGATCCCAACTATGGCGAACTAGAGGGGATCTCGCACCGCGGCAACTATGACCTGACGCGGCACAAGGAGTACTCCAAGGCCAAACTCGAGTACTTCGATCAGGAACGCAACGAGCGCTATCTACCGCACGTCATCGAGCCTGCTTCCGGCCTGACGCGCGCGGCGCTGGTGCTGTTGTGCGAGGCATACACAGTGGACGAGAGTCGGCCGAGTACCGAGCTGATGAAGTTCCCGCCGCACCTGGCACCGCTCAAGGTTGGGATTTTCCCGCTGGTTGCCAAAGACGGTCTGCCGGAGATCGCGCGCCCGATCTACGAAGACGTGCGCAAGCGCTGGTCGACGCAGTACGACGCGAAACAAGCGATCGGCAAGCGGTACGCGCGTATGGATGAGGCCGGTGCGCCCTACTGCTTCACGATCGACGGTCAGACCAAGGAAGATGGAACCGTGACGGTACGGGACCGCGATAGCGGCGAGCAACAGCGCATCGACAAGAGCCGCGTCGTCGAGTTCCTGACCGACAAGTTCGCCGGCTGCTAGGGGGCGCTGGCGCCGCTTGGCCTTCCCGGAACTTGTCGCTCGCGTCGGCCGCGTGACATCGGCTCGGCTAGTCACCTGTACGAGGCGACTTACAAGCAAGGGTGTGCCGTTTTCGGGCAAGGCGCCGATACACAGAGTGAGTGCACTTTCTCATTCTCGTGAACCCTCCGGAGGGCCTTGTTGTCGTTCTTGCATCCCATTGAACCGCTCATCGCAGTTGGTTCTGTCGATGATCCTCCATGCCTCGATCGCCGTGGCGATGGCGAGCGTACGCGCGTGCTCCCCGGCCGCAGCGTCCTCGCGTCTCTGATCGATCACCCCCGCGTACCGGACACGGTGCTGCAAGGCGTGTCGAACGGAGTTTGGCGGGCGACCGGGCAGCGCGCGATCTACCTCGTCTGGGAGCAGTGCCTGCTGGACGGCGGAGTCGAGAAGAGCCGCTGGAGCATCGTCGCGGGTGTCGATCCAGAGATGGTGCCGTTTCGCCCTGCAGTCAGCGCACCGCGCGACGCGGTCGCCCGGTTGACTGAGGAGATTCGCGTCGCCGGAGTCGATCCCGTCGGCGCGGTGGGCTTGTACCGTGACGAAGAGAATCAACTCGAGAAGCTTGTCGAGGCGCGTAAGGGAAAGCCACCGCTCGTGTCGATCCCTGGTGGTGCTGAGGGCGGTGAGTTCCGGATCTGGGCGCTCGAAGAAGAAGAGGGACATGCGGTCTCAGCCATGATCAGTCAGAGCCCCGGAGCGATCGTCGGGGATGTGGCCAGCTATCGTGCTGTCATGCGTGCTCGTGATCACGCCAATGTGGCTCCGTCGACGCTGCCGGTCGTGCAGTTCTTCAATCAGCGCGAATTCGGCGTCGTATTGACGAGTACGTTGCGCGCCTATTCGATGGGTGGCGTGCAGGTCAACGACTTTGCGTTGCGCATGCACGAGTTCTACGAAGTGCGAGAGCAAGTGATCGATCCGAACGATCGTGACAGCTTGCGCCGCTTCCTCGAGAACGTGCGCATGGAGGGCGTTGCCCGCCAGGTGGTTGGCGTCGTCATTCGCGGGATCGATCGTGGCTTTATCGTCGCTGTACCCGATGACGGCCGCCCACGGTTCGAGTCAGGGCAGCCGCCAGAAGTAGCCTACGAATTCGACGCGGAGTGGGTAGAGCGGGGGATGGTCGACGCGTGGTTGCCCGATCGATGTCGCGAACCGATCAGCGTCGTTCCTGGCCCGGATCGAGTGGCGACCATCTTCGCCGAACAGCCACAAGCCGATGTAGCCTTCGTTCTGAACCCGCCCCCGAAGCGCCACATCATGAGCCTCGGTCATGCCAATTGGCGCCTGCCACACGGATCGTTGCAGCTCAAACCTGCAGTCGCGCGGGGCTTGTTTCTGTGTCCACTGCAGCGTGATGGAGATCTTGTCGAGCGCAGTGCAGCACCGTTGGCTGCCCCTGGTGACGTCTAGGCGTTGTCGCCACTTGACTCAGGGCCAAACACGCGCAGAAACTCGCGGTGCAGCTCTTCGTCGCCCCATTGCGTTTCATCCCCAGCAAGAAGTGTGGGCGGATGCCCGCTGGTGATGCGGTCGATGGTCACCGTCTGGTTGGCGTCGTTGCGCGTAAACGCCACGCGCCACGTCCTTACTGCGAACACCGCCGGCACCGTGGTGCGCGACGTTGCCGGCAACTCTTCGACTCTGTGGCCAGGTCGCGAAAAGGGGCGCAACGACAGGGGGCTTACGACCCACTCTGCGACGGGAACGTCGCGTGTGGCTAGCCACGTGCACTGCCTCCATGCCAGTTCGGACCAAACGATCTCGTAAGCGGAGACTTCGTCGTCGACCCACCCAGACGTCGCGTCAGGGTGAGCGTCTGAGTACGGCAGGTACGGTTTCAAGTCGAGAATGGGCGTACCATCCAGTAGATCCGCCGCACCGACGCGAACTTGGCGTCCCGATACGCTGAGTAGCGGCAAGCATGATAGTCCGATCGGGTTCGGGCGATGCGGCGCGCGGGTGCCGAAGACGCCACGTCGCCCCTGGCGCAGTGGCGGTTGCACTTTTGGGCGCCAGGTCGTGGCCTCGTGAAACCAGAAGATCACCCAGACATGGCTGAAGCCGTCGAGGTCCGCGAGTGCTTGCTCGTAGTTGTGGCCCGGGTACAGCTCGATCACTCCGGGGCGACTGCCGGCTTGCCCGGGCTGAGATGGCAGTGTGTAGCGAAAGTCCGCATCGCCGCGGAACGTACCGATCGCACGCAGCGGCATACGAGGCGTACTGTCGTCGTGTTCTTCAGTCATTGCGTCGCCGATTCTTCGGCCAACTGAGCGGCGAGTTTCTCAGCTTGGTCGAAAGCGTCTTGGGCACGGGCAGTGTCGCCGAGCGCTAGGTAGCAACGCGCAAGCAGCAGATAGGCACGCTGTCGTCGCGGGCTGACGTCGTCGGCCGACTGTGTGACCTGCGTGAGGAGACGCACGGATCGCTGTAGCGTGCTCGCTTGGCGCTCCTCGTCGTTGAATGGGCGGAGTTGCGCGCGCTGGATCTCGGAGATCAAGTACTCGGCCACGACGTAGTCGCGGTCGTCGAGCGTTTGCGTGTCCGTCGCGACGAGATCGATCGCGTAGGCAGTGGCCGTTGTCAGTGTCATCGCGGCGATCAGGACCAACAGCCGCTGGCTACGCCGCTTGAAGGTGTTTGCCGCCTCTGGGCTCAGCTCATGGTCCCACAGTGTCTGTAATCGTGTCGAGGTGGCGGGGTGCCGCCAGCTGGGTTTGAAATGAAATGAGTTTGTCAGTTGCGCGATCTGCTGCAACGCATTTGCAAACACAGGCGTCGATCCAATCAGCCGCGCCGCAAAGAGATCGGCTTGCAGCTCGCAATGGTGGGACACAGCCCCGAAGAAGTGCCAGAAGTAGAGATAGCCGGCAATCCCGAGGATGACGAGGTTGGCGCTGGTCGATTCTGGCAAGTACGGGGCTGCCGTCGTGTATGCGAGCAGGAACGCTACGACGACGGCAAAGAAGACGAAGAAGTGATGGTGATGGGCGTGGCCGAGCTCGTGCGCAAAGACTCCTTCGAGCTGCTCGTCGTCGCAAGACTCGAGGATTCCGTCTGTGAAGAAGACGTTGCGAAAGCGTGGAAAGGCCCCGGTGATGCAGGCATTGACGAGAGACCGGCGTCCGGTATGCCAGATGCGAATCTCACGCACACCCACACCAGCCTGGCTGGCGAGTTCCTCGAAACGTCGGCGCAGCGGCCCCGGGGGGAACGGTGTCGACGGCCATAGGTGTCTGATAGCGAACGGAGCAAGGATCAGCACGACGACGAGGACACCAAGCAACGCCAGCGTCCCTGGTAGTGGGCGTGTTACGAGCAGCTCTTGTAGCTGCGGAAAGTGCCAGCCGAGGTCGAGCGCTCCCATGAACAGCAAGAACGGCAGTACTGGCAACGTCAGGCCGCGCAGTTCGAACTGCAGCTTGGCGCGCAGTGGCTCAGGCTGATCGCCCTCCAGCAGTTGTTCGTTGCGCAGCAGCGGCGTGAGGCCGGCCAGGTAGGCGACGACGAAGGGCAGCACGGCGATTGCGTGGACAACGAAAGGGATCGACGCGGGTACTGCGCCTTTCACGCACCAGAGCCAGTCGGCTGCCAGGACTGCAGCCCCAAAGCCGGCGGCTGCAACCAGCAGTACGAGGCGCCGCGAACGCGTGAACAAGCGTCCGATCCGGCCGCCGTGCATCTGCACTCGCATGCGACGGGCCAGCAGTCCGCCGACGATCCTGACGAGGAAGGGGTAGCCGATCGCGACCGCGCCCACTAGAGACCACGAGAACGGATTCTCGGTAGGGAGTGTGGACTCGGCGTGGGCGAGAAAGAGAACGGCGGCGAGGGTGAACGGCAGGTTCTGCATCGCAGTAGGCTACTGGATGTCAGAAGCGGAAGGAACGCAGACTCAGAAACGAGGGACTAGGCGCGCGTCGTCGTCATCTGCGAGCGAATAATGTAGCGCGTGATCTCGTCCTGGTGCTGTTTCGGGAGGTCGTTGAAAGTTACACCCAACGTCAACGGTTGGCTGGGCTCTTCGAACGACTCCATCCAGGTCGGCATACACAGCGCCTTGATCGGCTCGTCGACCGATGGCAGTAGTAAGTTGACGCCCATGAGGATCTTGCCCATCAATAGAGCAGGAATCCAATTCATGTTCGGGATCTTGGCGACGAGTAGGCAGCCACCCGCCGAGAGGTTTGTCGTGCGTCCCTCGTAGATCTGCTCATCTCCGAGATCGATCACGCGCGAAAGAAACTTGTAGCGCACCGGAATGTCGGTCGCGAGGCGAACGAACTGGCGTCGCTCCGGCTGCATTTGATTGAACGTCGATCCCAACGCATTCCTCCTCGGAAGAACCCTAGTGGTCAGCGGACACAGACCCGCAACCCAAGCCTACGATGCTTCCCGGAAGGTGACGAATCGCGGTGTGCATGGACGGAGGTAGGTCCTTTGAGCGGTATTGCTTATGTTCGTTTGGGCTAGCGGGCTACGGTGGCAGGAGCGCGCTCAGGAGCGGCCGCAAGACACTTTGGATCTGCTCGAAACAGGCTTGGAAGTCTTCCTCCTCCTTGCCGATCGGGTCAGGAATCTCGGCTTCTACGATCTGCGTCTCGGCTGGATCGTGGGTTGGAAAGGCGCCCAGCAGATACGTGCGCTCAGCGAGGTTGGGGAAGAGTTCTCTGACTGCGGTCACGTGGCGTTGGGCGAGGCCGAAGATGTAGTCGCAGGTGGCGAGGTGCGACTCGCCTAGCCCCTGCGACAGGTGCGACTCGAGATCGAAGCCGCAGGCCAGTGCTTCCAACCTCATCCGTGAATGCGCCGCCTGGTCGACGATCCCCAGTGTTCCCGCCGAAGTGACCCGCAAGCGATGTGTGAGGCCTTGCTCGGCGGCCAAGTGACGCAACAAACCCTCCGCGAAAGGGCTCCGACAGATATTGCCGCTACAGATGAAACAGACGTGCAGTAGATCACTCATGCCGTGAACTCCCCACTGTTCGCTGTGACTTCGACGATGTGTTCATCCTCGAGTCCGTGGCTGGCTGGGTCGAACGTGAAGAAGAGGACCTGGCGCCGCGTTGCGATCTCGCGCAGCAGTTCCACACCGCGCTGTCGCCGATCGAGGTCCCAGTTCACGAAGCTCTCATCGACCAGGAGTGGGAGCCGCTCGGTGTCATGATCGAGGTGGTCTGCGATCGCCAGTCGTAGTGCAAAAAACACCTGATCGCGGGCGCCCTGGCTCAACGGCTCTGCAATTGGAATCTCGCGGCGAGTAGCGGGATCGAACAGCAGCAGCCCCGGACCTTGCCCTGCGTCGCCGGCAGAGGCCAGGATCCTGTCGTAGCGACCGTCCGTGATCCGGTGCAGATAGTCGCTCGCCCGCTGCAAGATGTCGTCTTGGTGCGAGGCCCGAAAGCGCCGTTCCGCCTCACGCAGCACTTTGGCGAGCAGCATCTTGCGATCGCGACTTTGCTCCAGTTCACGCAGGTGTTCTTCGCCAACTGCGATGCGAGCTTCGAGTGAAACCAGTGACTCTTCCTGCAGGCTTGCCGTGAGCTGTATCTCGGCCTCCCGAGACCGTTGTCGATACTGTGCAAGCTGCTGCTCTTCATGGTCTGATTGCTGCTGCAGTCTGGCTACTGCTCGCGGGTCAGTGACCCATTCCTCATCGGCAGCGTGCGCAGCCAAGACCTCCGCCCGGATCGCTTCATAGTCGACGCATTCGGCCTTGAGGTCGTCAGCCAGCTGGCGTGCCCGACGGTCCGATGCCCACTTCATCGTTACGGTTCGCAGTCCGCGCTCGAGATCACCAGACCCGAATTCGATGAAAGTGCTCTCGAGGTCACCACGAACTTCTCCGAGCTGCGACAGCTTGGTCTGCAGCTGCTCGAGTTCGTCTTCGGTGTGCCGGCGCTCATCGGCGGCTACTTCGGCGCGGACCCGACGCTCGTCGGCGTCGCGCAATCGACCGCGGATCAACGCCAACGTGGCTTCCGCTTCTGCGCCTTCCGGCACGCAGTCGAGTGGCGTGAGGCGTGTGCGGATCGCTTCATGGCAGGCGGCCAGCCGTTCTTGGGCAGCCTGCGCGTTGCCATCGGCTCGTGCTACCTCTCGCAGCAGTCCCTGCACCCGTTGCAGCACCGGGATCGACGGCGGCTCTGGTCTTGCGAGCGGGCCCAACGTCGTTGCGACGATCGACTGGCAAGACTTTAGCTTCGCCTCTGCATCGCGGAGAACCCCGTGCAAATCGTCGCGTCGCTGGCGTGGATTGTTGTCGGGATGGACGCGCCGTCGCTCGCGCTGCCAGCGCCCGAACATGACGACGCTCGACACCACGAGCATCAATGCGAACCCGCCCAGCACATCGTGTTCGAGAAACGCATACAGCAGCCCGAACGCCAATGTGCCGATGCCGCAGATCCACAAGGCCAGCGGGGGGGACCCAGTGCCGTCGCGTTGCACGAGGGCGTCGACCTCGCGCAGCCGCTGCCGGAGCTCGAGTGCCTGCGCTGTTGCGTCTTGTTCTTCTTTCAGTGCCGTCGCGAGCGTCGTGAGGTCCAGCGTCGCAAGCTGTTCCTGCTCGTCGTCGGGTGGCGCCTCGTTGGCGCCTGGCCACAGATCACCGCTGGCTGCTTGTAGTTCGCGGCGTGCGTTTGTGGCTTCGTCGGCGCGTCGTTCCTCGTCACGTTGCAGCGCGAGGATCTCCTGGAGCGCGTTCTCGGCAGCCATGACCTCGTCGCGATGGTCGAGCCACTCGCGGGCTTTGTCGTCGTACTCTTGCGTGGCTTCGGCGAGACGTTGCAAGCGTTGCTCGCGGCGCTCCACCTGCGCATGCAGCCCTTCCCATTCTTCGTTGATCTCATCCCAGCGGATCTGTGGGTCGGTGGGGGTCGCAGGGATCGTGCCTGCATCGCGACTGTCTCGCTCCAGCTCTTCTAGCTGCACGAACCGTGGCGCGAAGGGAACCAAACGTTGCAGCCGCTGTAGCTGCGCCCGAGTGGTCTGTAGCGTGGTCTCAGCGACGCTGATCTCCTGCGAGAGCCGCGTGCGCTCCTCGTGGAGGTTGCGCTGTTCGGTCTCGCGCTGGTGCGCACCCCCGCGCTGTTTGCGGAGTTCGCTCAAGCGTTCCTTGACTGCCGTGGCGCGCGGCTTCCCTCGGCGATCAGGGCGCCAGAGGCGGTTGGCATCGCGCTCGAGCAACTCGATTGCATCGCGGACGGATCCTAGGTCGGAGGCACCGAAACCGGTCAGCAGCTGTTCCAATACGCCCTCCCACATTCGCGCGTCGATCTGGCGGAGGCGTTGCAGAGTGAGGGCGTAGATGGAATCGAAGACCTTGCGTCCGATCGGCGCGACCACCGGCAACGGTCGGTTGTGCAACTCTTTGAAGTGACCGTCGACTTCGAACCCACCGCTCGGCTTGTTGTGCAGTCTTCTCGTCAGCCGTACCTCGGTGCCGTCGTCGAGTACGACGTCGGCCTCGCCGGCGAGCTCACCGCCAGACCATGGCGCGTCGGGGTGCTTACTTGGATCAGTGGGGGAGAAACCGAACAGCAGTGTGCCCAGCAGCCGAAAGAGAGTGCTCTTGCCGGCTTCATTGTGACCGTGCAGAACTGTGAAGTCAGCCAGGTCGTCACTCTCGAAGTCGACAAGCTTCCCGTACTGACGGACGCGGATTCGTTGCAGCTTCATGAGTCCACCCGCAATAGGGCAGCGATCAATTCACGGTCGGCGCCATCGCAGAGAGTCTTGAGGCGATCGAGATTGGCTTCGCCCGACGCCAGCGGCTCGGGTGCCAGCGTGCGTAGCAGATCTTCATCGGTCTGCGCCGCGGTAAGCAGTCGGAGCGCCTCTCCCAAGACATCGTTTCGCTGTTCGAGGTTGCTGCTGTCGAGCGCCATGTGCACAGCAGTGACATCGATCTCGACGTCGAGGGTTCCCAGCGCAGCTTGCAGCTCTTCGATGAGTGTGTCTATGTTGTCGCGGTCACGGAGTTCGCGATGCAGCGGCGACGCGCCCGTCAGCTGCAGGCGCAGCAGAAGCTGTTTGGCTGGTGCAGGCCAGTCGGCGGGTCGGCACTGCTTGCGCAGGATTTTCACGAGGGCTGAAAAGTTTTCCGCCCCCTCCAGGCGCGTACACTTCACCGTATGCCAAGTCAGCGGTGCGAGCGGCAGGAACTCGACCGTTGCGCCTCCGGCCGCCGGCAACGCAACGATGTTGGCGCCTCGGGGTCCGCTCTCTTTGGGCGTGCGCCCCTGCGGGATGCCGGCATACCAAGCCACCGGGTCCTCGCACACCTGTTGCCGCTCGTGGACGTGGCCGAGGGCCCAGTAGTCGTAGCCCTTGTCGACGAGATCCGACCGCGTGGCGGGGGCGTACCGATCATGCCGATCGTGGTTGATCGCGCTCTCCAGCTGGGCGTGCAGCAGGGCGATATGCGGCACGCCATCGGTCCGGTCGACGGTCGGAAAGAGCGCCGCGAGGTTCGTGCCGCAGCGCTGCGACTGGTGGCCGGCACCGGTGACCCGTAGCCGCCCGGCGGGCGTTGCGACTTCGACGGAGCGAGGCTTCTCGTGCTCGAACAGGGTGACGTTGTCGGGCCACTGGAGGGCGCGCGTCTGCCCCGCGGGATCGTGGTTTCCGCAGGCATAGAGAAACGGAATCCCCGCAGCGCCGAGGCGCCCGATCTGCTCGATCAGCCGTCGTTCGGTCGCAAACGACAGCGTATCCCTGTCGAAGAGATCGCCGGCCACCAGAACGGCGACCAACTCTTCGCCGATTGCGGCGTCCACCGCCGCGGCGAACGCGGCGCCGGCTGCGTCTTGCAGCTGATCGCGTAAGTCCTTACTTCTGTGTGAGTAAGGGGTGTCGAGGTGAAGGTCGGCAAGGTGCAGCACGCGCATGCCGCTACTGTGCGCGTCTGCACCTCAGAGAGCAAGGGTGATGCGGCGCCGGAAATCAGTATCCTCTGCGTTGCTCGCGGGTCCGCCCTGGTTCCGCAGAGTCGTGACTTCAAAGAGCCATCCGCGAGGGCTGCCGGACGGATGGTATCGAAAGCAGGACGCATGAAATCCCCGCGACGCCGCGCCTCGAGTGCATCGAGGCCTCGCAAGACCACAAGCACAACCAGCGCTCAACCGCCGTCACCGCCGTTGCCGATGACGATGGCGGAAGCTCGCGTCCGCGGCTGGGACGAGGTCGATGTCGTCTTCGTGACCGGGGACGCCTACGTCGACCACCCCGCATTCGCTACCGGGATCCTAGGACGCGTCCTCGAGGCGCATGGCTACCGAGTGGGCGTCATCTCACAGCCGCCGTGGAAGACGTGCGACGCTTGGCAGGAGTTCGGTCGGCCCCGGCTGTTCTTCGCTGTGAGCGCCGGCAACATGGACTCGATGATCAACCACTACACGGCCAACCGCAAGGTGCGCAACGACGATGCGTACTCGCCGGGTGGGCAGATCGGGCTCCGCCCGGACCGGGCCACGTTGTCCTACTGCCAGCGTGCGCGAGAAGCATTCAAGGACGTACCGATCGTAGCGGGCGGCGTCGAGGCGAGCCTGCGGCGACTCGCACACTACGACTATTGGAGTGACAAGGTCCGGCGCTCGATCCTGTTGGACGCAAAGGCAGATCTCGTCACGTACGGCATGGGAGAATCTTCGATCGTCGAGATTGCTGACCGCCTGGCGGCTGGTGAGTCGATTCGTGACCTGCGTGACATGCGCGGGATCGCCTATGCTATGGGGGCATCGGAAGAGGTGCCCACAGGCGATGGGATCTTGCAACTCCCTTCGTACGAAGATGTCGCTGCACACAAGCTAGCCTTCGCCGAAGCCACTCGCCGGATCCACCTAGAGACCAACCCGCACAACGCCCGGACGCTGGTGCAGATGCATGGGCGTCAGGCCGTTGTCTGCAATCCGCCGCGGTTGCCCGAGTCACAACAGGCGATGGATTCGTTCTACGATCTCCCGTACACGCGTAAGGCACATCCGAGCTATGACGCTCCGATCCCAGCCTTCGAAGTCGTGAAGGACTCGGTCACGATCATGCGGGGTTGCTTTGGCGGCTGTACGTACTGCTCGATCACGACGCACCAAGGGCGCATCATTCAGTCGCGAAGCAAGTCGTCGATCGTCCGGGAGGTGGCGCAGCTCGGGCAAAGCTCGGACTTCAAAGGGATCGTGTCAGACATCGGTGGACCGACCGCCAACATGTACGAGATGCGCTGTACGCGCCCAGAAGTGGAAGCGAAGTGCCGGCGCTTGTCGTGCGTGCACCCCAAGATCTGCCCGCTGCTTGGTACCGATCACTCGGCGCTGATTGACGTCATGCGCGCTAGTAGACAACAAGAAGGGGTCAGGAAGGTCTTCGTCGCCAGCGGTGTGCGAATGGATTTGGCTCGTAATGCTCCCGAATACTTGCGCGAACTGACCGAGCATCACGTCGGCGGGCATCTGAAGGTCGCACAGGAACATGCCGACGAGGCGACGTTGTTGGCAATGAAGCGGCCCACCGTCGACAACTTCGAGGACTTCGACAAAGAGTTCCGGCGCCAGTCGAAGCAGGTGGGCAAGAAGCAGTACCTCGTGCCGTACTTCATCTCGGCGCACCCCGGTAGTGATCTCAGCGCGATGGTGGACCTGGCGTTGTTCTTGAAGAAGAACGGATACCGTCCGGAGCAAGTGCAGGACTTCATCCCGGCGCCGTTCGACATCGCGGCGTGCATGTACCACACCGGTATCGATCCGATGACGATGAAGGAAGTGGCAGTCGCCAAGGGGATGAAGGATCGCAAGTTGCAGCGCGCCCTGATGCAGTTCTTCAAGCCAGAGAACTACTTCACCGTGCGCAAGGCGCTGCTGGAGGCCGGTCGCAAGGACCTGATCGGTGCCGGTTGCGATGCTCTGATCCCGGCCAACCCGCCCAAAGAAGCGCTCGACGCGCGCCGCGAGTCGGCGCGCCGAATCTTGCGTTCAGAAGATCACGTGCATTCGACCCGCCGTCGCCCCCGCCAGCCGGGTGGCGCCCCGCCGTCACGCGGAGGGGCGCGCCAAGACCGTGATGGCAACGAGCAGCCAGGCAGTCAGAGGGGTTATCGCCCCAAGCGCAAGGGTGCGCAGCGTCGCGAACGTTCTTGAGTTGGGGTGCGATCGAGTCTGATCGTAGCGATGTTGCCGCGTGCAGTGGTACCTGGGTAGGCCGGGACTCGCGGCAGGTTGGATCGCAGCGAGGCGTTGCGATGCGGCCAGGGTCGGAGAGGGGAGCTTCTTCGGGGCTCGCATCGACGAGCCCCGAGTCACCCACCACAGCGCCAGTCTCTACTCCGGCAGGTCGCGATCCATGACGGTCTTGCGACCATCTCCCTGCGCGGTCGCGATGGCCTGGTCGCAGAGGCTGCGGACGCGATCGGAGATCGCCTCTGCAACGTTGCCGGCGGTGTTCATGCCGGACTTCTCTTTGATGTACTTCTTCACCTTGGAAACGACCACGAGGACTTCGCCGTCCGCCATTGTTGCCTCCCATTCTCCCAAAGGAAACGAGCGTGGAATCGTACGTGGAAGGGCCCTTGCGTGTTGCCGGGCCCACGATCCTGCGGATTATCAGTTGAACGGATGGGCGCGTCCAACGAATTCAGCGCTGTAAATCGGTTGACTTCCGGTATCTACGGCCGACGCCGCCGCTAGTTGGCTGGGCTCAGCCACCCGGAACGGCGTGTTTTCTGGCTTTCCGCCGCTTCCGGATCGGCCTGTAGCTCCCACCGTTTGGGCGGTTCCTTGGCAAAGACGACAGTTAACTCAGACAGCTTGCCACGCCGCGAGATCAGCAAAGAGGCCCGATCGCCGGGAGCATACTGTTTGCGGCGAGCAGCCCAGTTGGACCCCTGCACCCGGTAACCATCGAGTGCGAGCACCTCGTCGCCGGCGTTCAACCCGGCGGCATGGGCCGGTGTACCGCGCTTCACCTTGGACACCTTCAGAACCCCATTTTCGGTCTTCGTCGAAAGCCCGAGCCACCCAGGGATCGCCTTCTCCTCTGGCTCGTCACCGTCGGCATCGGCGTCGCTGCCGTGCTCGTTGGCCGTCGCGGCGCTCTTGTCTTTCTTCGGTTGGTCTGGGTCCTTGAATCGCAGGCCGAACCAGTCGAGCGCTGGCGTGTAGTCGAGTTCTTGCGTCGAGTCGCACGCCTGCGCGAACCAGCTGGATAGATCGACCTCAGCGACTTCAGACGCGACGGATCGAAACTCTGCCTCGGTGTAGCCGCGTTCGCCGGAGTAACGCCCATACGCCATTCTCATCACATCGTCGAGGGAGCGGCGATCGTTGGTGGCGCGTCGAATCGCCGCGTCTAGCAAGAAGCCAACGATGGCGCCCTTGGTGTAGTAGCTGATCGATGTGTTGTCCGAGTTCTCATCTTTGCGGTAGTACTTGATCCATGCATCGAAGGACGCAGCCCGCAGTGGCTGCACGAGGCGCCCGGGCGTCACCTGTAGTGCGCCGATGCTTCGCGAAAGATTCTCGAGATACTGCTTCTCCGTCAGCAGCCCGGCGCGCTTGAGGAGAAGGTCGTCGTAGTAAGAGGTAATCCCTTCGACGATCCACAGACTTGGCGTCAGCTGCTCGCGTTCATAGTCGAAAGGCCCCAGCGCCAGTGGGCGGAGCCGCTTGACGTTCCAAGCGTGGAAGAACTCGTGACTGGCCAGCCCCAGCCAGCCGCGATACCTCTTGGGGTCTCGGAAACTCCAGCGGCTGGTCAGCATCAGAGTCGAATTGGAGTGTTCGAGCCCGCCGCCGCTCTCGACGACGGCGTTCAGGAACGTGTAGTTGTCGTACGGGATGCACTCCCAAAAGTGTGTTTGCACCTCGACGATCTTCTGCAGATCCGCCGCGGCCTTGGCGACGTCCCAAAACTCGCCGCCGCCATGGTTGACCAGTCGGTGACGTTTGCCGCCGACTTCGAACTCCTCGATGGTCAGATTGCCGAACAGGGTCGGGCAGTCGACCAGCTGGTCGAAGTCGCGCGCCTCGAATGTGAGAACACGTGAGTTGTCGCTCGCCGCTTTCTGCGGCAGTCCAGTGGCGCAATTCTTCCAACCCTCTGGAAGATAGTAGGTCACGCGATGGGGACGGGGTTTTCCATCTGCGAGAGTCAAGAATGTTGGCGCGCCGTTGAGAAACGCGAATGCCTCTTCGACCCAATTGGTGCGGACTGAGAGTTCGCGTCCGTAGACGCGGTATCGCACCTGATAGTGCGTAGTTCCATCTGTTTGGACGCGCCAGCGGTTCTTGTCGACCTTCGTCAGCGGCAGTGTGGCGCTGGCGGCATCTCCCATCGGTACGGTGCTCGCGACGAGGTTCTCGAGGTGCCGCTGGTACTCGCGTACCAGGTACGAACCGGGGGTCCAGACGGCGAGCATGATGTCATGCTCGGTCTGGCCGCTGGTCGGGAACACGGCCGTCACTTCGACGTAGTGGTTCTGGCGCTGCGGGAACTCGACCTTGTAG
>JBCCHQ010000129.1:0-18597 GCA_039028735.1 Planctomycetota bacterium | reverse complement strand
TGTTCACGTCGGAGCGCCGAAATGCGGACTGCTGCGGAACGACGACCGAGCACGACTCGCTTGCCGTTGTGTCGCAGTTCGGTGCCCCGATTACGCCGACGACTTCGTAGGCGACCGGGCCCGCGGTCGGCGTGGTGTCGACGTAGGAAGCGGTCGCACCTGGCAAAGTAGCGATCGTCAGGCCGTCACGGCGCACTTCAATGTTGTCGTAGGCGACGGGCAGTGCCCAGGTCAGTTCCACGTCGGGCGATGCGAAAGTTGGATTCAAGACGCCGCAGTTGAGGTTCAACACTCCAAGGATCACTGTTGCCGAGCAGCTGATCGCGGGGGTCGGTAGGCCGCCGAGGACACCGATGACGTCGTAGTCGTGAGTGCCGACGCCGGGCATGTCGCTGTAGCACGTGTCCGTACCGTTGAGCGTCGCGAGCAGCAAGCCGTTGCTGCTGACCTCGATTGCGTCGTAGGCCAACGAGTTCGTCCAACACAGCTGCACTGTGTCGTCTGTGACGCAGCAGGTAAGCGCGTCTGGCGGCACTGCCGCGCCCACCGCGAGGATCGCTGAGTTCGACGCTGCTGTGCCGCAGACGTTTGTTACTTCGACATGGTAACTACCACCTTCGTTCACCGTCACGACGGGGATATTCAACGTGGCAGTCGTCTGCCCTGCGAGTGGTGCGCCGTCGAAGAACCACTGGTACGTCAGTGGCGACGTGCCGGCAGCGATGACCGCGAAGGTCGCAGGGTCGCCCGCCGTGACGCTTTGGTTCGTCGGGGCAGTGACGATCTGTACGTTCTCGTTGACGGTCAGGTTTGCTGCAGCGCTGGTCGCGTTGCCGCAGATGTTCGAAGCGACGACATCGTAGGCACCGCCGTCCCCGACCGTCACGGCTGGCAGTGTCAAGGAAGCGCCGGTTGCGCCTGGGATAGAGACGCCATCCAAACGCCATTGATAGGAGGGCGCCGACCCGCTGGCACTCGCGTTCAGTGTTACGGCGTCGCCCTCGCAGACGACAGCGGCCGTTGGATCCATCGTGATCGCGGGCGCCGTCAAGACAGTGATGGTGACAGGAAGGCTGGTCGTGGAACCACAACTGTTGGTGATAACAACGTCATAGGTAGCGTCGTCGGCTGCGGTGACTGCACTAATCGTCAGCGTTGCACTGTTGGCTCCAGGCACGTCCACGCCGTCACGACGCCAAGTGTGCGTGACTGGGGCCGAACCCGTTGCGACGACGCTCAATGAGGCAGGGTCGCCGAGGCACGCGGACACGCTGCCAGGCTGTGTCGTGATCATCGGTGCAACCAACACGTCTAGGAGTGCGGGCGCACTAGTGACGGTTCCGCAGACGTTGGTCACCACGACTTCGTAGCTGCCGGCGTCGGCGGCCGAGACGGATCCTGTCGTCAGCGAGCTCGATGTCGCTCCGGCAACCATGCTGCCGTCGAGGAACCACTGATAGCTGAGAGGGAGGGTTCCCGACGCGCTGACCGAAAGGGTCGCTGTCGCGCCTGTGCAACGCGCCAGCGAGATCGGTTCGACGAGGATCGCCGGCGGCTCGTCGACGACGAACGTTGCCGCTGCACTGACCGTCGAACCGCAGTCGTTCGTAACGATTGCCTGGTAGCTCCCGGTATCCAACGCGCTGAGCCCGGTCAGGGACAAGGTCGCGTTCGTGGCGCCGGCGAGGTTCGTACCGTTGCGTTGCCATTGATAGTTGAGGGGCGTTGATCCAGTCGCCGTCACGGTCAGTGTGAAGTTGCCACCGAGGCACTCGCTGCCGCCGGTTGGATCTGCTGTCACGACTGGGCTCGTTCGGACGACAAGGTTGGCAGGCACACTGGTTGCGGTGCCGCAAGCGTTCGTCGCGACGCAGTCGTAGGCGCCTGCGTCGGCGGTCGTTGCGCTGGCAAGGGCGAAGACAGCACTGGTGGCCCCCGGAAGCATGGTCCCGTTACGCCGCCACTGATACGAGATCGGTGCAGTGCCGGACGCCACCACCGTAAACGAAGCCGGATCTCCGTCGCAGATCGTGAGTCCCGTCGGGTCCGTAGAGATCGCAGCGGGCACGCCAACGTCCAGCACTGCTGTGGTAGACACTACGCTGCCGCACGGGTTCGTGATGACGCAGTCGTAGCTACCCGCGTCCGCCACGGTGGCCGCCGGGATCGTGAGGCCGGGAGCGTTCTCCCCGGGGAGGTTTGATCCGTCGAGGCGCCACTGGAACTGCAGCGGGATCGAGCCGGTTGCGCTGACAGAGATCGTCACGGAGTCGCCGAGGCAGACGCCTTGGCTGGTCGGCTGCGTGACAAGTGCTGGAGGCGACTGGACCGACACGCTGGCACCCGCAGAAATCGCACTACCGCAGTTGTTCGAAACTTCGCAGTCATAGACCCCGCTCGCGGCCAAATCGACAGCCGTCAGCGTCAATGCCGCGGCCATCGCTCCGCCGATTGCGCTACCGTCCTTGCGCCACTGATAGGAGAGTGGCGAGCTGCCAGTTGCGCTGACGCTCAGCGAGATGTTGTCTCCCTGACAAGGAAGGCCACCCACGGGGTCCGTCACGATGGTCGGCGGAACCCGTACGGTGACGGTGGCAGTGGCGCTGGTACTGGCGCCACATGCGTTCGTCGCGACCAAGGCGTAGTCCCCAGCGTCAACACTGCTGGTGCTGGCTAGCGTCAGGGTTGAGTTCGTTGCTCCGGCGATGGGAGTGCCGTCGAGGAGCCACTGCAAAACTGGCGGTGGAGTCCCCAGCGCTGCCCCCGTCAAAACGATCGTGTCGCCGACGCAAGGAGCCGCAGCGGTGGGGTCTGTAGTGATGACGGGCGGGGTCCATACAGTAACCGTGGCCGCGGCGCTGGTTGCAACGCCGCAGTTGTTCGTAACGATACAGTCGTAGGCGCCGTTGTCAGCAGGCGTCACGTTCGTGAGGTTCAAGGTGTCGCTGTTGGCGCCGCTGATCGCACTCCCATCCTTTCGCCATTGGTACGTCAATGGCGTGCTGCCGCTCGCCGACACGAGCAGCGAGAAGCTGGAGCCCTCGCACGGCGTGCCGCCTGCCGGATCCGCGGTGATCGTGGGTGCAACACGAACCGCGATGTTCGCCGTGGCTGACGTGGCGCTCCCGCACGGGTTCGTTGCGACGATAGTGTAGTCCCCTGCATCAGCGCTGGTGACGGTGGGGAACGTCAGGGTCGCACCCGTGGCGCCGCCGACGGCGAGGCCGTCGTGGAACCATTGCAGGGTGGGTGTCGGGACTCCGACTGCTGCGGCGACGAGAGTCAGGGAGTCGCCCAGGCACGGCGTGGCGGACAGCGGATCCAACGTGATCGTGGGTGCCTCCCAGGCCGTAATGTCTGCAGCTGTGCTGGTGGCGCTGCCGCAACCGTTCGTGACGACGCAGTCATAGTTGCCATTGGACGCCGCGCTGACGCCGACGAGCGCCAGGCTGGGTGTGGTGGCCCCTGGGATGGCTGTGCCGTCGAAGCGCCACTGATAGCCCAACGGGGCGCTGCCGCTAGCGGCGACGGTCAGTGTGACATCCGAGCTCGTGCAAGGTGTTGCGCTCGCAGGATCGAGTGTGATGACAGGTGCCTCGAGAATCGTCACGATCGCGGTGCTGCTGACGACAACCCCACAATCGTTCGTGACGGTTACGTCGAAGCTGCCGCCGTCCGCGCCAGTGGTCGGTGAGATGTCGAGAGTCGCGAGCGTTGCTCCGCCGATCGCGGAACCGTCTTTCGCCCATTGGTACTGGAGTGGCGCTGAACCTGTTGCCGTCACGGTGAGTTGCGTCGTCGCGCCGATGCAAACAGAGACCGAGGCTGGGTCGACACTGATCACCGGAGCTGTGCGTACCGTCAGTGTGGCAGTTCCCGACGGCGTGGTCCCGCAGTCGTCGCTGACGAGGACGTCGTAGCTTGCGGCGTCTGCAGCCGTGACGGCGGGGAACGTAAGGGTGCTGCCCGTGGCCCCGGAGATGTTCGCTCCATCCTTGCGCCACTGATAGGTCAAAGTGCCCAAGCCCGACGCAGCGACCGAGAACGACGCGCTGTCACCAACACAGCGCGTCAAGCTGCTCGGGGCAGATGTGAGCTCCGGTGCGGCCTCGACGAACAGTGTCGCCACGCCGCTGGTGATTGATCCGCATGTATTGCTGATGACGCAGTCGAAGTCACCGTTGTCGGCAAGCGTGACCGCTCCGAGAACATAGCTGGCGTTGGTTGCACCCGGAATCGCGACGCCGTCTTGCCGCCACTGAAAACCGAGCGGTGCGAGGCCGCTGGCGGTGACGCTGAGTGTCCAAGCGTCACCGACGCACAATGCTGCTCCTGAGGGGTTCAACAACAGAGTCGGGTCGTTGGCTGTCCAGCGTGCGACGTTATCGGCGGCATTCGTAGCATGTCCAGAGTATGCGAAGTCACCGCCGACGAAGAGCGCGGCGCCGTTACTGTTTGAGTGTGGTTGGACCGCAAGCACGGCAACAGGGGCGAGGGCTATCGGTGTGGGATTTGGCCCACGCAGCCCACTGCCGAGTGAGCTCCACGTCGCGCCGTCCCAGCGGGCGATCTTCGAGGCTGCGCTGCCTGAGCCAGTGCTGGCAAAGCTACCACCAGCCACGATATCGAGACCGTCTGGTGCAAGCGCATGGACGGTGCGATTCAGGCCCGCACCGAGAGCACTCCAAGTTGTGCCGTTCCATTCGGCAACACCGAGCGCTGCGGCGCCCCCCGCGGTCGTGAAGTCGCCACCTGCGTAAAGGCGCGTGCCGGCCCCGGCGTCATGAGCGAGCAGAGTTCTCACCGGAGCGCCGGCTCCAGAGCCCAAGCCAGCCCACGTCGTCCCACTCCACGCGGCGACGCGAGCCGCTGCGCTGCCCCCAGCGTTCAAGAAGTCTCCGCCGGTGATCAAAGCGCCGCCGAAGACGGTCATTGCGTGGACCACGTCGTCGACGCCAGTCCCGAGGCTCTGCCACGCGGCGCCGTCCCAGCGAGCGACATAGTCGGCTGCCGCACCGGTTGCGCTGTTGAACGAACCCGCAGCATACAGTTCGTCGCCGCCGCCCGCGTCGTACACCGCAAGCGCATTGACACCGCCCGGCAGCCCGGCGCCGAGCGCCGTCCACGCGGAACCATTCCATCGGGCGACGCCCGCGGCGCTGATTCCACCAGCCGTTGTGAAGTCACCACCGGCGTAGAGCGCAGCCCCGCCGCCGTCATCGAAGACGGCGAGTGCCCGCGTACGGTCGTCGAGCCCGGTTCCGAGGGCGCTCCAACTGCTCCCGTCCCACGCCGCGATCGACGTTGCGGGCGTAGCGCCCGCGAGTGTGAAGTCGCCAGCTGCGTACAGCACGAGGCCGCTGCCATCGTCGAACTCTGCGAGAGCTCGGACGGGACCGTCGAGATCGGCAGCCGCAAACGTCTCGGACCAACCGCAACCCTTCTCGCAGATCACGTGCACGCGGACCGTCACGATCGTGGTCGCAGGTGTCGTACTATCGTCTGTGGCTGTCAACGTCAGGTCGTACTGACCGACATCGAGGCAAGTTGGCGTCCACGTCAAAGCAACAGTGGCGCGTTCGCCGGCCGTCGTCACGACAACCAGACCCGCGCCGATGGCGCCATCGGGGTCCGTGACCGTGACTGTCGTGGTTTGCCCGCTCTCCGGCGTCAAGAAACCCAAAGTAACGGCGAGCTGATCGGCGGCATCATCGGCGTTGACGATGTAGCTCGTTTGCACGAAGTCTGCGACGGGGGCGAGGTTGCCATCGGTTGTGGCA
The DNA here is from genome assembly GCA_039028735.1 of Planctomycetota bacterium. Classification (GTDB taxonomy): domain Bacteria; phylum Planctomycetota; class UBA8108; order UBA1146; family JAJFFE01; genus JBCCHQ01. The sequence continues at coordinate 12,817 of JBCCHQ010000129.1, read as the reverse complement.
GTGGAGAAGCAGTAGCTACGTCCGTCGAGGTAGTCGACACCGTCCGCAATTCCGTAGGGCCCATCGTAGTCGGCCCCGGCATGGTCGAAGCGCCCGAACTGTACCGCGTCGACTCCGTCGCCACGATTGGCGCCGACAGTCGCGGGGACACCCCCGAAACCAGCCGTACCCGAGGATGCATCGCCGGTCGTGTAGCACATGTTGTCGTAGCTGAAGCAGGTGTTCGTGCCGCTCCCGAGCAGTGGGCTGAGACCATCGGAGATGGCCACCTGATAGGTGTTGAGGAGGTCGCTCTTGCCGTTGTAGTAGCCGACGTTGTCCCAGGTCACGACGAGCGTGTCATCGCTGCCGTCACCATCCCCATCGAAGAAGCGCATCCAGACGTTGCCGATGGGGGCTGCGGCGGTACCGGTGTCCACGTCGCTCCAGAAAGGGGCGATCATGGCCGCGCCAGTGAACGGGAAGGGCTCGCGGCTGAACGCCGAAGACGCGGCACCAAAGCTGAGGTTGCCGTTGTTGTTGACGTAGACGGACGTGTAGCTGGTGCCGTAGAAGTCGAAAGTGAACGGCAAGGCTACCAAGGCCGAGTCATCGTCGTTGTGCTGGTCAGGGCAGACTGCGGGGCGGTTCCCGGTCGCGCCGTCACCGCAGAAATCGACGAGTGTGTAGGAACCGTCGAGCGGAAAGCGCAGGTTGCGCGGGTCGCCGTTGCATTGAGCAATGGCGTTTGCCGAAGGCAGCAACAAGGCACTCGCGACAACGAGCAGCAGTAGGGACCGAAGCATGGATCGCTCTCCGTAGGGGCAACGTGGATTGGCAGCGATGGAGCGTCATGAAGGGACGATCCCGGCTGCCGTTGAGAATGTGCGTATGGATTTCAGACCGTCCGGAATTGTATCTACGGAACGCCCTGTTGACTGCCCGCCACCGTAGTTTTGCGTTTCCGGAATGTCTTTCACGGCAATGTCTCTTGCGCGTAGCCCCGCGCTGCGTTCTGCTGCCGACTGCGTCGTTGCTTGCATCCGCGACCTTCGCTTGCGTCGTTGACGGCAGTCAACAAACGTCTCGAATGCACGACCTTCCGGTCCTGCGAGGATGATCCGATTTGTTCAAGAGAGAGAGCCACCGATGAGCGACACCTTGACGTCCTTCAATCCAGCGACCGGCGAGCCGGTTGGCGATGTGCCGGTCACTCCGGCTGCCGATGTGCCCCGTATCGTCGCGACGGCGCGCGCCGCGGCGGGCGAGTGGCGTTCGCTGCCTGCTACCGAACGCGCCGCGTTGTTAGGCCCGGCGGGAGCACGTCTGGTCGAGCGCAGTGAAGAAATCGGTACGTTGCTGACGCGTGAGATGGGAAAGCCTCTGCGCGAGGGAATCGGCGAAGCGAAAGGGTGCGGCGGCAGTTTGCAGAAGTTCGCTGACGGCGTGGCGGCTGCCCTGGAGCCGGACACTCTCGAAGATGGAAGAACATCTTCGACCGTCTACTACGATCCGCTGGGGGTCTGCGCGGCGATCACTCCGTGGAACTTTCCGATCGGGATGCCGCACTCGTTGGTCGTGCCAGCTCTCGTCGCGGGGAACACGGTCGTCTTGAAACCCTCCGAAGAGACGCCGCTGGTCGCGCAAGCGTACGTCGATGTCCTGAACGAGGTGCTCCCAGAAGGCGTTCTACAGATCATCCATGGGGCTGACGAGCAGGGAAAAGCGCTTGTGAACGCCGACGTCGATCTCGTTGCGTTCACGGGGTCACGAGAGACCGGTAAGAAGATCATGGAGAGTGCGTCGAGCGGACTCAAACGCGTGATCCTCGAGCTTGGCGGCAAGGATCCGATGGTCGTGCTCGGTGATGCGGATCTCGACAAGGCTGCTGAGTTTGCTGCGATGAACAGCTTCCGCAATGCGGGTCAAGTCTGTGTCAGCACCGAACGCATCTATGTCGACGCCAGCGTGGCTGCCGACTTCGAGTCGAAGGTGGCAGCGCATGCCGCAGAGATGACTGTTGGTAATGGCGTGGACGAGGGAGTGCAGGTGGGGCCGATGATCAACGCTCGACAGCGTGACCACGTCTTGGCGCAGATCGATGACGCATGCGCCCGAGGCGCGCGCGTTGTCTATGGCGGATCGGGTCACCACGACAACTTCGTGCTGCCGACGGTGCTCGCCGATTTGGATGAGGACCTCGGTATCATGCGCGACGAGACGTTTGGTCCCGTGGCGTGCGTTAGCAGCTTCAGCGACGAAGAAGAGGCCGTACGCCTGGCGAACGACACGCCGTTCGGACTCGGAGCCGTCGTATTCGGGGAGCCGGATCACGCCGCAGCCGTCGCACGCCGCCTCGAGGCGGGGATGATTGGCATCAACAAGGGGTGCGGCGGCGCGTCTGGCACGCCGTGGGTCGGAGCCAAACAGAGCGGCTACGGTTATCACAGCTCCCAACAAGGGCACCGACAATTCACGCAACCGCGGGTTGTCAGCATCGCGAAGCAGTAGGGGCGGGCTGGATGAGCCGTACGCCGATCCGCTACTGGGACCGCGTTGCCAAAGAGCTACGATCCGAGAAGGTCTATGGGGATGCCGCGGTCCGTTGGCTCTACGAGACCCGCATCGGCGGGTGGGTCGCACATTGGCTGTTGAGCCAGCGCTGGATCAGCAAGATCACCGGTTTCCTCCAGTCGACGGCCTGGAGTCGTCGTCGGATCCCAGGTTTCGTCGAGAACTTCGAGATTCCGATGGAGGAGTTCGAGGAAGTTCGCTACGGGTCGTTCAACGACTTCTTCTGCCGTCGCTTCCGCCCGCAAGTGCGGCCGTTCGTCGAGTCAGCGACAGCGTTCCCAGCTTTTGCTGAGGGGCGCTACCTTGCGTTCGAAGCGTGGTCGCCGCAGCAGACCTTTCCGGTCAAAGGGAAGGACTTGGCGGCGAACGCCCTGCTGGGTGCCGCAGCGGACGAGTTCGTCGGCGGACCTGTTCTGATTGCACGGCTGTGTCCGACGGACTACCACAGGTTTCACTTTCCGGACGCTGGCAGCGTCATCCGTTCGTATCGCGTCGGTGGGCGTCTTCATTCCGTCAATCCACTGGCGTTGCGAGCCCGCAGCGACATTTTCGTGACCAATGAACGGCGGGTGACGATTCTCGAGACTGCTAACTTCGGCAAGCTGGCCTACGTCGAGGTGGGCGCCATGAGCGTGGGGAAGATCGTTCAAACTCACACCGGAGGTCCCTTTGCTCGCGGCGACGAGAAGGGGTACTTTCTCTTTGGTGGTTCAACGGTCATCGTCCTCGGAGAGCCAGGCGCATGGCAGCCGGATGCGGACCTGCTCGAGAAGTCGTCGATCATGGTCGAGACACTGGTCCGAGTTGGCGAACGAGTAGCACGCGCCCAAACTGTTTGAGGCCAGGTGCTCGAAGGGTTGCTTGCAGCATCGAGCTTGCAGCATTGTGCTGGGCTGATTTCGGCGTCGCCGTCGTAGGGTGTGTAAGGGGAGGGGAATCATGCAGCAATACTTGGATCTCATGCGTCGGATCCGCGACGAAGGAGTCCAGAAGGGGGATCGTACCGGTACCGGCACGCTCAGCGTGTTTGGGCATCAGATGCGATTCGACCTAACGGCTGGCTTCCCGGCGGTGACGACCAAGAAGCTGCACTTTCGATCGATCATCCACGAATTGCTCTGGTTCCTGCGCGGCGAGACCAACGTGCGCTACCTGCAGGAGAACGGTGTCACGATCTGGGATGAATGGGCGGACGCCGATGGCAATCTGGGACCGGTCTACGGTTCGCAATGGCGCTGTTGGCCCACCGCCGACGGCGGCCACGTTGATCAGGTCGCGAAAGTAGTCGCCGACCTGCGGGGCAACCCGAACTCGAGACGTCACATCGTCTCGGCCTGGAACGTCGCCGAGGTCGATCGCATGGCACTGCCGCCGTGCCACCTCTTGTTCCAGTTCTATGTCGCGCCCGCCGCCGCTGGCGAACGCCCGCGGCTGTCGTGTCAGCTCTATCAGCGCAGTGCCGATGTCTTCCTGGGAGTACCGTTCAACATTGCCTCGTACGGGCTGTTGACTGCTATGATCGCGCAAGTCGTCGGCTATGACGTCGGGGAGTTCGTGCATACGATCGGCGACGCGCACCTGTACTCCAACCATCTCGAACAAGCGGAGCTGCAGTTGACCCGGGACCCGTTGCCGCTGCCGACGCTGTGGTTGAACCCTGACGTGCGCAACCTCGATGACTTCTGTTACGATGACATCGAGATTCGCGACTACCAATCGCATCCGGCCATCAAGGCGCCGATTTCAGTATGACAGTGCGCATCTCACTAGTGGTCGCCACCGACCTCGATGGCGTGATTGGTCGCGACAACGCGCTGCCGTGGCACCTTCCCGCCGACCTGAAGCAGTTCAAGCGTTTGACGATGGGGCATCCCATCGTGATGGGGCGCAAGACGCACGAGTCGATCGGACGGGCGCTCCCCGGGCGCCGCAACTTGGTGATCACGAGACAGCCGCGATACGAGGCGGCTGGCTGCGAGGTCTACGGCAGCTTGGAGGCGGCCTTCGAAGGGGCTGTCTCGGGGGCAGAGAGTGTCTCTGGGGCAGAGAGGGTCTCTGGGGCAGAGAGGGCCGAGGGCAGCGTCGAGATCATGGTGATCGGTGGCGCAACGATCTACGAGGCAGCGCTTCCGCACGCCGATCGTGTCTATCAGACATTGGTCCAGACGAACGTTGCCGGTGACACGTTCTTTGCGCCGTTGGCGGCGGCCGAATGGCGGCTCGTGGCCCAAGACGACCACGAGGCGGACGAGCGCAACCCCCACGCGTTCTCGTTCTTGACGTGGGACCGCATCCACGACTGATCTTCGGTCACAGTTGAGAACCAACATCGTTCGGGAGGGTGTTGACCTGCCCTCAGCCGGGTCCGGCTCGTTGTCCAGCTGGGCCCCAAGCGAATGGATGTGAATGATGACGCGTACCTTCCTGCTGTGTAGTTTCGTCGCCTTCGCGCCGCAACTCGCGGGCGCCGCTGACTTGGCTGTACCGGCAACTTTTCCCACGATCCAGGGGGCGATCGTGGCCGCCCAGAGCGGAGATCGCGTGTTGGTGGCTCCCGGCACGTATCTGGAGCACATCGACTTCCTCGGCAAAGCGATCGAGGTTGTGGGAGTGCAAGGGCCGACGGTCACGATCATCGATGGCAGCTCTTCAGATACGGTCGTGCGTTTCGTCAATGACGAGGGGAGCGCGTCGCTGCTCGAGGGGTTCACGATCCGCAACGGCCAGCCGATGCTGTTTGGCTTTGGTGACGACGGCGGGGGGATTCGTTGCGTCGACTCCGATCCGACGATTCGCAACAACGTCATCGAGGACAACGTCGCGTTCTGGACCGGCGCCGGCATCGCCTGTTGGAACTCGAACGCGATGATCGAGGGGAACGAGATTCGTTCTAACCACTTCACGTGCCTGATCGCTGACGCGCCCTGCGGCGACGGTGCGGGGATCTTCATTAGCGGTGGTAGCCCAACGATCCAAGGCAACCTCATCCACGACAACATTGCGCCGCGCTCCGGTGGGGCGATCCACATTCAGGACGCCAGCAGCGTGACTATGGAGGGGAACCGCTTGCTGAGTAATGACGGGGGCAACGGCGGCGCGTTGACGATCCGCGACACGACCGCCAGCGTTGCGAACCACTTGGTCGCCGTCAATTCGGCGAACGGCTTCTTCTCTTTGACAGGGCACATTCCCGGTACAGGCGGTGGGATTCGTGTGATGGGGAACTCGGTCGTGACTTTCGAGTTGTGTACCGTCGCCGACAACCAAGCGCTGCCGGGCGGCAGTGGGGGCGGTTTGCACGTCGAGCCCACCGCGACCGTGGCCATTCACAACAGCATCGTCTGGGGCAACATGGCATCTGCCGTACCGCAGCTCAGTGGTGTGACAGTCGTGTCATACAGCGACGTCGAGGGGGGCGTTGCCGGTCTCGGCAACATTGACGTCGCGCCTGCCTTCGTAGGGGTTGCCAATGGTGGCTACTTCCTGGCGCACCTGGCAACCGGCCAAGCTGTCGACAGTCCCTGCGTGGACGCCGGGGACCCGATGACGGTTCCTTCGGGATCGACGCGCAGCGACGGTGTCGACGACGGGGGGACCGTCGATCTAGGCTATCACCGCGGCGCCGCGACGTTGAACCAGTTCGTGCGGGGGGACTGTAGTGGGGATGGGACCGTCAATATCGCCGATGCGATCTTCGAACTGGGACAGCTTTTTCCGATAGGTACGCCACCGCCGCTCGGCTGCGCTGACGCGTGTGACGGCAACGACGACGGCAACATGGATCTGTCCGACGTGGTTGTGCTGCTGAACTCGCTGTTTGGAGCCAGTCCGACGCCGTTACCGGCACCACTTGTATGTGGCAGCGATCCCACTGCGGATGGACTGAGCTGTGCCGCGTTCCCGGCGTGCCCTTAGTCGTGACTCGTCGTTTTCGATGACTCGTCGTCTCCCGACCCGGGTCGCGCTTGCTGGCCCGGGTCGAGAGGGGGCGTTCGAGTTGCCAGTGCCGTCGTTACGGACACACGCCCATGGTACAGCCCAATGAATCGCCACCGGTGGGGTCGGTACCACAGCCCGGATAGGGAGCTGGCAACGGTACCGCCGGGTTGCTGAACAATGCTGTGAGCATCTGTACAGCGTCGGCGACGTTCAGCGAGCCATCGTCGTTGGCGTCGCAGGAATCCTCGCACCCCACCGGGTCGGGAGTCCCCTGCGGGAACAAGAAGTTCAGTAGGCGGACAGGATCGGCGATGTTTGTCGACTGGTCGGTGTTGCAGTCTCCCCGCGAGAAGACGTTACCGGGCAACACGATTGCATTGCCGTTGTTGAGCTGGGGCAGCTGCGAATCGCCGCTGGGTGGTGCGAACAAGATATCGACCGGCACGACCCCGACTTGATCGGAGAAGATCAACGGCGTTTGCGAGTTCGGCGTCGCTCCGGGGCGCACCGCGTATTCGGCCATGGCTAGAATGTTGACCGGGCCAGGTGGAATCGTCAGCAACGGCGGCGACAGATCGATGAAGACTCCGATCGTCCACCAGCCGCCACTCGCTCCTGTCGAATTGTCGGTTTGTACGTCGACGAATTGGGCGTTCTCAGCTGGGGTGCCCGCTACGGTGACGCTCAAGATTTCCAGCTGTGAAGCATCGAAGTCGACGCCGAACGAGTACGCCGATAGCTCGTAGTTGTGGTTTCCCGACACGAAGGCGGTCGCGGTCGAGCCGATTGGGGCAGCGAAGTTGGTCGCGGTAAGGCTACTCTGGGCATACAGGAACGCATCGACGAGTGTGTCGCTCCCGCTCGACTGGGTCACCGTGATGTTTGCCATGCCGATCGGTCCTGCAGGCACAGTGCCGCGTAGCTGAGTGCTGCTGACATAGCTCTGATTGGTCAGCAGCGTACCATCGATTCGGATCTCAGCGTCCGTGAGGAAGTCTTGTCCGAAGACGTTGATCAGCATGCCCCCGCTGGGCGGCCCCAGCGTCGGGGTGATGGTTGCGACTTGTGGCGGTGGATACGGCGAACCGTACAGCGCTGCCATACCTGCGATGTCACCAGCGCTCAAGTGGTTGCGCTGGCCGATCTGATTCTGTTGCGCCTGATTCGGCGGCAGCACGGTAATCGTTGGACAACTCGAACACGGTGAGCAGTTGCTAAAGGAACACTGCCCGTAGTGCATGATCGAGTCGAAGTCGTACGGCAGCGAAGTGTCGGTGCTATGCATGTTGAAGTTGTGTTCTTTGCCCGACTGAATGTTGGCGGTGTTGATCTGTACGTACAGATCTCGATCAGTGCGACTCTGCTCGTGCCAGACGCCGAGAGAGTGAGCCAGCTCGTGGGCGATAATGTAGATGTTGCCCCACGACACCATGTTGATGGTCTGCCCACCGCCGATCATCCCAACCGGTGAGCTGTTGACGGTCGAACTGTTGAAGCGGATGTAGTTCGTTTCGTTGGTCCTCGGTATGAAGTTGACCGCCGAGACATTCTCCCATAGGGCCATCCCCGCGAGTGCCTGTTGCTGGTTCGCTGCCGATACGTTGGCGTTGAACGAATACGGCACAATGCCGTTCGGCCACAGCGTTACCGTCAATCCCGGCGCGAGTCCTTGGTTGTAGAACGTGTCAGGAACGAGGATGTCTCCCTCGATCAGCATGTAACCGGGAGGCATGATGTGGGGTAGCGGATCGCGTGTGAGGCGGGCCGGTTGCGCGGTAGCAGACGAGGCCAGAGCGACGATCGACACGATTGCGAGTAACGCAATGGACCGCAAGGGACGCGGGAACATAGGTTCTCCTGCTTTCAACCTATACCTTTGACCGAACGAGAGTTAGAGCCCTCAACAGGGCCGAGGATAGCACTCCCGACCGCGCGCGCACCTGTTTCTTGGGCCCGGTAAGCCGGAAACGGCTGCAGGGCCCCTCCGGATCGTCCGAACAAGAGGTGATGAACCGAAATAGGACGAAAGGGCGTGTCGTGAATCGGCGCCAAATGCTCAGACTCGGACTTACCGTCATGTTGCTGGCTCCCACCTTCATCTTGGGAGGCTGCCGGCTGCCAGAATTCCTGCACACTGACCGCGCGGATCGAGTGACGTCGCTGCGGCCGCTCGTGGGCTCGGAGATCTCGGTAGGGATGCTCCATCCTTTGGAGTGCATCTGGGTCACGGCCGAGGAAGAAGTGCGGCTGCGCTACGGCGGGGGCACGGTCGAGTATCCGGTGGCGGTTGTTTTCTACTATCGCGCCGAAGGGGAGACCCAGTGGCTCCCCGGGCCCGTGTGGCGCCCCGGGTCGATCGAACCGTTTTGGACACCGCCGTCGGAGGGGCGTTGGCAGCTGATTGCCGAGCCGTACGATCAGTTCGAAGCGCAACGGATCAGTGCTCCTGGCGATCGTACGCCGCAAGCGATTGTCGCTTTCGACTGGACCCAACCGCGTCTGCAGGTCGACAGTACGTTGCCGGAACAGACGGTCGCTGGTGGTTCGCGGTTGAATCTGTCGTGGCGCCAGTTCGACAACAACGTCTTGCCCGGTGGGGTCGTGCTCGAGATGAGCGAGAGCCCGGGGGCGCCGTGGGAGCGAGTGACGACGTTGCCCGACTTCGGGCGCTGGACCTGGAACCTCCCGAATCGAGCGATTGCAGGCGCCCGGCTGCGCCTCGTGGCTACCGACGCTGCAGGGAACAGCAGCGACACGCTCGTTCCTGGCGTCTTGACCGTGAATGGGTTGGAGCCCGTCGCACGCCTGATCGGTGGTGACTTACGCGCCAACGCCCAAACGCAGGAAGTGCCGTTCTCTCCGGCGCTCCCCGGCGGCGGCGAGCTGGTCCGGAGCGAGCTCTGGGTCAGTGCTGACAACGGCGCCCAGTGGCGCCTCGCCGGTCACGACTTGGACGGGCCGCCGTTCGACGCCCAGCTTGCCGAAGGAGCTTGGGGGATCTGGATCGTTGTCGAAGATGATCAAGGCAATCGTAGCCCCTACCCGACCCCGGGCGATTCGCCGCAGGGACAAATCACCGTAGATTGGACTGCGCCGGTCGTTGGTTGGGGAGGTGCGCGTCTCGAGGCCAGCAATGAGACTACCCTCGAAGGGCTACCCATGCGCGACGTCGTGTTGGCGTACGCCATCGAAGAGCGAGAGCTGAACTTGGAGTCGTTGCGCGTCGAGCTTCGCCGCGAGCACCAGGCATGGCGACCGCTGCGGTCGCTAGTGACGAAGTCCGGTGAGCTGCGCTTCCCGTTGATCGAGGGCGGTACTGGCCCGACGCAGATCCGGCTGCGGGGGCGTGACCTTTGCGGCAACGAATTCCGAGCCGAGCAGGAGATCTACACGAGTGATCTCGTCAGCCCACCGCAGATCGCTTTCACGAGTCCGCCGAGTGGTTGGCACCACGGAGGGGAAACTCTGTTGTTGTCGTACCGTGTTCAGTGGACGACTGCGACGGCCAACCCCGTTGACCTGAGTTACTCCCACGACGGCGTCGTCTGGCGTCCCCTCGCCGAGGGGCTCCCCGCAGTCGGTGACTTCCCATGGACGTTACCAAAGATCTCCGAAGAGGGGATTCGCGTGCGGATGACGGTGCGGAGTGAGGACGGCCGCGTGTTGCAGCAGATGACGCCGGGCTTCTCGATCGACTCGGTCGTGCCGACGGCGCGGATCGTTGGGCCGCACCAAGGCTACGGCGAGAAGATCAAGGTGCTCGTCGAGGCCTCGGATCAGGGGGGGAGTGGCCTGCAGAAGCTCGAGCTGTTTGCGCGGCGCACGGGCGCAGCGCAGTGGCAGCATGCTGGGACGTTTCGTCCCGATGCGGGGCACCTCGACTTCTCACCACCAGACCCTGGGGAGTATCAGCTGTGCTTGGTGCCCACCGATGCGGCCGGCAACCATGGCGTGTCGCCCAGTGAAGCGAAGGCCACCGAGTACTTCGCGCTCAACGCGCGCAGCGGGCCCCCGAATGTCCAGTTGGTCAGCTTTCAGGATGGTGGCGTCTACGCCGGCGGCAGTCGCCACATGGTGTTTGTAGCATGGCCGGAAGGGGAACCGGTCGCAGGCATCGCGGACCTACAGTTCAGTAGCGACGATGGCGGTACTTGGACATCGATTGGACGTTTCTCGATGACCCGCGACCATCAGCCGTGGGTGTTGCCCGAGGAAACCATCGAGAAGTGCCGGCTGCGCGTCGTCACCCAAGAGGTGTCCGGACGCCGCACGGTCGACCAGACGCGAACCCCGTTTCGTATCGACGCGGGAGCGCCGCAAGTCACGGTGCAGAAGGTCACCCGCAGCGCTGCCGGTCCCGCGCGAGTGCACGCGACCGCGGTGGATCCGGGAGGTGCCGGCGTGCATCGCTTGTGGGTCTACTACACCGAGGACGAGGGCGAAGTCTGGCAGCGGTGGGGGGAGCCGTTCTTGGATGGCACACCCATTGAGTTGGATCTGACGCCAGGAAACTACGGCTTCGTCGTCGTGGCGGAAGACCGCGTCGGCAACGTGGGACGGGCGCCTGTCGCAGGGCGTCGCCCAACGGTCTTGCACCGCGTCTCGACGCGGGGTGGCGTCGACCTGCAGCTGTTGAATCCGACGGGCGGAGTCTTGGCTGGAGGCACGCGGCACTACGTCTTCTGGCGTCTCGACCCGTCGGGAGCGGAGTTCCCCGAGCGTCCGGTGGCTATCTACACGCGTGTCGTCGGCGGCGAATGGGAACTCTTGAAGAAGGCGTTGCCGGCTGTCGGGCGTGAACCGTGGTATGTCCCGGAGAACGAAGGTGCAGAGCTGGAGCTACGAGTCGTGGCGACGGCCTTGGACGGCACTCAGTTCGAAGCTCAAGCCGCAGATCGAATCCGCATCGACTCGCGTACGCCGCAGGTGTTCCTCGCCCAAGGGCCGAACTTGACGTCAGCGGGGCGACCGACCGAAGTGAAGTACAAGCTGGCTCAACCCGATCGTCTACGTGAAGTGGAATTGTGGATTCGCGCAGTTTCGACACCGGAATGGCGACGGGTCGTGGCGGCGCCCATTGGCGAGCCTTTGACGGCGGATATTGCTGACGGTATGTATCGCGTGGCGCTGGTCGCCGTCGACGAAGCGGGTAACCGCGGACGCTCCCCCGCCCCCGGAGATCCTGGGGCCGGAGACTTGCTGGTCGATACGCAGGCGCCGCTGTTGGTCGTGGACCAGGTGGGCGAGCGGGAGAGCGTCTTCCTCGAAGGAGACTGGTGCGTGCTGCGACCGCGCGTGCAGGACCGCCATCTCAGCGCGTTCCCTCTGTCGTTTCGTATCTCGACCGATGGTGGCGTCAACTTCGAGATGTTGAAACGCTACCACTCAAACGGGGAAGAGTATCCAGTAACGTTGCCATCGCGGCACGGGCCGGTTGTCATTGAAGTCACCGCAGAGGATCTCGCTGGTAACCGCACCCGTGAACAGCTGCACCTGCAGGTAATCCCACGGGCGCCTGAGGTGCGTCTGTTGACCGAGCCTGCCGGCGGCATTCTGCGTGCTGGTGACGAGATGCGGATCGAATGGGAGAGTCGCGGTGTAGACCCGCTCGAGTCGGTCGTGTCTCTGGCGTTCACAGCTGACGGTACGAATTGGACCGTGATGGGAACGGGACTGTCGGCAGACGGACACCACGTGTGGAAGGTGCCGACGGTGGATTCGAACCGTTGTCGACTGCGGTTGACGGTGCTACGCCCCGATGGGATTTCGAGCGCGACCGAGAGTGGCCGGTTCACGATTTCGTCGACGCCTCCGGATGTCAAAGTCGAAGGAGTCGTACCGAAGCCGGGACGCAAGTAGCGAAGCGAAGCTGGCCAGGCGACCGTTCCTGTTTGCTGCTTGGGCTTGGTTGCATTGGCCAGCTGTCGTACGAATCCGCGCCAGACGCAGCCTTCGGCTGAAAACCCGATTCTGAACCTAGCGTTTGCGGCATAATGGCGGCGTGCTTTTGGGGCACAGCTTGTCGGGTGTCGGACGTGTCTTGTTCAGAGAGGCAGCGAGGGCGCGCTCTTGTTCGAAGAAGCTTCTCTGGCTCCGGTCCTCGATTTTCTCCCCGCCTGGGTGCAATGGCTCGACCTCGCCTCAGCGGTCGCCTTGACGGCGTTCGCAGCCCTGCTGCTCGCCGTCGCAGCGCGCCCGCTCCTTCAGGCGCAGTCCGATGTGGTGGTGCTCGTACCAGTCGTCGTCCCGCAGGCGCAGGGCGGAGGGAGCGCCTCCGTCGAGTACCGCGCCCAGGTGGACCCGGTCGTAGGGAGCCGTCGGCTCC
>JBCCHQ010000128.1:0-18702 GCA_039028735.1 Planctomycetota bacterium | reverse complement strand
TTCGCAGAAGGTGGCTCCTCTTCTTCCCCATCTTCGTACTGATCGTAGGGGCACACCTGGTCTGGGTTTCGTACGGGCAAGAGAGCCGGTATGCGGCCACGTCCAAGGTCATCATCTCCGAGCAGCAGCCGCTGCCAGCCAACACCGCGAGCGTCGGTACTCTGGTGCCGCTGCAGGGGCTCTCGCAGGAGACGATCGAAGCCACGATTAACGACTACCCGGTTCTTCGCACAGCCGCTGAGCTGGCGCGCGGAGATCGGCAGTTCGTCAGCGCCCAGTTCCAGGAAGAGCGTTACGCCCAGCAAATCGATCGCGCGCAACAGCGTGTCCGTGCGCAGTATGGGGAAGGCGAGGGAGGCCTGAACCAGATCATTCGAACGTTGAAGGGCTCGGCCCTGACGCACGGTCGTGACCGTGAGATCGTCGAGATCGACGTCGAGAGCACTGACGCCCTGCTGGCCATGCTGTTCTCGTGGGCGGTCGCCGAAGGTGCGTATCAGTTCCACGACGAGAAGGCCAAGGAGAGCATCGAGCAGTTCCTCGCGAAGCTCGACGCGAAGAAGTCCGAAGCGGAGGGCACTCTCGCCACCGCCAACCGACGATTGATGTCGGAACGTCAGCGTCTGAAGATCTCGAACATCGAAGACGAAGAGCGTTTGATCCTCGAGAAGGTCTACAGCCTCGATGATCAAGACAGCGCCCTCGTCGCGAAGATCAAGAAAAACGACAAGCTGATCCAGTACCGGCTGCAAGAGCAATCGTTCGGCAGCCGCGACGATCTCGTAGACACCGCCAAGCTGGCAAGCTCGGAGCGTGTTACCGAGATCAAGAACCGGCTGTTCAGCGAGAAGCTCGAGCTGGAGTCGAAGGTTGCAACGCTGTCGCCGAAGCACCCCGACGTACAGCAGGCGCGAGCGAAGATTCGTGGCCTGGAACGCCAGCTGGCGCATGCCCAAGACGCCGTCTTGACCGAGAAGTATCAGACCTTCTCGAAGCAGACCAACGACTTCATCAAGGAGAACGCGCTGTTCGCCCTCGAGCGGGAAGTGTTGGCCGAGCGTCGTCACCAACTCAGTGGTGAGCTGGTGTCGCTGAACTCGAAACGTCAGGACTTTGGTCCGGTGCTCGCGAGCTTCAAGGAAGCCGAAGAGCGTGTCACCCACCTGCGCTCGATGGAGAAGGACGTCACCTGGTACGCCAAGGGGCAGCAGGGTGCCGTGCGGATCTACGATCCCGCGATCGAGGCCATCCCGGTTACGGTCAACGGCGGCGGCTACGGCCCGATCGCCCTGACCTGCCTCATGGCCTTCATCTTCGCCTTGGGCGTCGTGTATGTCGTCGAGTACGTCGATACGCGCGTCAAGAGCGAGCACGATATTCGCCGCCACCTCAACCTGCCGCTGCTCGGGATCATTCCGAAGGAGAGCCACTCCTCGAGTTTGCTGACGGACGCACCGCTACAGTGTGAGATCTCAGAGAAGTTCAACACGGCCGCAACGCTGATCCAGCGAATCTCAGGAGAGTTGAATCTCCGCTCGCTGATGGTCTGCAGTGCGATCGCCCGCGAAGGGAAGACGACCGTCTCGGTCAACTTGGCCATCGCGCTGGCCCGTAAGGGAGCGAAGGTCGTGATTGTCGACGGCGACTTGCGGATCTCACAGATCCACAAGATCCTCGGCCTGCAGAACAACATGGGACTCGCGAACGCACTCGATACTCGCCTCGTTGCCGCGCAAGCGCTCGGCGGCATGATGACCGAGGACGAGATGCAGGGACGCGCGCAAAGCGCTGTCAACTTCGTGCAGCAGACACAGGTGCCGAACCTGTTCGCGCTGACCAGTGGCCCGCAGACCTCCGATCCTGTCAATCTGATGGAATCGGGGCGCCTGAACCGCGTCGTTGCCGAGCTCAACGAAGAGTTCGACTTCGTGATCTTCGATACGCCACCGATCAACAAGGTCGGGGATGCGCTGAGCGTGTCGCAGGCTGTCGACGGCAGCATCTTCGTCGTGGGCTCTGGCCAAGCCGAGCAGCATGACGTCATGTGGGCGAAGCACCTGCTGACCAACGTCCAGGCGAACATCCTCGGGGTCTTCCTGAACAAGTTCGCGAAGACGAAGGGCAGCGAGTACTACTACTATTACTACTACAACAACGACAAGCGAAAGCGCATCCGCAACCGCGCCTAGCGCGCACTCGTTGTTACGCCATTGCGAAGAAGGGCCCGACGCCAACCGCGTCGGGCCCTTTTTTTGTTGGTGTGGTGGGCCCTTGCGTTGAAGGTTCGGAGGAGAGGCGAACGGATAAGCGAGGTGCGAACGGATAAGCGAGGTGCGAAGGGAGAAGGGAGGGCAAGAGGCAAGAGGCGAAAGGCAAGAGGCAAAAGGCAAGAGGCAAAAGGCAAGAGGCAAAAGGCAAGAGGCAAAAGGCAAGAGGGCGAGGGCGAGGGCGAGGGCGAGGGCGAGGGCGAGGGGCGAGGGCGACGGAACGAGTAGCGTTAGGCGATCTCGGCGAGGAGGCCCAACATCCCCGTTGAGTACTTCGAGTGGGCGCTGGGGCGCAGCGGGAACTCTTGGCACACGTCGACGAGGTGATGGCGGTGTTCGGCGGCCGTCTTGAGTTCGACAATGACGACGGGCTCTTCGGGGAGCGGCCAGCGCAAGTTGACGCCGCTGCGTCCTAGTTGATCGAAGACCTGTACGGCACGGTCGAGGGTGAGTCGCACGTGGCCGTTGGCGGAGACGTAGTAGTCTCGCTTGTAGCGCACGAGTGCGGTCGCTTGGTTCGCTTCTCGGAACATCGGTTCGAGGGCGCCTAGGTCGGCGGCCGTGATCTGGTCGCGCAACGTGCGCCAATCGATCGTCGTCAGGTCGATTGCGTCTGGTATCTGCACTGTCTGTTTCGTGCCGAGCAGGCCGCGCTTGAGCTTGTACTCGAGCGTCGTTTGCGCGCTGCGTGGGTCGTTGCCGTACCACCGCAGTCGCATCTTCGAACGATCGGGGAGACCTGCAACGTTGTCGTGCAGGTCGCGCAAGGCGACGCTGTCGAAGTAGATGCTATTGACGGCTCGGGTGGGGTGAGCGGGACGAAACATCGCGTGGAGGCAGCGGATCTCCCCCTCGAGAGCCGCCCGGTCGAGCTCGTCACAGGTGTACTTGACTTCGTAGCGGAAGCCAGCGGTCGGGTCCGCGGGGGGTGTCGCGCTTTGGCGCAAGGCCGAACGCTGGGCGCCTGTCGGCGTCTCGCCGTTCGCACTCACATGCGCTGGGGCCCACGTCTTGCCGATCGCTGTCTTACCGACTGTCAGCAGACGGCGCAGATTCAGGTAGTTCGATTTGAATTGCACTGCACCTCCACGTCTTCCTTTCTCGTCTTATCGACTGGGTGGGTTCTGGTCTGGCGGAGATTCTCCGCAAGTCGCGCGCCCAAAGACCGAAGATGAGAGATCGGCTTGCCTCACAATGAGTCGGTTCAAGGAGCGCTCTCGGTCAATAGAGGCGCTGCCGAGCTACCCGCGAAAGGAATGTGCCTGTGGACGGTATCGACGGATCCGTACTGAAGTTTTTCGAGTCGACGCCGTTCTCGATCGCGACGGTCTTGCTGAACCTGGCGCTGGCTGCCGGCCTGGCGTTCTTGATCAGCTGGCACTTTCGGCGCTACGGCAGCACGTTCTCGAACCGTAGCAAGTTTGCGCGCGTCCTGCCGGTGCTGACGTTGACGACGATGTTGATCATCACGGTGATCAAGTCATCGCTGGCTCTGTCGCTGGGTCTTGTCGGTGCTCTGTCGATCATTCGCTTCCGAACCCCCGTCAAAGAGCCGGAAGAGCTTGCCTACATCTTCTTGTCCATCGCGAGTGGCTTGGCATTGGGCGCTGACCAGCAGGTCCTCGCGCTGTGTATGGTGCCCGCAATCCTCGTCGTCATGAGCATTCAAGCGGCGTTTCGTAAGACCTCGCAACAGTCCAACGTCTACTTGAACGTCGAAATCCCGCAGGACAACAGCAAGGTTGCCGCCGACGAAGGCACGCCCGAGCTCGATGCTCTGGTCGACTCGATCTCGACGCACACGTCGCGATTGAACCTCCGCCGTTACGATGTCAACGACGGCGCTCTCCAGGCGTCGTTCCACATGGACTGCGATGACGTCGAGAGCCTCGTCAAGCTCGAGCAGGGGGTGCGCAAGCTGCATCCGTCCGCATCTCTGAGCTTCGTCGAGCGTTCGTCGATCCAGGGAGTCTAGTATGCAGATCCCCGTTTCTGCGTCACCGCAGCGGGTGCTTCAGCGACGGCGGCTGTGGCGGCGTATGTTGCTGGGCGGTGTTGTCTTTGCCTGCACGCTCGCGTGCCTCGGCGGCGGCTTCATCGCGGGCGCCCTCGCGCAACGCAATCACCTGGTGTTCTACTGGAAGCACAGCCTCGGCGGCGTCCGCAATCGACTGACCCACATGTTCTCGGCCAGCGAGATGCCGACCCTCCATGTCGACATGAAGTTCAAGCACTTCATGAAGGTACAGGAGAAACGGGAGGCGGCCTTGCAACGCGGGCGACTCCTCGCCAGCAGTGACGACTTCGTGCCCGCGACGATTCGCCACGACGATCAAGTCGTGAACGTCGAGATGCGACTCAAAGGGGATGCCCTCGATCACCTCATGGGTGAGAAGTGGTCGTTTCGCATCAAGGTAAAGGGCGGCGATGCGCTGATGGGGATGCGAGTCTTCTCGGTTCAGCATCCGCACTCACGCGTCTACGATCACGAGTGGCTCTACCACCAAGTAATGCGGGACCAGGGGATCCTCGGACTGCGCTACGAGTTCGTCCGGGTCTTCTTCAACGGTGAAGACCTCGGCGTCTTCGCGCAAGAGGAGCACTTCTCCAAGGAGCTCTTGGAGTCGCAGGATCGCCGCGAAAGTGTCATCGTCAAGTTCGACGAGAGTACTAGTTGGGGGCCGTTCTCTTCCCACGGGATCGCCAAGGAGGGGTTCGACGGCACCGGGGTGGATCTCCTCCGTCGCACTCGCCCTGACGACGCACCGGAGCTGTGGGAAGACCACGACGCGGCGGCTCAGCTGCTGCAGCAGTTTGTCCGTGGTGATTTGGCGGCGTCGGAACTGTTTCACGTCGATCGCATGGCGCGCTACCTGGCGCTGACGGATCTCTTTGGTACGTTTCACGGCGTTGGTTGGACGAACATTCGTTTCGCGTACGACCCAGTTTCCGCGCGGCTCGAACCAATCGCCTACGATGGGATGCCGCGCGACGCGGACACCGGACTCGTCAGCCTCTACAACGACTGGTCGAAGATTGCTTTGCAGGATCCAACGCTTGCTGCGGCTTACGTCGAAGAGCTGCGCCGGGTATCGACCCCCGAGTTCTACGCGGCACTACGCGACAAGTTCGTTCCCGAGTGGCGGCGTCGAGTTTCGATGCTGTTGGTCGAATGGCCCGGGTTCAATTCGGCGGTTTGGGCCTGCATTGAGCGCAATCAGGCAAACATTCGCGAAGCGCTGCAGGTGCAAACGATCGCCGTGGCACAGGCCTTCCCCGCCGCGGGCGAGAATGAGCTGCAGCTAGAGGTGGGCAACTTGGCGTATCTCCCCGTAGAGTTGGTGGGGGTGCGCGTCGGTGAAGAGGTCGTCCGCATGCAAGGGGAACAACCTGCACCCCTGTTGCCCCCGATCACGCATGCCGTGGGCATCGCCTACTCGTCGTTTCCGATCGCGTTGCCGGCAGACGGCGAGGAGTTGCGCGCGATCTGCCGTCTGGTAGGAGGGGATCACCTGCAGGAAATCCCCGTCAACGTGCGTCGCTTCAAGGCGCAGCGAGGAGGCCCGAGGCCGGTACCGCCACGGTTGGACGAAGTCTTGAGTCAGCACTCCTTCTTACGAGAGCGGGCCCCGGGGCAACTCGAGGTTGTCGCCGGCGAGCACGTCGTTGTTGGCGATCTCGTGCTTCCGCAAGGCGTGCCGCTTCATATTGGACCGGCTACGACGCTGCGGTTTGCACCCGGAGCCATCTTGTTGGCGTCGGCACCGCTGCACTTTGTCGGCTCAGCCGCACAGCCGATCGCGCTTTGCCCGATCGAAGACGCTTGGGGTGGCGTGGTCGTTGTCGACGCAGTCGCAGAATCGTTCTGGAATCACGTCGAAGTGCGCGATACTTCCGCCCTCGACCGCGACGGTTGGCGCAGTATGGGCGGCGTGTGCTTCCAGGAGAGCCCTGTACGTTTCCTACGCTGCCGCTTCCTGGACGCGACGTCCGAAGACGCTTTGAACGTCATTCGTAGCGAGCTCACGATCGATCGCTGCGAGTTTCGCGGCTGTGCATCCGACGCGTTCGATGGCGACTTCGTTACTGGGCTCGTTACGCGCAGTCGCTTCCACCAGATCGCTGGTGACGCTGTCGACATCAGCGGCAGCGATCTCGTGCTGGTCGCGACGCAGATCCACGACGTTGCGGACAAAGGGGTGTCCGTGGGGGAAGCGTCTCGGCTCGAGGCAGAGAACGTCGAAGTCCACCGCGCTCACTTCGGCTTTGTCAGCAAGGATCGATCGCATGTGAGTCTGCGGCACGTGCAAGTGCACAACGCCCATCACGGCCTCGCCGCATACGGCAAGAAGCCCGAGTACGGTCCCGCGATCCTCGAAGCCACCAATGTGACCCTCGTCAACGTCGAACGCTCCACGACGTGCCAGACGGGGTCTACGATCCGCGTCGAAGGGGAAACCGCCGCCACGATCGAGATTTCGCTCGAAGAGCTGTAGCCGCCTTTTGCGTGCACGAAAAGTACCGCCCTGCCTGCGCCAAGACAGCAGCGAGAGCTGGTTGTGCGGAAATGGGGAACAGCAGAAGGAAGGGCCGAGGCAACACCCGAGGTTTGCTCCTGGCGAGGATGACGGGACTCGAACCCGCAACCACCGGATCGACAGTCCGGTACTCTAACCAATTGAGCTACATCCCCGTCAGCAACAAACGCTCAGGGCTGCGTCGGAACGCGGAAATATAGCCGAGCGACCGGTACTGTCAAGACGCCCCGGTAAGAACTTCGCAAAAAAGGAGTTACGCCGCACCCCACCGCCCGTCCAAAGGGCACGGGTTGCACCCCGGGGGCGCAGCCGTTACCGTCTGCGCCGCAAATACGACCGGGGCGATTAGCTCAGTTGGCTAGAGCGCCTGCTTTACACGCAGGATGTCGGGGGTTCGAGTCCCTCATCGCCCACCATTTCTTCCGCAGCTTCCTCCCGTTGCCTCCCGGCAGGTTCTTCCCAGTGTGACCGCATGCAGTGGGGCCGCACAGCTGCTATCTTCTATCTCACTTCTATCTCGTGGCTCAATCGATCACTCGCCGGGAGGACTGCCATGCTGCGCGCTGCACTGCGATCGTTGCTGTTCGTTGGATTCTGTGTGTGGTTCTCGGCGGCCGGCGCGCAGGGGAGTTACGTCAACTGGGAGACGCCGCATGTCTCGCCGCTGGCGCTGACCCCTGACGGGGACACCCTGCTGGCCGTCAACACGGCCGACGGTCGTCTCGAGATCTTCGACGTGACGACGGCAACGGCGGTCGCGACGGGGTCCGTGTCCGTGGGTGTGGATCCAGTGTCGGTGCGTGCTCGTACGAACACCGAGGCGTGGGTCGTCAATCAGATCTCAGACAGCGTCAGTATCGTCAATCTGACGACGCTCAACGTCATTGCGACGCTGCAGACCGACGATGAGCCAGCGGACGTCGTGTTCGCCGGGACCCCGCAGCGCGCGTTCGTTTCGTGCTCGCAGAGCAACACCGTCTTGATCTTCGATCCAGCCAACCTCGGGGTTGCGCCGCAGCAGCTGTCTCTGTTTGGGGAAGACCCAAGAGCGCTGGCCGCGAGTGCCGACGGTAGCACGGTGTTTGTCGCGATCTTCGAATCGGGCAATGACACCACGATTCTCGGCGGCGGCTCGACGATGGGTGGGGGCTTCCCTCCGAACGTCGTGAATCATCCGGCGGGACCTCATGCAGGCACCAATCCTCCACCGAACTCAGGTGCTGTCTTCCAGCCGCCGCTCAATCCAGTCAATCCCGCGCCACCGGCTGTCGGCATGATCGTGCGCAAGGTGGGCGGCTTCTGGCTCGACGATACCGCAGCGGATTGGACTGCTCTCGTGTCGGGTCCGAACGCGGGGCTATCCGGGCGACTACCGGGTTGGGATCTCGTTGATCACGACGTTGCCGTTATTGATACAGCCACGTTGGGGATCACGTACTTGCACGGTCTGATGAACATCTGCATGCATCTCGCCGTGCATCCGGCGACTGGGAGTGTCACGGTCGTCGGTACGGAAGCGACGAACGAGATCCGCTTCGAGCCGAATCTGAACGGCACGTTCGTGCGTTCGCACTTGGCGATGGTCGATCCGGCACTGCCCACTTCCGGTACCATCGTCGACCTCAACCCGCACCTCACCTATGCGACATCCAGCGTGCCGCAGCCGATCCGCGATCAGTCCGTCGGCGACCCGCGCGGCATCACTTGGAATGCTGCGGGGACCCGCGCCTATGTGTCCGGCAAGGGGTCGTCGAACGTTGTTGTTATCGATGCCGCAGGTTCGCGGGCGGGCACGGCGCCGACGATTGAAGTGGGAGAGGGTCCGACAGGTCTCGCTCTCGACGAGGCGCGGAGTCGTCTCTATGTGCTGAACCACTTTGGAGCATCGATATCCGTGATCGACACGACCACTGAGCTGGAGCTGGCGCAAGTTGCGTTTCACGACCCCACCCCGGCAGCGATTCGCGTCGGTCGCAAGCATCTGTACGACACGCACCTCACCTCGGGTTTGGGACAGGTGTCGTGCGGCTCGTGCCACGTGGATGCCCGCATGGATCGCCTGGCGTGGGACCTCGGGGACCCCGCGGGTTCAATGAGGACCTTCAACCAGAACTGCATCGACAACAACTGCGACGATTGGCATCCGATGAAGGGGCCGATGACGACGCAGACGCTGCAAGACATTATTGGCAAGGAACCGCATCATTGGCGTGGCGATCGCGACGGCCTCGAAGAGTTCGCCGGAGCTTTCTCGGGCCTGCTGGGAGACGACGCGCCGGCGACGCCTGTAGCGATGCAAGAGTTCGAGGACTTTCTTGCGACGGTGCACTTCCCGCCGAATCCGTTTCGCAACTTCGACAACTCCTTGCCGACTAGCTTGCCGCTGCCTGGACAGTTTACGACTGGACGGTTTGGGCCTGCGGGCCAGCCGCTGCCGAACGGGAACGCCGTGCAAGGGCTGCTGCGCTACCGCACGGGCAACATCGACGCGAACTTCCTGGATTGTGTGAGTTGCCACACCTTGCCGACTGGGGCTGGCGCCAATTTCGCCGTGCAGCTGCCAGGCGTTCTGGTGCCGATACCGCCAGGGCCCAATGGTGAGACGCAGCTGTTTGTCACTGGACTCGACGGTTCGACGAACGCGACGTTGAAAGTGCCGCAGCTAAGAAACATGTACGACAAAGTTGGCTTCGATACGACCCAGCTGCAAAACACAGCGGGCTTTGGTTTCCTCCACGACGGTTCCGTCGACTCGCTGGCACGTTTCATCAACGAGCCGGTCTTTACGATCGTGTCGGATCAAGACACTGCAGACATGGTCGCCTTCATGATGGCCTTCGCGGGCTCGGACTTGCCGCAGGGCTCGCCAACGAACCTATTGGAGCCGCTGGGGCCGCCGAGTTTGGATACACATGCAGCCGTCGGTGCGCAGCTGACCGTTGACGGAACCAACAACACAGCGGCAGCTGTCATCGCGCGCGTTGCCGAAATGCAGGCTCTCGCCGATGCCAACGTCGTCGGGTGGGTCGTCAAAGGACGACAAGCGGGGATCGATCGCGGGTACAGCTACGTCGGAGCTGGCCTGTTTCAATCGGATCGGGCCAGTGAGCAGATTGGTGTGACGCCGCTGCGTTTGGCGGCCGCGACCGGCGCCGAGCTGACGTTCACGGTCGTCCCGAAGGGAGCGGAAACCCGTATCGGCATCGATCGCGACGGAGATGCGTTCTTCGACCGTGACGAAATCGATGGCTGCGGTGACCCAGCGGACGCGGCCGTAGTCCCGACTGGGTGCGGGAGCCCGTCCTTCGTGCGCGCGGACTGTAACACCGATGGCGGTGTGGACATTTCCGATCCAGTGCGAGCGTTGGCGATCTTGTTTGCCGCAGCGACTCCGGCGGTTTGTGTGGACGCGTGTGACTCCAACGACGACGGTGGTTTTGATATCGGAGATCCGATCCACACTCTGGGTGCGATCTTCGGCATGGGGGCGCCACCCGCTGCGCCGTTTCCAACGTGCGGTGTCGATCCGACGGCAGACGGGCTCGACTGTGGCAGTTACCCACCGGGTTGTCCGTAGCCGGAACTTACGGGCGGCACGCCTTCGAGCGCTAAACGCCGAGCGGCCAGAACACGGGGATCAACAGTCCACCCAGGGTCCAGATGATCAACACCAAGGGTACTCCCGCGCGCAGGAAGTCTGTGAACTTGTAGCCGCCAGCACCGTAGACCAGTGTGTTCGTCTGATAACCAATCGGCGTCAAGAAGCTACAGCTGGCACCGTACGCGACGGCCATGATGAACGGCATCGTGGACATGTGCTCATGGCCCAGCTGCGCGGGTATCTTCAACGCGATGGGGATCAAGACGGCCGCGACCGCAGTGTTCGACACGCACTCGGTCAACAACGCCGCGAGGATCAACACGACGACCACGAGCAGGTGAGGTCCACCGAAGTGCTGGCAGACGTCGACGAGTCCGCTCGCGATCCACTCTGCTGCGCCGGTAGTTTCCATGGCCCGCCCCAGCGCTAGCGTTCCGGCGATCAAGATCAGGACGCGCCAGTGGATCGAGTCGTACACCTTGCCGACGGGGAGGCAGCCGGTCAGGACCATTGCCACCGCCCCGGTGAGTGCAACTGTCGCCATCTGCCACGGCGAGAAACTCAGCAGTAGGATCACGCAGGCGAGGATGCCGATCGCCAGTCGCGCCTTGTCGCGGCGCACCATGACATCCTCGACGCCTGTCATGAGGACCAACCCCTCTTGGGCGCCCAGACGGTGCAGGGCATCATCGGTCCCTTGGACCAGCAGCAGATCGCCAACGCGGATCGGATGCTCAGACAGTTTCTTTCGCAGGTGCATCCCGTGGCGTTGGATTGCCAGCACGTTGATGCCGAACGAGCCACGAAACTGCGCGTCCTCGAGCTGTTTCCCGATGTACGGGGAGTTTGGCAACACGAGGATCTCCGCGAGCTCGGTCTCATGGCTGCTGATGTCGACCGCTTCGTCGGCGAGAATGTCGGCGAGTCCTGCGATTCCCTCTTGGGCCTGCAGCGACAACAGGTCGGGAATCTTCCCGGCAATCACCAGCGCGTCACCGTCGACGAGGCGCACTTCAGCAAACGGTGGCCACAGGATCGTCTCGCCGCGGATCAACTGGATGACGCGGACATCCTTGTTGGCTGCAAGTGGCGTGTCTGCGAACTTCTCACCGACCAGCGGGCCGTTGTCCTTGACCCCGATCTCAGTGACATACTCGCGCATCTTTGCGGAGTCGGCGCCAGAGGTCATGGAAGTGATGGTCTGGCGATCGGGTATGACCTTGCGGGCGAAGAAGAACAGGTAGATCAGCCCAGCCCCGGTCAGAATGACCCCAAGCTTCGTGAAATCGAACATCTTCGGCGCGATCAGTCCCTCGCGCTCGACGACTGAGGCGACGAGGATGTTCGTCGACGTGCCGATCAGCGTGCAGGTGCCTCCGAGGATCGCCGCGTACGACATCGGAATCAGGAAGTGAGAGGGGTTGAACTTCATCTTCATGCAGACGCCAAGCACAACCGGAATGAACATCGCGACGACCGGCGTGTTGTTTAGAAATGCCGATGAGACCGCGACAATCAGTAGGAGCAGCACGAGCAGGAGGGATTCTCGACCGAGACACCATTTCTCCAGCCGATTGGCAACCACGCCAAGAGCTCCTGTGCGCAGCAGTGCTTCTGACACGATGAACAGCGCTCCCACGCCAATGACGGCGGGATGACCAAAGCCGCTCAGCGCGTCCTCGGCCTCGAGGATTCCGGTCAGCAAGAGGGTGACGATGATCAACACAGCGACGATGTCGACCGGCAGCCACTCCTTCGCAAAGAAGACGGCCGCCACGCCGAGGATGATCAAGACCGCGATGCCCTCGAACTCCATGCGTTTAGACTCTTTTCCAATCCCGCGTTCTCGTGCAGCGAGTGTTCACTGTCACTTACGGCGCCACTATATCGCACGCCGACGGTGGTAATGCACTATCTGAGTCGCGTAGAATGCTGCAGCAGTCGCAGGATAGCGGAACCCAAGCACAAGTACACCGGGCTTGCGACGCGATCAGACGGGGATTCGGGGATGCGCAAGCACTATCAAGTCATCATCGTCGGCGCTGGTTTTGCAGGGGCGGCAACAGCAGCCGCGTTGGCGACCGATGGTGTCGCGGACGTGTTGCTGGTCGATCGCGAGCCGACGGCAGGTGCGCACTCGTCCGGACGCAACGCCGGGATGGTGCGAAGGGCCGTCGAGAATCCGGCCATTACGGCGTTGGCTGTCGAAGGAGCGTCTGCGATTGTCGACAGCGGCGTTCCCTTGCGACGTACGGGGTCGTATCTGTTGGGGGCTCGGGAACGAATCTCTGAAGCGACGCTTGCTCTCTTTCCCCACCGATGGGTCTCCGCCGCCGAGGCACGTGCGCGGGTGCCGCTCTTGGGCGATGCGATCGGCGAAGAAGTCTTGGAGACTGCCGACGACGGTATCGTTGAGGTGCATGCGCTTCTCGAGCACTACCTGAGCGTGGCTCGTAACGCGGGTGTCGAGATGTGCTTTGGCGCCGCCGGGGTACGGCCACGTGTCGCAGGGGGACGCGTTGCCGGCCTGTTGTTTGAAGATGGTCGCGAGGTCGGTTGCGACCATCTCGTCGCCGCCACCGGCGCTTGGGGTGCGGAGTGGGGGGAGTGGGCCGGCGCACCGGTCGCACTGACGCCGCGACGCCGACACTTGATCTGTACGGCGACACTCGACGGTGGGGCGCCCCCTTGGCACTGGCCTTGGGTTTGGGACCTAGCGCGCGGCTATTACTTTCGCCCCGAAGCGGGGGGGTTGCTGTGGAGCCCCTGTGACGAGTTCCCGCAAGCTGCCTGCAGCGCATTGCCGGACCCGGCCGCGCCGCGCTGGCTCGCCGAGAAGCTCGAGCGCGCGATGCCGCGCGCGGCCACCTTACAAGTGGGGCAGCACTGGGCCGGGCATCGGACGTTTGCCCCCGACGGGTGTTTCTTGCTGGGCCCCGATCCGCGCCTCGAAGGCTGGCACTGGGCTGTTGGCCTCGGTGGCCACGGCGTGACCGTGTCGGCCGCGATTGGGCGCCGAGTCGCTGGGGGGATCACCGGTAGCTGCGCGATCGAAGCGGCGCACGCGTGGCGTTCTGCGGTCGTGCCGCACGAACAAGAGCGTCGCGACGTCGTGGGGGCGCGAGGTGCCCGATGGTGAGTCGGTTGCCGGAGAACAGCGGCGACGAGCGCCCACGCGGTGGCTCCGAGGGTAGCGACGATCCCGCGCTGATCGCCCGGGTGCGGCAGCTGCTCGAACGCAAACTGCCGTTCGAGGTGCGCCTTGCGGAGAAGCAGGTGTCGCTTGCGGCTCTGCGCGAATACTCAGTCGGTAGCTTGATCGTGCTCAAGGACGTTGACCCGGAACGGATCGAACTCTCGATCGACGGCACGCCGATCGCGGAGGGGACCGTCGTCCGCGTCGACAATCGGCTGGCGCTGCGTCTCGACCGAGTGCTGACCAATCGCGAGAAGTTGGACGCTCTGTTCGTGGAGGACTAGGTACGGGTCGTAGAGCCCTGGCGGGAGCTTATTTGGCAGCGACGATGTAGGCAATCCACGCGTCGCAGTTCTCCGCCTTGTCCTTCTTCGTGAAAACACCGTTGCCCTCGTCGGTATCAGGGTCGGTGCCCTCCCAGTAGACGTGCGCTGTCTTGAAGCCGACTTCCTTCAGCAGGTCTGTGACTTCGGGGGCCTGCCAGATGCGCCAGTCGTAGCGAAACGCGCGCTTGATCTCACTCCCATCGTCGAAGCGAAAGCCGATCGTGCAGACAGCGTAGTTGTTGATCGCATCGAACGGGCCTTGCGTCCAGACGTAGGTGCAGTCGGCGTCATCCACGAAGCGCGTTTCTTGCCCTTCTTGCTGTGTTTCTGGGCCGCCCTCGATATCGAGAATGAACAGTCCCTTCGCAGCGATGTTCTTGTAGGCAGCCTTGAAGTACGCTTTGAGCTGCTCGCGTTCTTTGAAGCAGAAATACGAGAAATTCAACGCGGCGATAATGTCGGCTTTGTTCTTGGAGTTGTCGAGAGCGTTGCCCTCGATGTACTTCACGCGGCTTTGTTGGGCGGGCTTGAGCTGACTGAGGCAGTGCTTCTTGCCCCACTCGATTGGATCGGGATCGAGGTCATAGCCAACTGCAATGTTTTTGGAGTGGTCGGCGACCCAAGTGCAAGAGAGATGACCTGTGCCACAAAAATCTTCGCGCAAGAAGTGGGGGCGCTTGCCGTACGTTGCCCGATAGACACGATTGAAGAAGCGTACATCCGCTTCGGGCTCTTGGACCGCTTTCTGGTAGAGATCGTGGCGGTCCGCAGTGGCGGCCCGCGTCTTGCCGGGTGTGCCGTTCTTGCTGGCAGGTTTGCTCTTCTTGTTACGGCGTACGAGCGTTAGCATCGAAGATTCCCCTCTTCTCGCATTGGTATCAGGCCTGCTTGATCATGCCGGTGTGGCCAGAATGTGCAAGCTTTGCTACGACCGCGCGGCGATGACAAGGGCGCCCGTTGCCGCGGCTCCGGCTGCGTGCAGTGCGCGTGCGCACTCGCGGATCGTACTCCCCGTCGTCCACACATCGTCGATGATCAAAACCCGGCGTGAGCGGACTTTGGCGGCATGGCGTTTCGGGTAGTGTAGTGCTCCGTCCAAGTTGTGACGGCGCAACGCGCCAGAGAGTCCACCTTGCGGCGGACGCCAGCGGCGCCTTGGAGGCGGCAGTGCCGGCAACTGGAGTGCCGTTGCTGCGACCGCGCCGACGCGTTGCGACAACGGCACGCCGTGGCGCAACAGCCGCCAGCGGTCGCGGGGGATTGCCAGCCAACCGTCGAACCGACCTGCCCACCCCTCGTGCTGAGCGGCGGCGGCGACCCAGCCCCCGAGGAGTTCGGTCAACACCGGGTCATGCCCCCACTTTGCACTGACCACGAGGTCGGCCAGGGTGTCGCGGTACCAGCCGGTGACACAAGTCGGTAGCGGCGGCGGCCGGTGCTGGCACAAGACACACGGCGCGGCGTCTAAGTCTATCTGCAGGCAGCGGTTGCAGGGAGACGCAAGGGCCAGGGACCGGTCGCAGTCGCGGCACAGCGGGTCGCCGCCGGCAACTCGGCAACGCAGGCACAGCGGCGGCGTCAGTAAGTCGAGGAGGGGGGCGGTCCGCTGGGGCAGTGATTGCAGCGCGGCAAACCCACTGCGGAGCAGGCTTTGGAGCCCGGTTCGGGAACTTCGCGAAACGCGGTGGAATTTACGGCTCCAGGACGCTATGGTCTCGCCCCTTACGGTTTTGTGGCGGTGTAGCTCAGTTGGTAGAGCAAGGGAATCATAATCCCTGGGTCCCTGGTTCGAGTCCGGGCGCCGCTATTTCGACAGCTAGCACCTCGCTTCGCCTTCAGCGCCGTCCGTGGCGCTCGAGTGTATGCCGACTTCGCGTTGCAATCGGCGAGCCAGGTGAACATGAAGAGTTGCGGAGCCCCGTTTGGGGGTGCTCCGTTTTTTGGGAAGGCGCGACGATGTCGAGAGTATGTGAGACCTGCGGCAAGCGCACCCAGCGCGGCAACAAGAAGTCGTACCGTGGTAAGGCCAAGTATCTTGGCGGTGTCGGTGTGAAGATCACCGGCAAGGTCAAGCGCACCTTCAAGCCGAACCTGCAAAAGGTTCGGGTCGAGGTGAACGGCACCCGCAAGCGGATGACTGTCTGCACTCGTTGCCTCCGCAAGGGCATGGTCCAAAAGCGGCCGGTGCGACCGACAACGGTCCCCGCGGCGTGAGCTTCGAGTGAGTACCGGCTCCCAAGACGCCGCCAACGGGGCAGGCGTGACGGTTGACGAGCGTGGCGTTCGCGAGATCGCCGCGCTAGCGCAACTCCCGGTACAAGACTCAGAGATCCCCGCGTTGGTGCGCCACTTCGAGCGCATGCTCGAATTCGTCGCACGCCTCGAAGAGGCTGACCGCGCCGATGCGGCGCCGGCGCTCCATGCGCCGCGTGCCGCCGCTGACCTGCGCGCCGATGTGCCCACCCCCAGACCCATGGATCGCGATCGCATGGCGCAGAACGCGCCGGATTGGGATGCTCCCTTCTTCGTGAGTCCGCCGGTCATCTAGTACGGCTTGATCTGGGGGCAACGTGTCGAACCTCCCGCCAGCAAACGCGAGCAGCCTCGAGTATTGGGAATCGGTATGCGCCGGGGACTGTGATGTCGTCGCTGCAGTCGAGCACTATCTCGAAGTTATCGAGCACGCCGATCAAAGCACCTCGGCGCTCCTGGAGCTGACGCGCGAGAGCGCACTTACAGACGCTCACGCCGCCCAACAACGCCTGGCTGCTGGCGAATCTCCGCGCCCGCTCGAAGGGGTGCCGTTCACGGCGAAGGGTAACATCGCCACAACTGCCGGCACGACGACGGCTGCTAGCCAGATCCTTACCGGTTACCAATCCGCGTTCGAAGCAACGGCTGTCGCGCGACTCCGCCGTGCTGGAGCGATCTTGGTCGGGAAGACGAACCTCGACGAGTTTGGAATGGGCTCGTCGACCGAGAACTCCAGCGTTCAAGCGACGCGCAACCCGTGGCAGCTCGACCGGGTACCGGGTGGTTCATCGGGCGGGGCGGCCGCGCTGGCTGCCGCGCACGGCTGGGGATTTCATCTCGGATCCGATACCGGTGGTTCGATTCGTCAGCCCGCGGCGTTTTGTGGAGTCACTGGACTCAAGCCGACGTACGGTCGTGTTTCGCGCTATGGCCTTCTGTCCTTCGCTTCTTCCTTGGATCAGATTGGACCGTTGACGCGGTCGGCCGACGACGCCGGCGTCGTGCTGGCCGCCATGGCGGGGCACGATGCGTACGACGCGACGACGTTGGTCGATCCATGGCGCCCGAACGCCAGCTCACAACCGCTACGCATTGGTGTGCCGACACAGTTCTTCGCTGCCGGAGTCGATGACGAAGTGGCGCGGGCCGTGCGTGACGCAGCGGCGCAACTCGAAGCCGACGGCTGCGAGTTGGTCACGGTATCGCTGCCGTACACCGAGTATGCCAACGCCTGCTACCAGGTCGTCTCGACCGCAGAGGTGTCGTCAAACCTTTCGCGCTTCGATGGGGTGCACTACGGGCAGCGCGGTGCTGCACCGGACCTGGGTGACCTCTATGCGAACAGTCGCGCGCAGTTCGGCGCGGAAGTGCGGCGCAGAATCTTGCTGGGCACTTTCGTGCTGTCGGCTGGCTATCACGACGCGTACTACCGGCGGGCGCTGCGGGTTCGGACGTTGATTCGCGAGGACTTCGACGCCGCGTTCGCTGGCGTTGACGTGCTGCTGGGGCCGACGAGCCCGGTGGCGCCATTCCCGCTTGGAGACAAGATCGAAGACCCGCTTGCGTTGTACGCCTGCGATGTCTTGACAGTGTCTGCGAACCTCGCGGGGGTCCCGGCGCTGTCCTTGCCATGTGGCCTCGACGTGGACGGTCTGCCGATCGGTCTGCAGCTGCACGCTGCCCGCGGGGACGAAGGGACCTTACTGCGCGTGGCCTCTCGCTACCAAGAACTGACAGATCATCATCGTCAGCTGGCACCTTCTGGCGGAGGGCAGGGATGAACGCCGACTCGGCAAGCGCAAGCAGCGACTACGAGGCGGTAATTGGTCTCGAGGTGCACGTGCAACTGTCCACGCAGTCCAAGTTGTTCTGCGGCTGCAGCCACGACTTCGGGGCTCAGCCCAATGACAACACCTGCCCGGTCTGCCTCGGTCACCCCGGGGCGCTGCCGGCCGTGAACCGCGAGGCGTTGCGGCTCGGCGTGCGCGCCGCTGTCAGTTTCGGTTGCGAAGTGGCGTCCTTTACGAAGTTCGACCGCAAGAACTACTTCTATCCAGATCTACCGAAGGGCTATCAGATCTCGCAGTCGGACTTTCCATATGCGACCGGTGGTGCGGTCGCGTTCGAACGAGAAGACGGCACCCTGGGTCGCGTCGAACTGGAGCGGATCCATGTCGAAGAGGATGCCGGGAAGCTGATGCACGAAGAGCATCGCACGCTCGTTGATCTAAACCGCTGTGGCACGCCTCTGCTGGAGATCGTGTCGCTGCCCCAGCTGCGGGCGCCTCGCGACGCCTACCTGTACCTGCGGACGATCCGCGATCAGAACCCCAGGATCAGAGTCTCCGATGCGAACATGGAGGAAGGTTCGCTGCGCTGCGACGTCAACGTATCGCTCCCAGATTGCTCTGCTTCCTCTCTGTCTCCCTGTCATCCAAGGTGAATACTTTAACCATGGCATGCAGCTGACTGATGCTCCCCCAGCTGGCACCCTGCAGATGTCCCTTATCTTCAATGTGTG
>JBCCHQ010000127.1:0-18734 GCA_039028735.1 Planctomycetota bacterium | reverse complement strand
GGGGTGTTTGGGCTCTGTCATTGCGCTGCGACCGCGCATAAATAAATGGCCCGACGCCATGCGTCGGGCCCTCCACACCTCCTCATTCACGTCTTCAGACCCAGTGCGTTCGCAGCCCCCGCTTGCGCCAGGCGCCCTCGAGGAGTCACGTGAGCGCTAGCCCAGCGGACTGCAGTAAGGAGAATCAGGGACGCAGGAAGCGCTGGGGGGATGGGTGGGTGCCTCCCTTCGCCCGATCTCGTAGGTGCGACTCTAGACCATGATCATAAAGCTGAATTGAAGACCAAATGAGCTTCTGCCGCGGCCGATACGCTAGTTTGCCGTTGGCGATCGCGTACGGGGGGGTGACAGGTTGCGGGGCTCTATGCATGATAGGCCGATCTCGAATCACAGCGGAGGAATCATGTCTCGCTCTCTTGTCGTCTTCTTGTTCGCCGTAATGATCGCCGGGGTGGTCGCGGCGCAGTCTACGCAACCTGCGTCTCGGCCAGCGTCGCAGCCCAAACCGACTACCCCACAAGTCGTTGTGCCCTACCTCGACACGACTGTGACGGTTGACGCCGACCTGACCAAGGATGAGTGGAGTGGTGCTGTCGAACAACGTTTGCCGACGGGAGCGAAGCTGCTTTTACGGCACGACGCCAATGGTGTCGCGATTGGCGTGCGTAGCATGAAGCAGGGAGTGTTGACGATCTTCCTCGAGTTGGATGGGAAGGTCTATGCGCTGCACAGTTCGGCACTGATTGGCACAGCGATCTACGAGAAGCAGGGGGGCGACGGCAAAGGAGTCTGGAAGTTGACGCAACCCTTCGAGTATGGCGTGTCGTCACCTGGCTTCGAAGAGCAGCATGGTTGGACCGGTAGCACGACCGAGCCACGGGGTAAGGGCGACATCGAATGCCTGCTCTCACGCAAGCTGCTGCGCCTCGATACGACGGCATCGGGAACGAAGACCAAGCCGACGAGCCAACAACAGCAGCTCAAGATCCGCATTGTGCACGCGGCGATCGGGAGTGGCACGCTCCCCGGTTGGCCGGCTCTCGCAACCGATGACACCGCGAACGAACGCCTACTGATGGGGCATGACCCCGCGGAACTGCGCTTCGATCCTGCGCAGTGGGGTACGCTGGAACTGGCGCCAAAAAAGTAGATCGTAGGTCGTCGGACCCGCTACGGACAACCGGCGTAGTTGTCGCAGCTCAAGGCATCGTTCGATGGGTCCGTGCCACACGATAGCGGTGGTGCGACGGGGACCGGTGGGCTGCCGAACAACGACGTCAGAATTGTGATCGCGTCGGAGAGGTTTATCTGTCCGAGGTCGTTGGCGTCGGCCGTGTCCAAGCAGCCGATCTGCGCCGGTGTTCCATTCGGGAAAAGGTAGCTCAGCAGCGCTATCGCGTCCGCTAGGTTGCGAGTGCCGTCGCCGTTGGTGTCGCCACGAACAAATTGTGGGATCACAGGCGGCGCCACTTCGATGATCATCGGGTTGAACGAACACCCTGCGGCGTTGCCTGTGACCTGGCACGGCGTGCCGGCGGTCGTCGATACGTAGAAGTCGAAGTCACCGCTCGTGCTCTCGACGACGAATTGCGTGTTGTCGAACGGGTTCACGAATGCCGAGATCCCAGGCTCCAAGCCACTGGCTGCGGCGCTGTTGATCGCCCCGATGAACGCGCTGGCGATGGCCGCGGCACTGCCGCCGTGTGTGAGACCCGTGATCGTATGCGGTGCCGGGTTGCTGCCGCCGAAGCCGAACTGATACGGGATCCCCAGCGCTTGGCCGCTGACCTCGAACGCGCGCGTGTTGCCGTCCCCGCCCAGCGCCGCGACATAACGCCGTGCAAGTTCTATCTGGTCGCCACCGTAGCCGCCAAATTCCCAACTCTGGCAGATCACCTTGCCGTAACCAGGCGGAGTTGCGTAGTAGACGCCGGTGCCGTAGGCGGGGGATCCAGACTTGCGCCAGATCACACCAGCAGTGCCGCCGATCGATTCGGCGGCGCCCTCGAAACGATCGGTCGAATCGTTTCCAGGTGTAGCTTGGTTGTAGGCCGCGCCCATCCCGGCGAGGTTCGCGACGCCTTGGTTCGATCCCACCATCGCAGTGAAACCGTTGTCGCCATCGGCGGTTGTCGTGTCATCGATCCCGTCATAGTCGTGGAAGGGTGTAAACGGATCAAAGCCCCAAAGGTCCGCACCTTCGACGTAGACATGCACCCCATCGAGAATGGCGTCGCGCAGGAACTGTCCGTCTTGCCACGAGAGCTGTCCGGCATTCGGTCGCGTACCGGCGACGACCCACAATCGCTGACCTGCCGTAGCACAACTGAATGGCGCGCGGCTGTTCGAGACGTCTGCCGTCTCTCCGATCGCTGCCAGCGCGGTCTGCAATGCTACGGCACTATCGTAGTTCGATGGCGAGCCGAGGCGCCAAATCATGTTGGGAGCCTGGCTGGGTGTCGCGGTGATGGTCGTCGTGCAGGTGAGTTCGCAACCGTTGCTGACCAACCGGTAGTCATGGGTGCCGAGCCCCGGGTAATCCACGAACGAAGTCCCCGATGTAGACGTCAGCAGCGAGTTGCCACGATACAGATATGCAAAGTTGCCGTTACCGTAGACCCAGTCCAGCACGATGCCGCTGGAAGCGCAGTCCGGTGCGCAGTCGAAGTCGATCAGCGCCTGCGAGCACGGCAGGATCACGTGACTCCGCGATCCCAGTGGGTCGTACAGTTCGTAGTCCATCTGCGCGAGCTGGCATTGGCTGAACACCCCGCTGGTCGGTGAGAAGATACAGTTGTAGCTCATGATGTTGTTCGTGTCGGGGCAGATGTCGGGGCACGCGACCGTGTAGAACGCGTGAATCGCACCCTCGTTCGGATCGCATGTGTTTGAGAACGGACACGAGCCATTACCAACGGAAAAAGTATGAGTCAGACTGAAGTAGTGGCCGATCTCGTGCAGCCAGCCGAGGCCGTCGTTGAGGAGGCCGTTGTTGCTGATGACGATGATTTCGTGCCCGGTTGGGTAGGAGCATGCGCCGCCGGCTCCTGACAACGTTGGGATGATGTAGATGTTGATCGCATTGGTTCGCCACTTGTACTGCGCCGCATTTGCGATCGCGACGGCCTCCATTGGGTAGACGTCGCTCAGCGTCATCGTTTGGTAGGGGGTGTTCGCGACATCTGTGATCTCCGTCAGCAGCAGTCGAAAAGACGCATTGTTGACGGTCAGTGCGGTGTTGGCCTGGGCGATCATGTCCTGCACAACCGTGTCGGAAGTGTAGGCTCCAGTTGCGCGCACACCATTGGTCAACAAGATGTGTTTGACCGAAACGCGAACCGTTGTCTGTGCGGAAAGAGGTGTCAGTGCAGTGCACACCAACGCGACGAGGAGGCACGATCTGCGAAGCCAGCGCGGGATCGATAGCGGGACCATGAAAACCTCTGCGGGTCTGCGAGAGTCTGTCTGAGGGGACGAACTCCCGTGTGAAGCGGCACCGTTGAAGATCCTATCAGGTCCGCCGCGACCGACGCGAGCAAAACGTAGTCGAGTTATCTTCAGTGTTCAGCGTATGATGTGACAGCTGCTCTTTTCTTGCCGGGTTGCGCTGCCGACTGCGTTGATGTACTCCAATCGCCGTCACGACTGGAGGAGGACGCCACATGATTCCGGCCCAGGACGCGCTGCAGCGGCTACGAGACGGCAACGCGCGCTTTGCACAAGACCGTTCCCAAGGGGGCTTGGCAGACCCGGACCGCCGCGCTGCTTTGGCGCGAAGTCAGCACCCGATTGCGATTGTGCTCGGCTGTTCCGACTCTCGGGTTCCTGCAGAGCTAGTCTTCGACCAACCGCTGGGCGATCTTTTTGTCATTCGCGTGGCAGGCAACGTCGTCGGTCCGTCACAGATCGACAGCGTCGAGTTCGCGGCAGCGCAGTTCGGCTGCCGTCTCGCTGTTGTCCTCGGCCATTCCCGCTGCGGCGCCGTGTCCGCTACGCTTGCTGAGATTCAGGGTCCTGCTACTGGTGGCTACTCAGCGATTGTCTCGCGGGTGCGACCCGCGCTGGAGCCGTTGCTCGCCGACGGCGCCGGGCAAGACGCAGAGGCATTGCTTGCCGCAGCGGTGCGCACTCATGTACAGGCATCGACCACTGCTCTGCGGCAAGGCTCCTCAGGCATTGAGCGACTCATCGCAGCTGGAAACCTCACTGTGGTGGGGGCTGAGTATTCGCTCGACACCGGCCTTGTCGACTTTTTGGATGGCTGCCCCGAGTGATGGCTAAGGGTGTGCTGTAGCGCTCCTTTGTCGTCTCATGCGGCTTGCTCGTATCTACTTGGCTCTTCGTTCCGAGATCACTAGGCGGCGAGATCGCAGCTTCAGCGTGAAGGAGGGCGAACCGTTGCTCGTAGAGTACAGCGTCGATCGCAACGACTGCGTCCGGAGTGTCGGTGCAGCATGGTTCGAATTCGCGTGCGGTAACAAGGCGCAGAATCTTACCAGTGAGGCTGTAGTTGGTCGGCCACTGTGGGACTTCATCGCCAATGATCAGGTGCGGCACATCTATCAAATCCTGTTGGACCGAGTGCGCAGTCTCCGGGAGACGTTGGTCGTACCGTTTCGTTGTGATGGACCGGATGTCCGTCGCTTCATGGAGTTGCAGTTGACTCCGGTTACGAACGAAGGTGTACGTCTCGAGGCGCGGCTCGTCCGCGAGGAGCGGCGAGAATTCATCCGCCTCCTCGGTGCGGACCCACACCGCAGCGATGAATTCGTGACGATCTGTTCGTGGTGCAAGAAGGTGCAACACGACGGCCGGTGGCTCGACCTGGAAGCTGCCGTGGCACGGCAGGGACTGTTCGTCGCCAACGAGCTGCCGCAGCTAACACATGGTATCTGCGAGCAATGCACGCAGCAGTTCAAGTCTGAGTTCGTGGGCCAGCAGGCTTAGTGGTGCGGCTCCTTTTCCACTGATTCCACCAACCGCTGCACGAGGTTCTGTGCAACGCGAAGGCGATAGCGAGCTGTCGACCGCACGTCGTCGATGGGAGTGATCGCGCGGGCGACCTCAGCTGCGGCGGCCGTGGCCAACTCCGGCGATGCCCGCTCCCCGTCGATCAGCTGCTCGACGGTGGTCAGTCGCATCGGACACTCGGCGACAGCCCCGAATGCGATGCGGGTAGCAACGAAGCGACCGTCGGCGTCTTGCCGTAGCGCGGCAGCGATCATCACTTTGGAGATTGCCTGAGCCTGTCGCGTGCCAACTTTGCGCCAGTACTGGCGGGTGCCAGCGGTGGGGTACGGAATGTGAAGCGCGCTGACGAGTTCCTCAGCAGCAAGTTGGGTCTTGCGGTAGCCAGTGCAGAACTGCGCATAGGAGACCCGTCGGCTGCCAGCCGTGGATGTGAGTTCTAGTTCGGCGTTGAGCGCCAACAGCGCAGGTAAGGTGTCACCAACCGGCGAGGAAGTACCGATGTTGCCGCCGATCGTCGCCCGTTCTTGAATCTGCAACGCACCGACCTCGCGGGCGGCGTCGACGAGGAGTGGCAGGTGGGAGCGGACTTCGGCGTTCGCAATCAGTTGCGCCATCGTGGTCGCAGCGCCAATGCTGATCTCGTCTGCCGTAGCCGTGACGCCGCGAAGCTCGGCGATGTTCTGCAGGTCGATCACGCCGACAGGTGGCTCGCGATGAGGTAGATCCACCATCACGTCGGTGCCACCGGCCAGCAGCAGATAATCTGGGTGTGCCCGGCGTAGTTGCACGGCCGCGGCGAGGGTCGTCGGTTGTTCGTAACTCAACGCTGTCTCCCTGCGTCGTTACCACTACCTTCGCGATCACGAACGAGGGCCTCGACGATGCGCTGGTACCCCGTGCAGCGGCAGAGGTTTCCAGCGAGCAGTTCGCGCAATCGCAGCGGCGACGCATCTGGTTCTTGAGCCAGCGCTGCCGTTGCAGTCAACACGATCCCTGGCGTACAGATGCCACACTGAGTGCCCCCTTCCTCGACCATCGCCTGTTGCACGGCGGACAGCAGTCCTTGGTCCGCAACTCCCTCGATGGTTTGAATGTCGTGTCCAGCTACCTGTGCGACCGGAATCAGGCACGAATTGACGGGTCGTCCATCGACCAGCACCGTGCACGCGCCACATTCACCTTCGCCGCAACCTTCCTTAGTGCCAGTGAGGTGAGCGGACTCTCGCAGCACGTCGAGCAGGCGCGCGAGGGCGGGCGTTGCGAACTCGTGTTCCGTGCCGTTGACCGTGCAGCGGATCTGTACTTCGTTCATAGCCACTCCAAGATTCGCTCGGGCAAGATCGGCAGCTGGTCGATCGGGACGCCCAACGCATCCTCGACCGCACCGGCAACGGCCGCAGCGGGCCCGTCCATCGGGATCTCGCCGATTCCCTTGGCTCCGTAGGGGCCGTCTGGGTACGGCTCTTCGATGATGAGTGTTTCGAGCGTTGGTGCCTCGAGGAACGTCGGGATGATGCAATCGGTCATGCGCGTGTTCACGACGCGACCTTCGCGCTGCACGACGTGTTCCCAAAGAGCCCAGCCGAGTGCTTGTAGTGTTCCGCCTTCGATCTGACCTTGGACGATGGTCGGGTGAATCGCCTTGCCGACGTCGATGGCATGGATGCAGCGCTCCACCGTGACTTCATAGGTGTCTTCATCGACAGCAACGTCGACGAGGCACGCCGCCCAACCGTAGACCGGGTACGCCGACCCTGTGTACGTTGCATCATCCCAGACGATGCCTCGTGGTGGCGTGTACGTGACGGTGTGAGCTACGTCGCCCCGCGCCTGCCCGTGATGCTGCGCGACGGCAACCAGGTCTGCAGCATCGAGGCCCTGCTGGTTGGCATAGTCTACGAGGTCTGCATGGACGCGCTGGGCGGCCTCGCGCACGACTCCGCCAACGACCATACAGGTACGCGACGCGACGGTCGGTCCACTGTCGGGGGCCGCTGCCGTGCTGGGTTCCGACAAGGCTACTTGATCGAGACCGACGCCCAGTGCATCGGCAGCGATCTGCGTGAACATCGTGCGGGCGCCTTGACCAATCTCAGTCGAGGTCGTCAACACCTCGAACGACCCGTCGCGATGCGCGACAACGCTGGCACGCCCTTTGAGATGCTCTTCACCGCTGCCCGTGAAGCCGGCGCCGTGAAAACACACGGCAAGGCCACGCCCGCGGCGCACGCTACCGCGCAGTGGAGCAAGGCGCGGCGGAGTGGTTCCAGCGTCGGGAGCTGGTTGCTTGCTGGCGGCCTCGACGGCATCGACGACTGCGTCGGAACCGACGCTGACGGTGAGCTGCTGCCCGGTGGCGGTAATGTCCCCGACGCGGAGTAGGTTGCGCCGTCGCAGTTCGAACGGTTCGATCCCCAGGGCCGTGGCTGCCTTTTGCATCTGACGCTCGTACGCAAACGTTGCTTGCGGCGCACCAAAGCCGCGGAACGCGCCGGCAGGAGGCGTGTTCGTCGCGACGATCTCCCCGCGTATCCGCACGACCGGAATGCAGTAGGGCCCGGAGGCGTGAAGGACCGCGCGCGATAGGACAACCGGGGACAGAGTGACGTAGGCGCCACCATCGAGCCACAGTTCGACATCGGCAGCGACGATCTTGCCGTCGCTGTCGAAACCCAGCCGGTGTCGGATCCGCGCCGGATGCCGCT
Source organism: Planctomycetota bacterium (assembly GCA_039028735.1). Classification (GTDB taxonomy): domain Bacteria; phylum Planctomycetota; class UBA8108; order UBA1146; family JAJFFE01; genus JBCCHQ01. The sequence goes on along the minus strand of JBCCHQ010000127.1, from coordinate 11,058 downwards.
TCGTTGTCGCCGCGATATCTTCGCTGCGATCGTAGACCATGCGCACGGGAGCTTGTGCATGCTGGGCAAGCAACGCGGCGTGCCCGGCCAGGATCGACGGGTACTCTTCCTTGCCGCCGAACCCACCGCCGGTAACTGCCTGAGTGATCACGACGCGCTCTGCTGGCAGTTGCAGCAACGACGTCAGAGCGCGGTGGACGTAGTATGGACACTGCAAAGAGCCGCTGACGAAACATGTGCCCTGCTCCCAGCGCGCCTCCATCCCTTGCGGCTCAATGTACATCTGCTCTTGCGCGCCGGTTTCGTAGGTCCCCTCGACAACCAAATGAGCGGCTGCCAATGCCGCTTCGATCTGCTGGTCTTTGTCGTCGCCGCTGCCCAGTTCCTTTTCGAGTGCCAGCCCCTTTGCGAGTGCCATGCTCTCTTCGAGTGCCAGCCCCTTTTCGAGGGTCAGCTGCTTGAGGATTCGCGGCGCGTCCTCGGCGAGCGCACTCGCCAAATCGACGACGGCCGGGAGCGGCTCGACATTCGCGTGCAGGTGCTTCAGTGCTTCAGCGGCGCGCTCTGCGGTCGGGGCAGCGACGAGCGCTAGTGGCTCTTCGGCGTGCTGGATCTCACCGTCGATGGGGACGAGGAACGGCTGGTCCTCTTCGATCAAGGCGACGATGTTCGGGCCCGCGATCTGCGCTGCGGTGACGACGGTGATGTCGCTCCAGTCGAACGCAGGGTCGCGCTCGATGGCTCGTAGGCGTCCCCGCGGCACAATGCTTCGTAGGGTCTTGCCGTACAGCACGCCTTCGCGGGGATAGTCGTCAATGTACAGCGCCGCCCCGGTGACCTTGTCGTGGCCATCGACGCGCGGCACGGATGCACCGACGGCATGCTGTTGCCCATTGCTCATGGGTCCAGAACTCATGGGTGCATTACTCATGGGTGCATTGTCGGTGGGGCGGCACAGCGCTGCAAGGGAACGCGACGTAGCAGTGCTACTTTGTCGATGTTTGGCAGTGTGGGGCGAGTTTCGGCAGTGGTGGCGGATCGCCGAAGAGATTGTGGCGCCAGGAGCGGCGCGCGCCCCAGATCTTGCTCCAAACTGCGTACGACTCGCGGAAGTTGCCGCCGGCAAACCGGAGGATGCTCAGAGCGACCACGCGGCTGCACGCCCAGAGATCGAGGATCCGTTTCCCTAGCATCGCACGAAACGGACTCCAGTGTTTCGTGTAGAGCTGTGCCTGGGCGCGAAACAGCTTGATCATCTTGTCCGCGCGCACGGTGTCCGATGCGCCACAGTGATGAATGATCGTGGCCTCGGGGCAGCAGCGGGCGGGTGCGCCGAGTGCGCGCGCACGCAGCGAAAGATCGAAGTCCTCGGCATACATGAAAAAGCGCGTGTCGAAGCCATCGAGTCGTTCCCACAGGTCGCGTTTCAGCAGTGCGAAGCAGCCTGTAATGACATCGACGTCGCCGAGTCGGGCGTCGTCGCGGCCGCGTGAATCGAACAGGCGCGACCCGCGGAAGCGCTTCGTCAGACCGAGCGCCATGCACAGCTCACTCCACAGGGTGGGCTCGCCCCAACACGAAGAGGCGTTCGACGTGCCGTCGGCAAACACCGTGCGGCCCCCGAAAACCCCCGGCTCCCCGGTCTGCTCGGCGAACTCCACCAAGCGGTCGATGGCGCCGTCGAGAATCACCGTATCCGAGTTCAACAGCAGGATGTAGCGCCCCGACGCGTGGGTCGCGGCGAGGTTGTTTGCGACCGCGAAACCGAGATTCTCGTCGCTGCGGATCAGCTGGACCTGGGGAAACTCGGCGGCGATCGCGTCCGCTGAGCCGTCCGCCGACGCATTGTCGACGACCAGAACCTCGAACGTGGTGGCGGTCGTTTGCTCATATACCGATCGCAGGCACTCGCAAGTAAATTCGCGAGTGTTGAAGCTGACCACCAAGATCGAGAGGTCGATCGGGCTCTCTGTAAGCTTACTCAAGTCATTTCCTAGTCGTCGCTTATGAGTTCTCGTCGAGACCCAGGCCGAGGCTCGACGAGCTGCCTCCAGGCATTGCGTTTTGCGGAAGATTCACGCAACTCCGCAACCCGATTTCCTCCAACTGGGTATACTTGAGAGCTAGAGGAAACACCGGACCCAGGTCCTAAAGGATACCCTGTTCGGGTGCGTCTGAGCCACTCACGTTGCGAGGAGCTCTGAACCTCCCGGTCCCCTTCTTGCAGCGTCGTAGAGCACGTCAAGTGTGCGTTTGTCACATGATAGAGCAGCGCCGCGCCAGGCGGTGCTCTCAAGCGACTTTATGACGCGAGGAAGTTGACCAAGTTCTGGATACGATCTACAATATAAGGTCGAAATCTGAACGGGTATCCAACTGCAGTACCACGCTTTAGTTCAAGTACTGAGCCCTCGCGCTGGTCACTAGGCCACGCTCCGCTATGGCGGGAGCGACTCGCATCGTGCGCGCGTGCTGCCGCACGGCGCGCTCGTTGGGCTGGTTATGTTTGTGTCATCGAGTCGATCAGTGCCCATTCAACACTGGCGCTGTCTGACGAACCGCGCGATGCGAAGTTCGCTCGCGTCGCTCTCGAGGAGGTATTTCTTTGTCCGCCACGCAACCCCGCAACAAATCATTGCTCGTGCAGGGGCTCCTCCTCGCGTTGCTGGTACCAGCGATTGCCCTGGTCAGCTTCGTTGGTACATCGACGCCGCAAGCGGAGGCGCAGGGTGCGTCGGGAATCGTCTCCGATGACTTCAACGCTTGTACTTTGAATCTTGCCCTTTGGACGGTCGTCGACCCCGTTGGCGACGCGAACGTCAGCGTCACGGGTGGCGGCACCGACGACGCGCAGCTGTTGATCTCTCTGCCGGCTGGCAACCACGACGCTTGGGTCGTCAACGAGTCCGTGCGCGTGATGCAGCCCGTTTCCAACACGGACTTCGATGTCGAAGCCCGTTTCGAATCGACGCTTGACGCCCCGTTCCAAATGCAGGGTGTCATGGTGCAGAACACCGACTCGGACTTCGTTCGCTTCGATGTTTACTACGATGGCACCGGTGTGCGTATCTTCGCAGCCTCGATCTCCGGGGGTGCAGCCAACGTCCACACGAACATGACCATCGCGTCGTCCGGCGACGTCTACATGGGCATCAACCGTACCGGCAACAGCTGGACGTTCGACTACTCGACCGACGGCAACAACTGGACGCAAGCGGCGCAGTTCACGCATGCCATTGTTGCTCAAGAGATCGGTCCTTTCGCCGGTAACTACTACTTCAACAACACTGGACCCGCGCACACGGTCATCGTCGACTACTTCACCGTAGACGACGATCCGTTGGCACAGGAGGACGGGCCGCTCTCGGGTGCCACCAGCTTCGTGACCACGAATGTCACTGGGCTCGGGAACGTCACCAGTGATCCCGTCGTCCCGGAGTTCTACTGCCCGGGCGACGTCACGTTGACGGCCAACCCGGATCCCACGCATACGTTCCAGAACTGGACCGGCGACATCACGAGTACCGACAACCCCGTCACATTCAACGTAACGGGCGACATGACGGTCACGGCCAACTTCGTCCCGCGCCCGCCGATCGAAATCATGAACGTTACAGTTACCCCAGGCGTGAACTCGGCAGTCGTCGAGTGGACCACGACGGAAGACGCGACGTCGGTCGTCTCGTACGGGTTGACGACTTCCTACGGCCTCCAAGAGTCCAACGGTCAGCTGCTAAGTACCCATTCCGTCGCCCTGAGCATGCTGGACGCTGACACCGAATACTTCTTCGAGATCTTCGTCGAGGATGCGCTGTTGAACACAGCGACCGTGCAGTCATCGTTTACGACCCTGCCGGCACCCGCTGCGTCCGGCGTCCAGTCTGACGACTTCAACGTTTGCTCACTCGAGCCTCTGTGGACGACAGTGGACCCGCTGGGAGACTCGACAGTCAGTCTGCAAGGACTTGGCAGCGGCGAGGCGAAGCTCGTCATCGACGTCCCTGGCGGTCAAGCTCACGACATGTGGACGGGTGGGATCGAGACGCCGTACGTTGTCCAGTCGATTACCGACGGCGACTTCCGGGTCGAAGCGAAGTTCCTGTCCCCTCTCGTTGGTAGTTACCAGATGCAGGGAATCGTCGTGCGCGAGGATGCCGGCGACTACTTGCGATTCGACTTCTACAGCACCAACAGCGGGTTGAACCTGTTTGCAGCATCGTTTCAGCGCGGGACGATTACTGTGCAGCGCAACATCAACATTGCCGATGGTGCGCCGCTGTACCTCGAGGTCGAGCGCGTAGGCGACAATTGGACGCAGCGCTATTCCTACGACGGTACGAATTGGATCGAGGCCGTGACTTTCTCGCGGCCGATGGTTGTCGCTGAAGTCGGCGTCTTCGCCGGAAACGCGGGCCCTGCGGCCCCGGCCTTCCAGTGCGAGGTCGACTACTTCTTCAACGCAGACTTCCCGATCGGTGCCGAGGATGACCCAGGGGCTTTCAACGTTGCGAATCTGACGGTGAACACGCCGACCAACGGTTCGATCAGCACCGACCCGGGCGGCACGAGCTTCTACTGCGACGAAGTGCTGACCGTGACCGCGACGCCCGATATTGGCTTCGTGTTCGACAGCTGGACCGGCGACCTTGCCGGCACCACGGAGGCACAGACCACGCTCAGCATGAGCCAGTCGCGCTCGATCGGTGCGAACTTTGTCGTCGACACGACGCCGCTCTCGATTTCGAATCTCAACGTGACGGCGATGGCGACGACGGCTTTGATCACTTGGACCACGAACCGCCTCGCTTCGAGCGTCGTTTCCTATGGTCTGGATGCGACCTATGGCCAAACGCAGCAAAGTTCGACGCTGGTGGCGCAACACTCCGTCCAGTTGACCGGTTTGCTGCCGGGCACGACGTACCACTTCATGGCGTCGTCGGTCGACGGCGGCAGCCAGAACGCGGCGACCGCGGATCAGACCTTCACGACTTCGACCGCCGATGGCTTCCTGTCCGACGACTTCAACAACTTCACGTTGGATTCGATGTGGACCAAAGTGGATCCCGTCGGCGATGCGATCTTCCAGACGACAGGTACCAACAGCTCGGACGCTCACCTCGAGATCACGCTACCCGGTGGCGTGGGTCACGACGTCTGGGTCAGCGGTAACCAGTCCGCGCGTCTCATGCAGCAAGCCAGCGACGTCGACTTCACGATCGAAGCCAAGTTCGAATCGGTGCTGTCGCAGCGCTTCCAGCTGCAGGGTCTGCTGGTCGAGCAAGACAGCTCGAACTTCCTGCGCTGTGACTTCTACAGCATCGGTAGTGAGACTCGTGTCTTCGCCGCTATCTTCAGCAATACCGGCGCGACCGTGCAGGCCAACGCTGCCGTTCCGAGTGGCATGATCCTGTACATGCGCTTGATCCGAGCTGGCGACGACTGGACGCTGCAGTACAGTATGAACGGGACGGCGTGGACCACGGCCGTGCAGTTCACGCATGCGCTTTCCGTCAACGCGGTTGGGCCCTTTGCAGGCAACGCGGGGTCGAATCCGCCGCCATTCACGATGTCTGTTGACTACTTCTTCAACGCGAACTTCCCGATAAACCCCGAGGATGGCGGCACGGTCGTAGATACCTTCCCGCCCGTGATCAGCAACGTCACGAGTGCGCCGGGGTCGGACTTCGTCGTGATCAACTGGGAGACGGACGAGCCCACTTCCTCGCTGATCGAGTACGGCGTTGTTGGCTACAGCGACGGTTCGCAGTCGGTCCCAGACCTACTGATTCCGCATCAAGCGACCATTACCGGTTTGCAGCCGGAAACCACGTACAACGTTCGCATCACCGCAACCGACTCTAGCAGTAACTCCTCGACGCACGAATTCACCGTCGACACCCTCGACATCGGTTCGAGTGGTGGTCCGACGATCACTCTCTGGTACGGAACGACCGATCAAAACGGCGTCAACACGCAGACGTTCGGCAGCAACGGGATCCCACAGACGTGGGTCAACGTGCTGGGGAACATCTCCGACCCCGATGGCGTCGACCCCACTGCATTCACGTACACGCTGAACGGCGGTGCTCCTCGGAGCCTGTCGATTGGTCCCGATACGCGTCGTCTCTTGTCGCTAGGCGACTTCAACGTCGACCTGCTGTACTCGGAGTTGAACGCCGGCAACAACGACATCGTCTTGACCGCGCTCGACAACCTGGGCAACCAAACCGTCAAGATCGTGACAGTGGTCAACGATTCGGCTGGCAACACGTGGCCGCTGCCGTACTCCATTGACTGGAGCACAGTTACCTCGATCACCGATGTCGCCCAACCGGTCGACGGCGAGTGGACTCTCGAGGCCGACAGCGTCCGCCCGGTGGCTCTGGGCTACGACCGACTCCTCGCAATCGGCGACATCGGTTGGGCCGACTACGAGGTCACTGTGCCGGTTTTGATCCATTCCATCGATTTCACCAACGGCCACCTGTACCCGAGTGCTGGCCCCGGTGTCGGTGTGATCATGCGGTGGCAGGGACACTACGACTGGGAGGGGTGGCAGCCGCACTACGGCTTCTTCCCGCTCGGCGCGATCGGCTGGTACCGCTGGACCAACTACGTCGGGAACCGCTGGTCGATGCAGGGCAACGGTGGCGTGGTCCTCGACTACGACTACTCGAACCCGCCGCAGGTCGGTGTGCAGTACATCTTCAAGATGCGCGTCGAGACGTCAGGTCCCAGTGACTTGTACAGTTTCAAGATGTGGGAGCAGTCCGGAACCGAGCCGGCCAACTGGCGCCTCGTCGGGCAGCAGAACGACGAGACCACATATCCTGACCTCGCTAGCGGATGCATGCTGCTGGTGGCGCACCACGTCGATGTCAGCTACGGCGACGTCACGCTGGTGCCGGGTCCGTTCGATGTGCCCGATCCTGATCCTTCCGATGTCGTCTCTGACGACTTCAACAGCGCGACCCTCGATCCGATGTGGACCTTCCGCAATCCAGTCGGCGACTGTAGTTTCGCGATGGTTGGCAACGGCACAGGCGACGCTCATGTCGAGATCACGGTTCCTGGCGGTGTCGGTCACGATGTCTGGACGGGTGGCAACGAAGGCGCCAGCCTGATGCAGCCCAGCAGCAACACGAACTTCGAGCTCGAAGCGAAGTTCGACTCGGTCGTGACGTCGGCGTACCAGTTCCAGGGAATCATCGTCGAGCAGGATGCCAACAACTTCATCCGCTTCGACGTGGTCGCGACCGGTTCGTCGGTGCGGCTCTTCGCCGCGTCGTTCCTGAACGGCAACCCGACCGTGCGGGTCAATGCCAGCCTTGCGAGCATTGGCAGCAGCATGTACGTGCGCGTCAATCGCCAGGGGAACAACTGGATCGTCAGTCACTCGACGGACGGTACGAACTGGCAATCGGGCCCGGGCTTCGGCCATACGCTGAACGTCACCGCAGTGGGGCCGTTTGTCGGCAACGCGATTGGCCTGTCGTCGCCTGCGATCACGGCGCAGATCGACTACTTCTTCAACAACGACGCACCGATCGTCAATGAGGATCAGTAGCGAGACCCGTTCCGCGACTAAGTTCCGAGAATCGCCGAACTCCTTTGTGCGTCACGCCTTCCATCACTGAAATAGTACCCCCGCTGGGTGGACAGCGCCCGATGCGGCAAGTACACTTCCCGCCTTCGTTTGTCGAGGATGGATGGGTCACCTTCCTCGACAGGTTCCGTATAGCGGCATAGACTTCATCGCCTGGATTACTCTCCAGTCGGGCACGGTTTTCTCCGTCTCCGTGACGGCTTACCGCCGCCCCAACGGAGTGTATCGGCACCAGAGCCTGTCCGGGCTCTCCGTGCGGCTTTGTCGTCGCGCCTGTCCCCTGCCCCGACGTGCGCATACGTGGGGCGGACGAACCGCCTGAGTCAATGGCCAAACCACGAGGTGTTTCATGAAGGTTGCTATTCTCGCTGGTGGAGTCGGATCTCGACTCTCCGAAGAGACCGAACTCAAACCAAAGCCAATGGTGGAGATCGGTGGCAAGCCGATCCTCTGGCACATCATGGGGATCTACGCCGCTCAAGGCTTCAAGGACTTCGTGATTGGTCTGGGTTACAAGGGCGAGTACATCAAGAAGTACATGGTCGACTACTGCTCCCTCAGCAGCAACCTGAAGGTGAAGCTGGGTGAGGGCACGGTCGAGTATTCAAAGACCAACGGCAACGGGCGCATCATTGAAGACTGGAACGTCGAGTTGATCGACACCGGTCGTCTGACAGGCACCGGAGGCCGGGTGAAGAAACTCAGAGAGCATCTCGGCAACGAGACTTGCATGCTCACTTGGGGAGACGGCGTCGCGAACGTCGACGTGAACAAGCTCCTCGAGTTCCACCGCTCGCACGGCAAGTTGGCGACAGTCACAGCCGTGCGTCCGCCAGCTCGCTTTGGCTTGCTCGAGATGAAAGGTGACCAAGTGGTCAGCTTCAGCGAGAAGCCGCAGCTCGGCGAAGGGTGGATCAACGGCGCGTTCTTCGTGCTCGAACCGGGTGCGATCGACTACGTCGAAGACGACGCGACAATGTGGGAGCGTGCTCCTATGGAGGGTTTGGCCCGCGACGGTCAGCTGATGGCCTACCGTCATGAGGGTTACTGGCAGTGTATGGATACCCTGCGTGAAAAACAGCTGTTGCAGGAGCTCTGGGACAGCGGCGAAGCACCATGGAAGATTTGGAGTTAGAACCGTGAAGATTCTAGTCACCGGTCACGACGGCTACATCGGTTGTGTAATGGTGCCGATGCTCATCGAGCTCGGTCACGAGGTCGTGGGGTTGGACAGCGGCTTGTTCGAGGGTTGCGAGTTCGACGACCCGCCCCAGTGTGAGACGTTGAAAGTCGACGTGCGCGAGATCACCCAGGATCAGCTCACGGGCTTCGATGCGGTGATTCACCTCGCCGGTATCTCCAACGACCCGCTCGGTGACTTGAACCCAGACTGCACCTACGACATCAACCACTTGGCCTCGGTTCGTCTCGCCAAGCTGGCCAAGGCTGCCGGTGTGCCGCGCTTCTTGCACTCGTCGTCGTGCAGCCTCTACGGCGCTGCTGGCGACAACTTCGTCAACGAAGAAGCGGACTTCAACCCGGTGACTCCGTACGGTATCTCGAAGGTCCTCGTCGAGCGCGACGTGTCCGAACTTGCCGACGATACCTTCTGCCCGACCTACCTGCGCAACGCCACGGCGTACGGCGTTTCGCCGCGCCTGCGTGGTGATCTGGTAATCAACAACCTCGTTGGCTACGCGCTGACGACGGGTGAAGTGCTGATGAAGAGTGACGGCACGCCGTGGCGTCCGCTCGTGCACATCCGCGACATCTCCAAAGCCTTCATCATGGTCCTGAACGCTGACTGGGACGTCGTCCACAACGAAGCGTTCAACGTCGGCTCCAACGGTGAGAACTACCGAATCAACGAAGTCGCTGAGATCGTTTGCGACGTCGTGCCCAACAGCAAGATCGAGTACGCCGACGGCGCCGGTCCCGACAAGCGTTGCTACCGCGTCGACTGCAAGAAGATCACCGAGGTGCTCGGTTTCCAGTGCGACTGGACCGTGCGCAAGGGTGCCGAAGAACTCTACGAAGCGTACAAGGCACACGGCCTGACAATCGAGGAGTTCGAAAGCTCTCGCTACCTGCGGATCAAGCACGTACGTGAGCTGCTCGACACGGGTGCGTTGGACTCGAGCCTCCGTTGGACCTAGGGTCCTGGAGAGCGACTTCCTAGCGACCTGATAACCATGCGAGCCACAGCGCTGGACCCGGCAGCTGTGGCTTGTTTTATGTCCGCCCTGCGGGCCCCTATCAAAGACGGTACTGCGAATAGCTGAGTACGGATCGATGAGTCCACGAACCGACAACCCGCACGAACAGGATCGTGCCCCCCAGCAGCCAGCCAAGCCGGTAGGCTCGCGGGTGCACGCGGGGTTGAAGTGGGTCACGCTCAGCCTTGCCTGGATCCGTAGTCTGCAGTTCGTCGTCACGATCGTGCTGGCCAGACTGCTCGAGCCCGAAGCGTTCGGGCTGGTCGCTCTGGCGCTGGCGGTCACGATGATCTTGACGGCTCTGCGTGAAGTGGGGCTGGGGCAAGCGCTGATCCAGCGCCCGGACCGCGGCGCTGCAGACACCCTGCGCGCAGTGAACACGATGTTCTTCCTGACGATGGGTTTGAACCTCGCGTTCTTCTGCGGTGCGCAAGCTGGAGCGCCGTCTCTTGCGGCCCTTCTCCCGCGAATGGGAGATGAAGTCGTTCCGGTACTGCGGTGGATGCTGATCCCGCTGACGTTCTCTGCCTTCGGTTCGACTGCTGCGTTCTTGTTGCAGCGGCGCCTCGAGTTTGGACGCCAGTCACTGGCCGACGGTGCGGCCGCGCTCGCCAACGCGACCGTTGCGATCAGCTGCGCCATCGCTGGCTGCGGTGTGTGGAGTATCGTTGCCGGCCTGCTTGCCGGACGCCTCGTCAATACAGCCCTGCTCGTCTACTTCGTCGGGTGGCTGCCGCGCATGCAGTTTTGCCGTCAGACCGCGCGGGAGTTGTTTCGATTCGGCAAGTACATGTGGCTGTTTGGGCTGGTCGATACCGCCGGACGCCAGCTAGATCGCTTCGTCCTTGCTGGGTTGTTGGGCGCGGGTCCCTTGGGTCTCTACAATCTGGCCTACAACTTCTGCCGCATGCCGGCCAATCAGGTCGGAAGCTTGGTCAATCGCATCGCGTTTCCGGCGCTCGCCCGCAAGCAGGGGGACAAGGCTGCGCTGGGAGCAGGTTTCATGAAGGCGCTGTCGCATGTGACGGTGCTGGCCATGCCCTTTGGGTTTGGCGTCTGCGCGGTGGCCTCAGAGTTCGTCCCGGTCGTCTATGGCGACAAGTGGGCGGCCGCTTCCCCGATCATGATGGTGTTTGCGTTCTACGGCACGTTGCTCGCCGTCTCGTCTGTGGCGGGACCCGTCCTGCAGGCGATGGGGCGCCCGAACGTGATCTTCTACACCGGGCTCGCCCACCT
>JBCCHQ010000126.1:0-18973 GCA_039028735.1 Planctomycetota bacterium | reverse complement strand
GCAGCGTTGCGATGGCTGCAGTCACCTTCTCCGAGTCTTGCATGGCCGGCGCCTCCTCTTGCCTCGCGTCCATCGCTGTTGCCCACCGCGCTTCTCGTCGCCTGCGGTTGCTGTGCCCTCGGATCAGGTTGCGAGCCGTGTTGAGAGTTACTCGCACCAGCCACGCTTGCAGTGATTGGATCTTCGTTACTGAACCTTGTCGCAGCAGCCGCAAGAAGACTTCTTGGGTCGTATCCTCGGCGTCGGCGCGATTGCCAAGGGCACGGTAGGCAACGCGGTACACGAGTGCGTGGTAGCTGTCGATCGCAGCTTCGACAGTTGTGATTCGTGTTGTCGTGTCGGGCATAACACCTCGCGTGAAAGTGAGCCGAAGCGTGCGCGACGCTTCGGCTCAATGCGACGGTTTCTCACACTGGCGCGTTGCGTCGCGCTTCGTGGTGACCCCGAGCGGCATGCTTGGTTTCGTTGCCTACTCGCCGCTGCGGCTACCGCGGATGATCTGGCCACCCATCATACGGCGGCCCTTGGGTGCCGGCTCTTCGCCAGTCTCGAGGATGACGTGGGCCTTTGCGATCTGTTTCTCGGCGCCACGAATCGCCATCAAGAACGCGGGGACGGCGTCGCTCTTCACCTTCGAGGCACGCAGCTTCTTCAGTGCAGCTTTGAGCTCTGTGAGTTCCTTCTTCACTTCGGAGGTAGCGATCGGATAGAGCCCTGCCTCCTCGAGATCGCCAAGGACTGCATCGATGCGACCGCTGACCTTCTCGTCCTTCTGCTGCTTGCGAGTCTTCTGAAGCGTGTAGACCACCTCGACCGCACGCCCATCGGTCGCCTTTTCTACCAGGGCCGTGCGCGCAGCTGCCCATTGGTTGTCGTCGCGCAGTTGGAAGACGAGCGGATAAAGCGAAGAAGAGCCGCCTTCGGCAAGGACGAAGCCGCCGCTGGGACCGCCCGCACCACCGACCACCATCTGGGCGGCAGCACCGAACGTCAAACCAAGCACGATGAACGCAGCGAAACCAAGAGAGGTTCTCTGAAACACGGTAGGGCTCCTTTCCGGGGACCATGCGCGAGTCCAGCCTCGCGCGGCGGCGCGTGTCCCATGACACGCACCTGCGTCAGCAGCCGCAAGCGGCGCAGCTGACATGGATGGAGACCCGGAACCGGTGCGATTCCTTACCGTAAATCGAGAAAAAGACGTTCGCAGCAGCGCGGTCGTTGCTCAGTCGCCGCAACCGATATCTGGGAACGGTGCGGGCAACGGCGACGCAGCGCCACCGAAGAGGTAGTCGAGCAGCACCAGGGGATCCTGCAGGTTGATCGAGCCGTCGTCGTTCGTATCGCCAGCCGCCAACGGCAAAGGCGCTGCTGTCGACAGGAACATGTACGACAGCAGGGCGGTCGCGTCGGAGATGTTCAAGCTGAAGTCGCGGTTCGCATCGCCGCGGATGAACAACGGGGTCGAGCACTCGCACTCGTCGGGCACTTGGTTCAGGTCGAGGTCGGCGCTCGTGCCTGCAGCGATGTCGTCCGCGTCCGGTGTACCGTTGCCGTTACAGTCGCCCCCGACACAATCGAGACCCTGGATCCGGAAATCATCGACGGCTGCTTCGACCAACGAACCTCCCGGCGCGTCCTCGGCGACGAAACGAAACTGTATCGTTGCTGTGGGTGTCACGAAGTCACTGAGGCGAAACTCGTGGAACAGCCACCCGCCCGATGTCCCCGGCCCGGTCGGGCCGACGGTCTCCACGTTGATCCAGTTCTGGCCGTCGACGCTGACATCAACGGTGAAGACGTCGGCGTTCGGCGCGGATCCGGTGTCGTTTGAGTACCAGCGCCAGTAGCTGACAAAGGGATCGAGGCCCGCGAGGTCGAACGTCGGGGAGAACAGCGTCGTCTTCCCGTTGTCGACATCGTTCTCGCCCAGTGTCCCGCCCGGAGATCCCTGGCCAGTCACGAAGCATCGGATGCCCGCGGCCGTGTGATCGTCCTCGGGCTGAGCGCCGGTGCCGTTCGGATCGACGCGCTCCCACAGTCCGGTGGTTGCCGTGTCATCCGTTGCCCCTACCGTCCACCCTTGGTCGAGTTCGAAGTCGTCAGCGAAGGTTGTGATCAATTCACCGACGCTGGTCGTAAAGACGTCGGTGGGAGCGCTGCGTGGTAGCGTGGCCGTACCCGAAGCCGTGCCAGTTGCACTGAAGTACAGCTCTGGCGTGGTTGCGCAGTTCGTACCGGGAATAGTTGCCGTGAATTCATCGCCGCCGACCGGCGCCAACGGCGCCGTGAGGAACGCGCCGCCGTCGAAGCGATAGTGCAGCATCTCGCTGCCAGCGACGATCGTGTCGTTGACACCGCGGAGACGCACGGTGAGGTTCGTCGGTTGCTGTGGCGTGATCAACGTCGGCAACGGCGTGACCATGTCGAGGACAACGGTCTGGACTTCGGGCGTGACGGCTACTGAGAAACTCTGCGCTCCTTCAGGCACATCGAAGCCAACGATACTCACTTGCCACGCGCCAGCAATTGGATTCGCAACCAGGACTTGCTCGATGTTGTTGACGTGATCTGCGGTCGATTGGATGGCGGGATTCGACGGGTTGGCTGGGTCCAGCGTCCACGGCCAACTTTGGGCGCCGCTGGGATCGGTCACGACGAGATCCAGGTCATTGACGAGGGTGTTCGTGACGTTCGGGGCACCAGGGTAGTCATCCCAGACCAGCGTGACCTTGAGTTCCGTGTCGCCTGGCGCAACGGTCACCGTGAAGTCCCAGTTTCCTCCGTGTGACACGCTGCCCTCGAAGAAGTTGTCAGCCGTGGCCAGGTCCAGCGCATCGGCGACGCGCAGTGAACCATATCCGTACTGATAGTCGGGTCCGATGTTGCCGCCATCGTTTGCCGTGTGAGTGAGCAGCGCCTTCAGCGTCGAGTTCAGTGGGTCCGGTGCGTTCGGATGCAGGAGCCGGATGTGTTCGAGCAAGAGTGCCGCGAGCCCGGTCGCTGTAGGCGCTGACATGGACGTTCCACACTGCGTCGAGTACCCGCCTCCAGGCGCGCACGACGTGACGCCCCCATCGGAGCCGACTTCGCAGCCGGTGGTCACGACGTCTGGTCGGACCCGTCCGTCGTTCGTGGGGCCCCAACCGCTGAAGCCAGTCATGCTGTCGTCATTGGAATTGACGGCGCCCACGACGATTGAGTTCTTGGCGCCCGATGGTGGCGAGATTTGGTCGAACATGTTGCCGCATGCCATTTGCGAACGCTCGTTCCCTGCGGACCAAACGATGCGCATCGGTGGTCCGAGGCTGCCGCCAACGATGCCGTCGATCAACGACGAAGCGACGCCGTAGTCACCGAGTAGGCTGCATGGGAATCCGTTCAGCGCCACGTTCGTGCCGATGGAGTTGTTGGAGAGCACCGCACCGAACTGATTGATTGCGGCGTCGTAGTCGCCTTCGAGGTCAGCTGGGTTGGCGTACAAGAAGATGCCACTGCCGGGAGCCACTTCCAGCCCGAACGATTCGATCGTTACCCCAGGAGCCATGCCGCGAAACTGTCCCGAGCTGGCCGTGCCGTCGCCACCGATCGTGCCGGCAACATGCGTAGCGTGCTCGATTGTTCCTGAGTTGTCGCGCGCAGTTGCCCGCGCACCGAAGTCTGGATGGGACGTGTCTGCTGTGCCGCCGTCGAAGACCATCACGGTGACGCCACTGCCGTCGACGTCGTAAGGGAGCGCTTGTGCGATGTCGGCTTGAGTTAGCGTTCGGTTGCTATCGTTGCTCGCCGTCAACGGTGGCAGCGGCGGTTCGATCCACTGCACGACGTCTTCTTGCGCGAGCGCCTCGAGAGAACGCAGCGGTAGATGGACAATGCCGCCTGGGATGGTCCGTAATGGCTGCAGCCAGGTACCCCCATGCGCGGCGATTCGGGCACGCGCCGTGACAGGGGCCACGCCTCGATGCAAGACGACATGGGCTGCGACGACCGGGTCGTTGGCGTTCCCAGGTAACAACGCATACGACGGGGCGCCCTGTTGCCATAGGGGATGCAGCTTCCAGGCGCCCTGAATCCGGGCGACGGCTTGCAGCAACGCGCTGTCGACGAGAGCCACGACGTTTGCAGTGGTCTCGAGGCGGGCAAAGAAGTACCGACTGCCGAGTGGGGTCGTCAAGTAGAGGCCGGCGCTTGCGAGCCCGCGCCGCTGGCTTGCGGTCGGAGTCGCACGCAGGCCGACAACGACGTGCCGAGTTTGCGGGTCGGCGGCCAGCTCGACGAGACCGCGCCGGAGCGCCGCGTCGTCGTTGCCGCCATCGCGAGCTGTGGGATCGCTCGGAGAGCCGCCGGAGCGCCACGCGATCGTCAGGTCGTTTTGGGTAAACGCAACGCTTGTCATCGAAAGAGCAGCGATCGCGATGGCGACCAATGCCAGGGGCGGGCGAAGATGCACCAAGGGACTCCTCTGCGAAGTGGCGCCGGCAACGGGCGCCGCCGAATAGGTCCGGGGAAACGATCAATTCTAGCAACTTCTCGGGCCGTCTCCGCAAGCAGCTGGCTAGATCATCGTTGCAGGCGATAAGGGCATTCAATACAACGGGTTGTGGCGCCAGAAACTCGATGGGCGCCGGGCCAACGTCGACCCTACTCCTTTCGTACGCTCCGAAGGGGGGCAGCGTTGGCGGTTTCCAGGCTGCGCAACGGCACGTATCATGCGGCGGCGCGCCTCGATCCCCTGCGAGGTGCCTCGCAGACACTGCTCGTTCTCAGTTTCCCAATCCCTCCGGAGGGCTGCCGCGATGAATCGTAAGTTCGCCACCGCATTGGTGCTGGGCCTCTTGCTGCTCGGTGCGTTGTTGTTCTTTCTCAACCGTGACTCGGGCCCGGACCTGGGTGGCGAGAATGGCAGTTCCACCTCGACAGTTGGCGCCAATGGCGACCCCGGGGAGGTGCCAGACGAAGATAGCGCCACGGTGGCCGCCGATGACGCAGCGGTCGAAGACGCGCCGAAGGTCGAAGTGCCGGAGCCGGTCAAAGACCCGCTGTTGATCGGCAAGGTCAGCGGCGAGGGAGCTGGGATCGCCGGCGCGAACGTGTTGCTGTTCCCGGTCAACGAGATCGAGAAGGTGATTGAGCGCATCGAACGTCTGGTACCGACCGGTGGCACCCTGCCCGACGTACCGAAGCTCTTCAACGGCGTGAAGGCGGAGTTCGCACGCTTCCGCAAGAAGGCAACGGTTCTCGAAACCGATGCCGAAGGGATGTTTCGTCTGGATCGCGGCGCGATCGGTGGGCAATACGTACTCACGTATGCGGACGGCTGGCTGTTTGCCTGGGGCGACGTCGTCAGTTTGCAGAAGGGGCGCACTCACGAACTGAACATCGGCTTGACCCGTGGCAGTTCGATCGGCGGTCGCGTCGTCAACTCGTCGGGAGCCGGAGTCTCTGGGGTCGAAGTCATCGCTGAGTACAGTCCCGCTGGCTTGGGCGGTGCAGGGAAGTTGGTGCGCCGGGCACTCAAATACGTCAACGGCGAGTTTCTCAAAGGACCGTTCACTGCGCGTTCAGGCCCTGACGGTTCGTTCGAGCTCGATTCATTGATCCCCGGGGTCTATGACGTTGTCGCCAAGGATCCGCGCGGTGTCGAAGTGTATGCACCGAAGGTCGAGACCGGTAGCAATCACACCGTGATCTTGTTGGGGCAGGGCGCGTCGGTCGAAGGCACGCTCGTCGACACGGAAGGCATCCCGGTGGCGGGTGTTCAGATCCAGCTGGAGCGGCAAGAAGAGCTGCTGGATGTGCCAGCGATGTTCGCTGGCATGGCAGGGATCGCCAACATCCTGAACCAGTATCTGGGCGAGGGTCCGCGCCGGGTTGTTTCTGCAGAGAGCGGTAAGTTCCGTTTCGCGCCCCTAGGTGCTGGGCGCTACAAGATGACGATCAGCCAACGCGGGTTCCTGCCGCTGGCACGTGACGCTGCCGTGGACTGGAACGAGACGAACGACCTCGGCGAGGTTGCCGTTTACCGCGGCAAGTCGATCAGCGGCATTGTTCGCAGTACCGACGGCAAGCCGCTGCACGGCGCGGAAGTCGTTGCCTTCAAAGCGGGCGGCAACTTCATGAACATGGGCGGGCAGCTGGCCGACTTCGTGACCGGGCGCAAACGAGTGAAGACGGATCGCGACGGTACGTTCGTGATGAGTGGCCTCGGTAGCGGCAAATACGCACTCGCGGCCACGTTTCCGGCGCACGGCGCAGACAGCCTGCGTTCCGTCGAAGCGGGACTCGACGAGGACGTCGAGTTCCAACTCGAGCCTGGCATCTACTTCACCGGTCGCGTCGTCAGCAGCGAAGACGGAGAGCCGATCCGCGGCGTTCGAGTGTCTGCCGGTGGCGCCCGCGTCAGCACGGACGCGGATGGTCGCTTCGAGTTGGACATCGTCGCCGGTGGCGCAGATTTCGGCGGAGGTATGGGCCTGTTCATGATGGCAGGGCCGATGGGGGGGCGTGCCAAGCCGACGACTGTCGCGATCGAGGCAGCGAAGAAGGGCTTCTTGTCAGAGGAAGTCGAATTGGAATTGGCTGCGCTACCGGCGGACCTTGTCATCTCTTTGCCGAAAGCACCGCAGATTCGTGGCATCGTGCGGACTCCGGACGGAGAGCCCGCGCCTGGGGCGTTGGTGCGGTTGACGCCGGCAGTGTCTAGTTCTGATGACATACCGCCGTTCATCGATCCCGCGTTGATCTTCTTTGCCGCGACCGTCACGGACCTCGAGGGACGCTTCAAGATCGATGACTACTTCGCGCCGTTCGACATCGACTGGGAAGTCATTGCCGATCACCTGACGTACACGCGCGGTTCGTCGCGCGCCTTCAACGTCGAGGAACTGTCGCAGGGCGAGATCGAGCTCGAGGTGATGTTGGTCGAGGGCGCCAGCGTGACGGGCAAAGTGATGGCGGGCGGTAGCCCTGTCGCCGGCGCGACGGTGCGGCTGTCTCCGCAGGATGACGACCCGCAAGCCGCTATGATGATGAACATGCTTGGATTGCCGCCCAGTGGCGAAGAAGCGCGTACGAACAACAACGGTGAGTTCGAGTTCACGTCAGTCAAAGCCGACGACTACAAGCTGGTCGCCGAGATGGTCGGGTTCGTCAGCGGCGCCGGGCAGACGTTTTCGTTGGCAGCGGGTCAGAACGAAGTCTTCGAGCTGGTCCTCGACCCAGGACAGACCATTGTCGGTCGCGTCGTCGATATCGATGACCAACCTCTGGCAGCTGCGCAGGTGAGCTTGCTGCGAGCCTCCGAGTCGGAGGAGATCCTCGAAGCCCAGCGCTTCTTCGGCGGCGGCTACAAAGTCGCGAAGACCGATGAGAGGGGCCGCTACAAGTTCCAAGGCCTCGAAGACGGCGAGTACAGCATTCTGGTGACCCGCGATGGTTTCAGCAAAGCTGAGGTCGACGGCGTCAGCGCTGGGCTGCCGGTTGGAAAG
The DNA here is from genome assembly GCA_039028735.1 of Planctomycetota bacterium. Classification (GTDB taxonomy): domain Bacteria; phylum Planctomycetota; class UBA8108; order UBA1146; family JAJFFE01; genus JBCCHQ01. The sequence continues at coordinate 11,489 of JBCCHQ010000126.1, read as the reverse complement.
ATCGTGCTGATTCCAGCGGGTGACTGCCGCGTGGTCGTTGCGGATGCGGCGACGGGCAGTCCGGTCATTACGTTCACCGCCGGCTTGGAGCGCACGGACGTCGAAGAGGAAGACGAAGACGACTTCAACCCCTGGCGAGATTGGGGACAAGAGGTCAACGACACCGATGGCATCTTCGAGAAGGCTGGTCTCGAGCCGGGTTCTTACTCGGTGACGTTGCGTGCGGCTGGCTATCTGCCAGCGACTGCCAATGTCGAAATCGAGCCGGGAGGAGTCACGGAAGTCTCTGTCGACCTAGCGCGTGCCGGCCGGATTCGCGGCAAGGTGATCAACAAGAAGGGGGCTGCGATCGTCGGCGCAGGCGTGGTTCTGGAACCACCCAGCGACAAAGAGAAAGACGAAGCGACTTCGATGCGCGATCACTTCCGTCGGACGATGATGGGGATGCAGGTCGAGACCGACGAGCGCGGGGAGTTCGTGCTCGATTGCGGTCCCGAGGACGAGCAGACCCTTGTCGTGACCCACGATGACTACATCGAAACGAGAAAGAAGAAGATCACCGTCGTCCGCGGTGAGGAGATCACCGTCAATGTGACGATGGAGAAGGGACTCTCCATCTCCGGGGCGGTGCGCGATCAAGACGGCAACTCAGTGCGCCGCTACGTTTGGTTGCAAGGGCTCGAAGAGCTCCAAGGTACGAGCAAGGGTGTCTTTCCGGACGAAGATGGCACCTTCACGATCTCAGGGTTGGCCGCGGGCAAGTACAGGCTGCGGACGCCTGGGCGCGGTGACGAACAGTCCGAGCCGCTCGAGGTCGACCTGCGCAAGGACCGCACCAATCTGGAGCTGATCGTGTCGACCAGTGCGGAGGGCTAGCGCGTGCCGTTTGCGTGGGATGAACTCGCTGAGCACTATCACGATGAAGTGATCACGCCGTTCTCGGACGAAGTCTCATTCCCGCTCGCGGCCGACATCGAGCGGGTGCGGCGTGCACGAGCTGTGCAAACTGTGGTCGATTTCGGCTGTGGCTGTGGCGAAGCCTTGGAGATGGTCGCGGGTCAGGTGCCGCTGGCGGCTGGAATCGACCTGTCGGAGGGGATGCTGCAAGAGACGCGACGACGCCTGTCACGGTCGACCCGTCGCGACGCCGCGATCGATACTGCAGCCGGCGCCGCGCGCCGTCTCCGCAAACGTGTTGATGCACTCAGCGATACCAGCAGTGCCGAAGCAGGGAACGTTTGGCTGGGCCAAATCGATCTGCGGCGTCTCGGTGCCCTGGCCGGCCGCGTGGACTTGGCGCTGGCAATCAACTCGATCTGCCCGCGGACCGCGCGCCAGGCACAGGTCCTGTTCGACAACATCGCGGCGACGGTGCGCCCCGGCGGTACCCTGATCGCTGTGTTTCCGTCGTTGGACACGATGGAGCACCTGTTTGCGCTGCACAGGCGTGATGGTCTGGATCCTTCCAGTATCGGGCAGGTGCACGGTCAGCGCGGTCTGTTCGTCGATAGCACCGACGAACAGCAGAAGTATTTCCGCCCCGCAGAGATCGAACAGCTGTTCGAGGGCTCTGGGCTACAACTCGTCAAGCTCGAGAAACTGCACTACCCGTGGCCGCTGATCGACGCCAGCGGCTGGGGCAACTTCCCTCGAGACGAAGAGATCTGGGACTGGTACGCGGTCGGGCAGTGCCCGCAGTAGACGCTCCGAAACGACGCGCGAATCATCGCGGATTCGGCCGGAACTGATGGCTCGTCACGGCCGTTTGCCAAGAGCCCTTGACCGTCCTGTCGCAACAGGCCATCACTGCCGTTTCTGCCTGTCCTGCGTGGTGCTACCGTGAGCGCAGGGCGCATTGGCGGGGGCGAAACAATCCCGCGGATCCATCAGTTGCACCTTGAAGGAGCGTTCTTGTGACCGAGAAAGTCATCATCATCGGATCGGGTCCCGCCGGTTGGGCGGCCGCGATCTATACATCGCGCGCGAACCTCGAACCGCTCTGTTTCGAGGGTGCGATCACCGAAGACAACCGCCTGCGCGGCACCTTGCCGCTTGGCCAGCTCTCCTTGACGACCGAAGTCGAGAATTACCCCGGCTTCCCGGCCGGCAATCTGGGGAGTTATCTCGAAGACTCGATCGACGAGAAGAAGTTCAAGTACATGTCGCCGCACTTGGGCCACGGCGTCAGTGGGCCTGAGTTGATGGAGCTGATGCGGCAACAGGCCGTGAATTTCGGCACGCGGGTCGTGACCGACGACGTCGTAGAGGTCGACCTCTCGCAGCGTCCATTTCGCCTGAAGACCCTCGGTGGTGAGGAGCACACGGCGCACTCCGTCATCGTCGCCACCGGCGCGAGCGCGAACTATCTCGGACTGGAGTCCGAAGAACGCTACAAGAACAACGGTGTTTCCGCTTGTGCTGTCTGTGACGGCGCAATGCCGCGCTTTCGAGAGAAGCCGCTGGTCGTCGTTGGCGGTGGCGACAGCGCGATGGAAGAGGCGAATTTCCTGACGAAGTTCGCTTCTACCGTCTACGTCGTACACCGTCGCGACGAGTTCCGCGCCAGCAAGATCATGGCGGATCGGGTGCTCGCCAATGAGAAGATCCAGGTGAAGTGGAACTCGGTCATCGACGAAGTGCTGGGCACCGAGGCCGATGGTGTGACTGGCGTGCGGATCCGCAGCACCGTTGATGAGTCTTCTACCGAGGAACTCGCGGCGACCGGGTACTTTGCTGCGATCGGCCACACGCCGAACACAGCCTTCCTGGGGGGGCAACTCGAGACTACAGACAAGGGGTACCTGGTCTGGACCAACCCTGGGCGCAGTAACACCAGCGTCGAGGGAGTGTTTGCCGCTGGCGACGTCGCCGACGACCACTACCGTCAGGCAATCACGGCCGCCGGCACCGGTTGCATGGCGGCGCTCGATGCCGAGCGGTGGCTGGGCGCCCAAGGGATCGAGTAACGTCCTGGGGCGCGGCCCCGCGCATTCAGTGCCTGGCTTCTAGACAAAAGCCGTTGGCGTAAGTGCTCTAGAACGAGCGTCTTGCGAGGAACTCCTATATTGCTCTAGCGGTTTCGCGGCCCGATTACGCATGACCAACAAAGGGGGCGTGCCCAATGGGCGCGGCTCGAAAGTTGGTTCTCGTGCTGAGGGCAACACACACTCCGCCTGGGGCAATAGGGCCTTGGCGGAGCCCTCGGCCAGAAATGCCAACGCTCTCACACTGGGGGTGCCACCGGTGAGAGCGAGCTGCCGACAGGTCGTTGTGGGCCCGCCGCCCGCCCGGGCCCAGCCCATCTTTCCGATTTTCTTTCCCGCCATTCCCGTCTTTGGGAATCTGCCCAGATGCGCCGGGCCCCATCTCCCTATTCTCCGATCGCCCGGACCTCCCTCTCCGCACTCCGCGCCCTTCGTGCTATAACGCCAGTTACTCCCTGTTAGTTAACTATGTCGTCGTAGCCGAGGTATCTGGTGCCCATGGATCACTCCCACGACGTGACTCGTATTCTGAGCGCGATTGGCCGTGGTGATGCCGCGTCTCAGGAGCAGCTGCTGGCTTTGGTCTACGACGAACTGCGGCAGTTGGCGCGCAGCAAGGTGGCTCACGAGCGACCCGGGCATTCCTTGCAGGCGACTGCGTTGGTCCACGAAGCCTACGTGCGGTTGTTTGGTAGCGACTCACCGACGTTCCAGAACCGGCGACATTTCTTCAAAGCTGCAGCAACAGCGATGGAGCGTATTCTTGTCGAAGGCGCTCGCCGTGATCAAGCCGCCAAACGCGGGGGCAATCATGGCCGCGTTGCATTGCACGCAGGGGTGTCGGCGGAGATGCCCCCTTCTATCGATGTCTTGGCGCTCGGAGAGGCGATTGATCAACTGGAGAACGAATCGCCACGCGCGGCCTTCGTCGTCCGGTTGCGCTACTTCATCGGGTTGAGCATCGATGAGACAGCAGAAGTGCTGGAAGTATCGTCAGCGACTGTGAGGGCAGACTGGACGATGAGCAAGGCGTGGCTGCGCGTCTTCCTCGAAAGAGAGCGCGGGGAATGACGACTTCGCGCTGGCAGAAGGCTCGAGAGCTCTTTCTCGGGGCCCTCGAGTTGCCCGCGGCCGACCGCCTGTCCTATCTCGATGCGGGCGCCGATGACGCAGACACCCGCGAGCTCGTGCGCGAGATGTTGGTGGCTCATGACGCCGACGAAGCCTTCCTCGAGAATCCAGAGCATCTCCCCGCAGGGGACCGCTTCTCGGTGCTAGAGCCGGGGTCGATATTCGGCGGTTACATCGTTGCCGAAGTGATCGGCGAAGGAGGGATGGGAATCGTCTATCGCGCGCAGAAAGACGGTTTCACGGTAGCCCTGAAGTTGATTCGGCCAGGAGTAACAACACCAGGGACTCGTCGTCGCTTCGAGCTGGAAGCGGATGTGTTGGGGCGCCTCGATCATCCAGGCATCGCGCATGTGCACGACGCGGGGACCGCAGACACCGAGGCGGGCCCACAGCCGTACATTGCGATGGAGTACATCGAGGGTGCGCCGATGCTCGAGTACGTACGCAGAGAGGATTTGAACTTTCAGCAGCGACTGGAGCTGATCGTTCTGGTCTGTGACGCGGTCGCGCATGCGCATGAGAAGGGGGTCGTGCACCGCGATCTCAAACCCAGCAACATCCTGATCGCGAGGGACGGTACGCCACACGTTCTCGACTTTGGCGTGGCGCGTGCGCTCGAGGGTGACCTGGTCAGCACGACGCTAATGACCGGCGCCGGGCAACTGATCGGTTCGTTGGCGTACATGAGCCCCGAGCAGGCCACTGGTAACCCACTCGACATCGATGTTCGATCCGACGTCTATGCATTGGGTGTCTTGTGCTACCAGTTGCTGGTCGGTCGCTTGCCGTACCCAAGCGGCATGATCAACCTGCCGCATGCAATCAGCCAGATCACCAGCGAGGACCCGGTTCCGATCAGTTCGGTCGATCCGACCGTGCCGGAGCAAGTTGACGTGATCTTGGAGAAAGCGCTCGAGAAGGCAAAGGAGCACCGGTATGCCGACGCCGGCGAGCTGGCTGCGGACTTACGCCGCTACCTCGGCGCCGAGCCGATCGCCGCTCGGCACGCGGGATCGTTGGCGCAGATCCGCCGCTTCACGGCGCGGAATCCAATCCTTGTGGCGACGATCTTGATCGTTGCGTTGAGCCTCGTCGCGATGACCACGGCGACCAGTTGGTACGCTTACCTGGCAAACAAACAGCGCAATCAGATTCTGCGTCTCGCAGACTTGCACCGCCTCGATCTCTGCGTTCGTAATGCAGACATGTTATGGCCGGAGCTGCCTGAGTATGCAAAGCAGATGCAAGACTGGATCGACCACATGGCGTCTCCGTTACGCGAGCGGCTGCCGTTTCACCGCAAGAATCTCGATGCGGTGCGGGCGCAAGGCACGCACGTGAGCGGTGATCGGTGGCACTTTTCCGATGTCGAAACGCAGTGGCGTCACGACCAATTGGTCGAACTCGTGCAAGGTTTGGAACAGCTCTTCGAAGGGGGTGGTGGGGCGGAAGCAAGTCTGTTCGAGGAGATGAAACGGCGTCATCGCAACGCCACGACGATCCGCAGTCGTAGCGTTGCCGACCCTGAGGTCGCTGCCCTCTGGCACGAAGCCGCCACCGCAGTGCGGAGCAGCCCCATCTACGCCGGTTTCGAACTGACGCCGCAAATTGGTTTCGTCCCGCTGGGCCCCGACGCGACTACCGGGCTCTGGGAGTTTGCGCATCTTCGGTCTGGCGAAGTGCCGGTCCGAGTGAACGGTGTGTTTCAATTGCAACCGGAGTCGGGACTCGTGTTCGTGTTGTTACCGGGGGGCAAGTTCTTCTACGGTGCGCAGGCGACCGATCCCGACGGGCGAAACTACGACCCCAACGCCTTCGCTCGTGAGGCGCCGATCGTCGAATACAGCCTGACTCCGTTCCTGCTGTCGAAGTACGAGTTGACGCAAGAGATTTGGCAGCGCTTCACGGGTAGTAACCCATCACAGGCGCGCGGCGAGTTGTTGCCGGTCGAGAAGGTGTCGTGGGCAATGTGTCGAGAAACGCTGTGGCGGATGGGGTTGACGCTACCTGACGAAGTGCAGTGGGAGTATGCAGCGCGCGCCGGTACCGATACTGCCTGGTGGACCGGCGCTAACAAAGAGTCTCTGACTGGGACGGTCAACATCGCGGATCGCTACTATCGCGATCACGGTCCCGCCTACCGCAAGTACGAGTTGTGGCTCGACGATGGGTACGCGGCCGCCCCGGCGCCGGTACACGCGTATCGCCCTAATCCGTTTGGGTTGTACAGTATCCTTGGCAACGTCTGGGAGTGGTGCCGCGAACCCACCGTACGTCTTGGTGAAACGAATCGCCCGCTATTGAATCGCCCGCTGTTGAATCGCATGGTTCCGCTGCGCGGTGGTAGTTGGGACAGCCCGGCTGTCAATGTGCGTTGTGCGAAGCAGGGGCGCAGTGCACCGTCGGATCAGAACCACTTCACGGGCGTTCGGCCGGCGTACAATCTCATGGCGGGTGGCGAGTAGGCTGACTGAGCTAGCCCGGGCCGCGGCGGCGTTGACCTGGCCTGCCACGGGGACTCAGCGGCCGCAACGGGCCGCCCTCACGTAGCAAACGGCGCCCGTCGTCGCGCGCTTTATCAGCCGCCGACCAGTCGCCGATCTCCTCGTACACGAGGGCCTTTTCCTGGTGAATCATCGCCCGCGCATGGAGCGCACGGGGATGGGCAGCCTTTCGGTCGCTCAGGGAAAACTCGATCGCGTCGAAGAGATCGAGTGCGCGCTCGTGCTGTTTCTCCTCCCGTAGGAATTCACCGTACACTCGCAAGGTTTCACCGAAGAGCTGGATCGCCCCTCGTCGCGGTGGGCGCAATGCCAGTAGTTGTTCGCAGCGGCGCAACGCGTCTGCGTACTGCGCCTCCGCAGCGTCGACGTTTCCTCGGGCAACCTCCAAAACGCCGCCGCTGATCAGCAGCTGCACCTGCAGGAGGTCGGCCTCCGAATGAGCTCCCAGTTTGGTTAGCTCCCCAGAGAGGTGTTTGAGCTCGCGATCGCGCGCTGCGATTGCTGTCGGCGTGTCTGTCGTCGCGATGGTTCGTAGCTTTGCCTCGATCCACTCGACGCGGTAGGCGTCGTTCTCGGGATAACGTGCGAGCAGCTGTTCGAAGAGATCCACAGCCCGTGCAGAGGACTGCTGCGCGGCGACGGACTCACCTAGGTTCGTCTGCAGGTTTGCAACGCGCTGGTAAGCGTGTGCCGCGGCGACTTGCAGAGCGGGATCGCTGCTGTTTTTTCGCGTGAGTTCGTCGAAGAACGACAAGATTGCCTGCAGCAGTAGCTTCTCTTGCTCGATTGGCGGACCCCCGCGCCGTTCGTTGCTACCACCGCGCCCGCCAGGGCCGCGGCGTCCGGGTGCCCCGCCAGGGCGCCCCAGCCCGTTGCGTCGTCGCGCCTCGCCAGACACCGGCTCGAGCGCGTCGAAGATCTTCTCGAGGGCCGTCAGTGATAGCTGCACGTTTTCCTCGGCTCGTTTGCGCGCCTTTTGAGCAGCGGTCTTTTGTACTGATTCCAAGTGCAGCGCATCGCGGGTGTTTACGTAACCGGTCCAGCCACTCGTGGCCGCTACCAGCACCGCGATCACGGCAATGCACGAGGCGGCCGCAAGGGCCGGGTTGCGGCGGCACCAACGTCGCGTGCGCTCCCACAGTCCCGCGCGCCGAGCAAGGATCGGTTGATCGTCTTGAAAGCGGCGCAGGTCGGCTGCGAGTGCACTGGCTGTCGTGTAGCGCTGTGTCGGTTCCTCGTGGGCTGCCTTTTGCAAGATCGTTTCGAGGTCGCGTGGGAGACGTGGCGTTGGAGCTGCCTGCGTGGGGTCGTCGTGCACCCGTACCAACGTTGCGAGTTCCCGGAGTGTTACGCCGAGACTGTAGATGTCGCTGCTGTGAGTGGGTTCCCCGCGACGTTGCTCTGGTGACATGTATCTGAGGGTGCCGAGTACCGCGCCTGTTGCAGTGAGGTCCAGTGTCGATTCATCGAACTTAGCGAGGCCGAAGTCGGCGAGCCAGGCAACGCCAGCCGCATCGATGAGTACGTTCCCGGGCTTGATGTCGCGATGCAGCGTGCCGGCCGCATGCGCGTATGCGAGCGCGCCGGCCAGCTGGATGCCGATCTCGGCAACGCGGTGGTAGTACACTTGCGTATGAACGGCGACCTCGGTGCCGCACAGGAAATCAGAGCGGCGCGAATCGCGCATTTCGATGATCAGCTGATCGAGGGCGCGCCCGTCGATATGTTGCATGGCGTAGTAGTGGAGATCTTGGTCGCAACCGACTTCGAAGACGGGAACGATGTTTGTGTGGTGGAGGCGAGCGGCGGCTTGTGCTTCCCGCTGGAAGCGCTCCAGTTTCCGGGGAGACATCACCGCGGCTTTCTCTGGCAAGACTTTCAGGGCGACGCGGCGCGCCAGGCGTTCGTGGTGTGCTTCGTAGACGACTCCCATCCCGCCGCGTCCAAGTTCGCGAGCGATCACATACTCGCCCAATCTCTCGAGACCGACGGGAGGCTCTACGGCAGTCGGTGTACTGTCGTTGTCCGTGCGTGCCTTCTCCATCATCAGCAGCATTGGAAACAGGTCTTCGATTGCGTCGGCGTGTTCGGGGTAGCGCTCGACGTACTCGGCGACCGTCGGCTGTTCGCCACGGCGATGGCGTTCGGAGAACTCCTCGGCGAGGATCTCGACCGGGTCGCGCTCGTCGCTGCTGGGTGGGTTGGCTGACATCAGAAAGTCGTGGAACTCGACAGATCGCCGAGTTGTTCCTTCATGCGGCGCAGTGCGCGAATATAGCGGTTGCTGGCTGCCGCTTTGGACAAACCCAGCAGCGCGGCGACGTCATCGTTGGAGAATTGTTCGAGGTGGCGAAGCGCGATCACTTCGCGGTCGATCGGCGCCAACGCGTTCAGCGACTCTTCGATCTGGTTGCGCGTCTCTTCGCGGATTGCGACCTGGCTCGGAGAGGTGAAGCTCCCGGCGAGCTGTTCAGCCAGGCAGAGGCTGCTCGCCGCCATCGCCGCCCGTCCGCCGTCGATGGAAATCTCCAACGACGCGTCCCGCATCTGCGCGCCGAGGTGTTGCCGGTGTAGCTGCAGCAGTCGCTGACCAGTCAGATAATGCAGCCATAGAAAGAGCGGCATTTGCGGGTCCTTGGCATACTTGGGGAACCGCCGCGTTACCTCGAGAAACGTCTCCTGCAAGACATCGCTGGCATCGAAGCGCCCCGTGAGGCGGCGGTCCATCCGCAACCGGACCATGTGCTCGAGCCGTGGCCGATAGTGACCGTAGACCGCCCCTAGCGCGTCGGAGTCACCGCCGCGGGCCCGCAGGATGAGCTGATCGAGCTGGCCCGGGTCGAGCGTCTTGTCATGAGCCGCGTTGCCGTTACCCGCGTTGCCGTTACCCGCGTTGCCTTTACCCGCGTTGCCTTTACCCACTGGGGCCTCCGAGGGAGCTGGGGAGAGCTGAGAATCTCGAGATTTTGCCGAAGAACCCAGTGTACCGAGCGGTGTCGGCGGCAGTTAGGGGACTAGTTCGGGATTTTCTCCCCCTGGGGACTTCACCGGCTCGAGCACCGCGGACTCCCTCCCGGCGGTGTTGGGGCCACCCCGACCTACGTCCTGCGTCGTCCTGCAGACGTTGGGACCAGGGTTGGGCGGCGACCGCTCGGCGGCTACCCATGCGTAGCACCGGGCGGTGCCATTTCGTTGTTTTGGGGCTGCGAACGACTCGTGGCTTCCCTGCGAATGGAGTGATCGTATGTCGAGGCTCACCACCATCGTCGCGTGTATCTGTCTGCTGTCTCCGTTGGTGTCTCCGTTGGCCTCCGCGCAGGGGCCCGGGGGGGGTGGGCCCGGCGGTCCGCCACCGCCGCCGCCACTGCCGCCAGTGCAGATCCCGCCGCAAAACCCGCTGACCGCGCAGAAGGCGCTCCTCGGCAAGTTCTTGTTCTGGGAGGAGCAGCTCTCCAGCGACGATTCGGTCGCCTGCGGTACCTGCCATATGCCGGAGATGGGCGGTTCCGATTTTCGTAGCTCGAGCCCGGAGTCGGTTCACCCCGGTTTCGACGGCAACTTCGGCACCGCAGATGATGTGGCCGGCTCCCTCGGCATGATGAATCAAGACTGCAATGGCGTCCTGATCGAATCGGCGCCGTTCGGGCCGACGCGGCAGGTCACAGGGCGCAAGTCGCCGACGATGATCGGCGCGGCCTATTCGCCAACCCAATTCTGGGACGGTCGCGCGACCGGGCAGTTCGTTGATCCCGAGACCGGCGTCGTGGTGATCCCGGTGGGCGGTGGACTCGAGAGTCAGAGCGTTGGCCCGATCTTGTCGTCGGCGGAGATGGCTTGCGACTCTCGGACGTGGGCCGACGTGATCGCCAAGCTGCAAGCTGTCACGCCGCTTGCACTCGCGACGGACCTACCGGCAGACATGGCGTCCGCGCTGGTGCAGTTCCCAAACTACCCTGCGCTGTTCCAGAATGCCTTCGGTACGCCGGCGATCACGGCGCGTCGCATTGGTTTCGCACTGGCTTCGTACGAGCGCACGCTGATCCCCGATCAGGCGCCTTACGATGCTTTCGCGGCAGGGCAACAGAACGCTCTGTCGCTGCAGCAACGGCAGGGCTTCCAGGTTTTCGTTCAGAATTGCTTGCCGTGTCACGGCGGTGGGGAGCAGTCCGACCACCAGTTCCACAACATTGGCGTGCGGCCGATCTTCGAGGATCTGGGACGGGGAGCAGTGACCGGCAACCCGGCCCACAATGGCCGCTTCAAGACGCCGACGCTCCGCAATGTGAAAATGCGTGCCCCATACTTCCACAACGGCGGCAAAGCGACACTGGCCGAAGTGCTGACGTTCTACAACGTGGGCGGCGAGTTCTTTGTGAACCAAGCGCCACAGATTCAACCGCTGGGTTTGAATCAAACGCAACTCAACAACCTGCAGGATTTCCTCGAGAACGGTTTGACTGACCCGCGTGTCGAGCAAGGGCTTCCGCCGTTCGACCACCCGCGACTGCAGCCGTACTTCACGCGCGGCGATGCGAACCAGGACGGCGGTGTCGATCTCGCCGATGTGATCGCAACGTTGTCATATCTGTTCGCAGGGGGACAGGTTGCCTGCCTCGACGCCGTTGATTCCAACGACGATGGTACGCTCGACATCAGTGATCCGGTGCGATCGCTGACGCGCCTCTTTCTCAGTACGGATCCGCTGCCGATGCCGACAGATCTGACGGTGGGGCCGGATCCAACCCAAGATCTGCTCGACTGCGACACGTAGAACAGCGACTCACGGGCCTTCCGGCTTCGGCCTTCGCTAGTCCCCTAGCGAAGGCCGAAGCTTTCCTTTTCTTCGGTCCCCACCAGCTACCCTTGCGCG
>JBCCHQ010000125.1:0-19009 GCA_039028735.1 Planctomycetota bacterium | reverse complement strand
GTATGCCTCGTTCACCAGAGCTGTTGGCTGCAGAAGGTGCCCCTTGGGCTCGTGCTTGAACTGAGCTGCTGCCGAGGCCTACCTACGGCTCGTCGACGGTGACGCCGTGGATTGGGAAGGGCGCACCCATTTCAAAGCCCTTGCGGCCAAGTGTATGCGGCAGCTGCTGATCGATCAGCATCGCGCTCACAACGCCCAGAAGCGTGGCGGTGGCTGGCACCGGACAACATTGTCCGGTGTTCACGACGAGCTCGCCTCTGATGTTGATGCGGCAGCGATCAATGAAGCGCTTACGAAGCTCACTGCGCTCGATGCCCGCCAGGCCAAGATCATCGAACTCAAGTTCTACGGAGGACTGACGGAGCAAGAGATTGCGCATTGCTTGTCGCTATCACGTACCACAGTGCAGACCGAATGGCGCTTCGCCCGCGCGTGGCTGAGTGCGGAATTGAAGTCGTAGACGAGCCATGGACGCGACGAGCTTTCAAAGCGCAAAGGTGATCTTCGCGCAAGCCTGTGCACTGAAGCCGCCTGAGCGGTCGCAGTTCGTCCAAACCGCCTGCGGCGGTGACACGGCGCTGTACGATCTGGTGCAACGAGTTCTCGAAGAGGATGGGCGCTTCTTCGACGCGCCAGTCCCAGCACTCGACACTGAGCGGTTGCAGGTCGGACCCTACCGCATTCTGGAAATCATCGGCGAGGGCGGGATGGGTACCGTCTACCTTGCTGAGCAGCACGATCCGATCCGCCGCAAGGTGGCTCTGAAGGTCATTCGGGCTGGGATCAACTCAAAGGAAGTCTTGGCGCGTTTCCATGTGGAACAACGCTCTCTGGCGCTGATGAATCATCCGCATATCGCGCGCGTGTTCGATTCTGGGATCACTCCTGAAGGACGTCCGTACTTCGTCATGGAGTACGTGCCAGGTCTGGCGGTGACGGAGTACTGTGATCGGCACCGGTTGGGACCGACGCAGCGCTTGGAGCTGTTCTTGCTGGTTTGTTTGGCGGTCCAACACGCCCATCAACGCGGAGTCATCCACCGCGATCTGAAGCCGTCCAACATCCTCGTAATGTCTCAGGACAACAAGCCCGTGCCCAAGATCATCGACTTCGGAGTTGCGAAGGCGACTGAGGACCGGCTCTCGGACGTCACACTGCACACTGGCTTTGGGCAGTTGATCGGAACGCCTGAGTACATGAGTCCTGAGCAGGCAAGTCCCGATTCCCGCGGCGTCGATACCCGTAGCGATGTGTATTCACTGGGTGTGATCCTCTTTGAGCTGTTGATCGGGACCCTGCCGTTTGAGTCGAGTGAGTTGCGCAACGTGGATCTCGCCAAGGCGCTGCTCATTATTCGCGACAAGGAGTCCCCGAAACCATCACAGCGTCTTGGTTCTGCGGAGAACGACATCTCCATGGCCGCCAAGAATCGCTCGTGCAGCCCGCGGACGCTGCTTCGGTTCGTGCGGGGAGACCTCGACTGGATCACGATCAAAGCTCTCGAGAAGGACGCCAACCGTCGCTACCAGAGTCCCGCAGCTTTGGCGGAGGATCTGGAACGCTACCTCAATGGCGAGGCCGTCGAAGCGAGCCAGCCTGGGCTCGCGTACCGGATCTCGAAGCTTGTTGGTCGAAACAAGCCCTTGGCCGTGGGGGCTGCGGCCACTTTCGTTGCCATTGTCATTGGCGTCTTGAGCGAAGCCGCGGCCTTCGTAGCGGGGGTTGCCGTGCTCCTCCTGCTGCTGGTCGCGCTTGCGGTCACAACGGTGCTGTTGCGCCAGGCAAGACGCGCGCGACAAGGTGAGGTGCGGCAGAGAGCCGTCGCGGAAGAGCGCGAGCGTCGCGTTGGCGAGGAACGGGACCGGGCAAATGAGCAGCGTGCGATCGCGCAGCGCATGGAGAAGCTGGCGAGCGAGCGACTGGAAGAAGTGTTGCGTCTGGCCGATGTTCAACTTCTGAGTGAGAGCCGAGACCAAGCTCGCGAGCTCTGGCCCGCGATCCCAGATCAGGTGGAGGCAATGCGAGGTTGGCTGGAGAGTGCCCACGCGTTGGCCGCGCGACTGCCAGTCCACGAGCAGACTCTGGAGACGCTGCGGCGTTCAGCGCTACCCTACACTGATGATCAGGCGGCTGCTGACCGAGCAAGTCACCCAAACCAGGCTGTGGCTGCCGAGAAGACGCGTTGGCTGGAAGGGATCCGTGGCGACATTCAGCGCTTCCGAGAGGACGGGACCCGGTTGACGCATCTCAGTGACGAGGAGAAGGAGACGACCCTCGCAACGCTGACCCGCCACGAGCAAGACCTTGCGGCTGCCATTGCGCAACTAGAGCACACTTTCGATCAACGACGAACCTGGCGCTTCGACGCCGCCCAAGAGCAGTGGCGACACGACCTCCTCGCGGAGCTGGTGGCGGGCCTTAGGGGGTTCTCGAGCCCGGACCCTCTTGTGGGAGAGATCGCCAGTGTGGAGCAGCGCATCGCAGATGCGGACACGGTGGCGCAGCAGACCCTCGAGTCTCCGACGGTTGTGCGTGAATGGAAGGTTGCAACCGCCGCGATCGAACAACTGCCGGCGTACGGCGGCCTCCAGTTGAAGCCGCAACTGGGTCTGATCCCGCTACGGCAGGATCCGAAGTCTGGGCTTTGGGAGTTCTGGCATGTCGCTAGTGGCGACCGGCCGCAACCCAACCCTGACCCGACCGCGGTGAATCCGTGGATCATCGGTGAGAGCACAGGACTCGTGATGACGCTGATTCCAGCCGGGACGTTCTGGATGGGATCGCAGCCAGACGACCCGGAAGGCCCCAATCACGACCCAGACACGGGGGAGTACGAGGGGCCGTCCCATGAAGCATCGGTCGCGCCATTCTTCTTGAGTCGCTACGAGATGACCCAAGGCCAATGGTTGGCAGTCTGGGGCCAGAACCCCAGCGTCTACGGTCCATTGAAGAATGCCGGTGGACGGCAACACGATCTGCGCCATCCAGTCGAACACGTGAACTGGTTCGAGTGTCGTGAAACCTTGAAGAGACTGGACCTCGAGCTGCCGACTGAGGAAGAGTGGGAGTACGCGTGCCGTGCCGGGACGGAGACGCGTTGGTGGAGCGGTGACGATCCGCAAAGCGTCGCGGGGACAGCGAATCTCGCGGACCACTTTGCGCGGACCAATGGAGCGCCGTCTGCGTGGACGTTCGAAGATTGGCTCGACGACGGCTACTCGCTGCATGCTCCCGTGGGGTGTTATCGCCCCAACGCCTTCGGTCTTCATGACGTTCAAGGGAACGTCTGGGAGTGGACGTTGAGTGCGTACCGGGACTACCGCAAGACTGCTGCACCCGAGCCGGGACTCCCCGCCGTTGCGCCGATGAGCAACATCCGCGTCATTCGGGGGGGCGCGTTCAACTCAGCAGTCGGCGACGCACGCGCCTCCCATCGCAACTTCACATCGCCTGATCTGCACTGCCTCTCGCTAGGTCTCCGCCCAGCACGTCCCGTTCGCTAGCAAACACCGGATATCGACCTTCGGCGTGCAAACCCTCCCGACGCGCCAGGGCGACGACCCACGGGCGACTTCCGTTCATAGTCCGAGAAACTGCTGAGCCGAGCAGAGTCTGTTTCCGCACAAGAGGTCGGGAGGTGCGTAACCCTTCCTCGGTGCCTGCCGGCACCGCTTGAACGGCTGCTCCCCCCAGTTGCGGGACGGTCGCCCGAGCCAACAGGCTCACCATCTCGTGCCCGCTGCGATGGAGGACTCGGATGTCTCGCTTCGTGCGTATTGTGTCTGCGTGTGTGTTTCTGGTCTGTGTGCTGGGGGGACTCGCCCTCCTAAGCCTTCCTGATAAAGGGCCCAAGGTCACGGCGGCCCCAGGCGTGCCAAGGATTGATGACATCTCGATGGTGTGGGTGACGCCGCCTGAACTTGGCGGGGTCGTGCAAGTGCGGGTCGACGACTCTGCGGCGAGCGGAGACATCCAGCTTGTTTCTGTCATCAACAAAACCACCAATACGACGACTTCGACGCCCAAGTGGGGCCCGGGAACAAAACTCGTTGTCAATGCAGCTCCCGGCGACCTTCTCGTTCTCAAGGTTTCTGATAACGGATCACCGGAGCTCTCCGATACAGCGGTCCTTGGGTTCGTTGCGGCTTCCACTGTCGACGACGTGCCGCCGCAACTCAACGGTGGCCACATCTCGTCCTCTTGGGGAAGTCAGGTTGTCGTGACGCTGGGCATCAAGGCCTTTGCTGATAGCAGTTGGCCGGGAACCGCAGAGCTGATCCATGACGGAAGCGTCGTCGACAGCGTCGCGGTGACCGCTCACAACGGTGGCCACAACACTGCTCCCTATAGTTTGACTGCGCCGGCCGGGGAACCGGGAGACCGTGTGATCGTTCGTGCGACAGACGCCTATGGCAATCGCACCGACATGCACATCATTGTCGGCTCGAGTGTGCCGGTGCCGACAACTCCCTTCTTCCCGGCCGTCGCGACCTATCGTCCTTCGGGCACCTTCTGTGGGGCGGAGCGCAGTGGTAGTCAACCTGTCGCTGGCGATGGCGTGCATCTGTTCGGCCGTAACTTCGTCACGGACGCAACGATTTACACGCTCAAGGGAGCTGGGCTGAGCGTCGACGTGAAGCTCAACTACCGGAGTACGATGGGGTACGACGGTCCGGTCGGCCTTGCGTGGGATATGAACCTCAATGCACGGATGAGTGCAACGGCTACTCTGCACCGTTGGTGGCCCGGCAACGGACTCATCTGGGGCGGGTTCGACACGAACGGTAGGGCTGGCCCCGGCTTCTTCTGGGAGTTCGACAAGTCAGGCGTCGAATGGTGGCTGACAGAGCCCAATGGCCGCAAGTCGGTCTTCGACGCGCAAACGGGTCTCTTGTGCCGGCTCGAAGATGGTCACTACGATCCCGTAGCAGGCACGGGCCACGCAATCACGATCTCGCGTGACACCACAGGCCGAATCCTGTCCCTACGAGATGATCGCAATCGCGTCGTGCGCTTCTCGTACTTTGACATGAACCGTCTGGCCGCGATCACCGATTACAACGGACGTCAAGTGCTGCTCGACTACGCGAGTGACCGAACGCTGGTGCGGGTGACGCGGGCTGATGGCTCGTATTTGTCTTGGGACTACGACAGCAATCGACGTCTGACCAAAGTGTATGCCGCCGCAGAGGCAGCGAACAACTCACCGCACGCGTTGATCTCGAACAGCTACGACGCTAGCGGCCGCGTGCTGTCTCAGCGCAGCTTCTTCAACATGCACTTCGGCAACGCCACGATCTTCACTGCGCTACCGCCCACGAATCCGCCGGCTCCGACGCCACCCTCTGGGGTCTCGGCGGTCGTCAGGATCACCGACCCGCAAGGCAATTATGTCGACTACGGTCACGATGCGGTGGGGCGTACGCGCGTTGTGCGGCGTCACGACAACCATGCTCCAACAAGTGGCCCCTGGCCGGGCGGCGTCCCGCCGGAGCCGGACTGGGTCGACGAGCATACGGAGTATGGTTCGAATTGGTTGCCAACGGCCCGATACACGAGGCACTCGAATCAGGGGAGCAACCCGCAAGACCTCGAGCGCGAAGAGTGGGTGTACTTGTCACCCGGTACGAGTGTGTGGCCACACTTGCGAGCCCGCGTCGCCAGCCACACTTTGGTCGGTGACCCGCTGACCCCGAGCGACGACATCACAGAGACGTGGTCCTACGCGGGCGAGCCGTGGCCAGAGTCGCACACCGATCTCCGAGGCGTGACGACGACCTATACCCACGACGCCTACGGGAACGTGGAGACGAAGAAGGTTGCTGCCGTGACGGCCGCAGTCACGGGCGTGCAGTACGACATCGAGCACCGCTACACGTACACTACCGACGGGCGACCTCTGACAATGACGACGCCCAACCGCGCTGTTTCTACCTCGCCCCACCCGTCGAAGCGGTACACATACCATGCCGCCAGCAACCCGACACAGCATGGCTACTTGAAGCGCATCGAGCACCTCGATGAGCTTGGAGTGGCGAGGCTGTGGACGGAGCATGAATACGACCCTCTCGGCAACCTCGTTCGAGAGGAAAACCAAGCCGGAGAGATCACCGAGTATGTCTATGACTCGCTGAGTCGCTTGGTAGAGACGAGGTGGGAGGAAGAGTTCACGGCACCCGGGGCCGTCGCCACTGCTCAGCCGCAGATCGCGCGAAACGTCTTCGAAGGGGACCTCCTCAAAGAGTCCTGGCACACCCACTACGACGAGTTGGGACAGGGAGGAGGGGAGTTGGTGATGTCACGCACTAGTGTCACGCCAACCACAGCCACGAGCGCGGCCAAGCAGACTTCTGAGCAACGATACGGGCTCGCCACGGAGAACAAGTTTCAGAAGTCCGAGAAGCGATTCGACACCCGCGGACTAGTCACGCGTCTTCGAGAGTACTATGACGCAAACAGCTACACCGAAACGAACAATACGTACACTGCTGCTGGCCTGGTGCGTGGCACGAGTGTCGACCCTGACCGCGATCCTGCGGCGACCGGTGATCAAATTCTATACTGGTTCTCGCACGATCACAGGGGACGAGTGAAAGAGCACTACGAAACCAACTGGACAGTTCCACGCCGTACCTACTACGACGCCTTCGGCTTCAAGGTTCGGGAAGTCTCGACGTTAGTTGTGCTCGGGCGAGAGTACAACGAGAATGCAACTCCTACTCCTACATTCAACGCGTTGGAACACGGCTATTTCGTAACCCAGAGTAGCTACAGTGTCGCCCGCCCGACACAGCTCGCAGCTGTCGCGAAGTATGCTTACGTTGGTACCCTGCCTCTGGTCGAGCCGGAAGATCCAGCCTTTGATGCGAACCTCGTGATGACTAGCCGAGAACGGTATCGCTACGATGATGCCGGACGCCGAATCGAAGTTGGCGAGCTCTTGGACACCAATGGCAGTACCTACGCGGATACTCACCTGAGTCTGCTCCCCGGAGGACAACTGAGTCGTAGCTACTTGGCTTCGACCGGCACTCCAACGGACTACACAGAGACCCTGTACGATTCTCTGGATCGTGTAACTGAAGAGATCGACGCCACAGGCTTGAACAAGATCACTACGCAGTACAGCGGCACCACCGGAAGGGTCGAAGAACGCGACGAAGTGGTCTATGACGAGCGGGATCAGAGTACGCTGACCTTCGAGACCGGGTACTTCTACGACTCGCGTGGGAGAGTTACGCAGGTACGGAGGTACGAGAACGGAGGCGACAAGGCGACTGACTTCCTGAGAGAGTTGATTGCTTATGACGGCCACGGACACAGGATTCGTTCCGTGAACAAAGATGGCTCGGCAGGGGGTGTTGTCGAGCGTCTGAGCTATGACCTTGGTGGTAACTTGCTGTCGAAGTTTCGTCGGTACGCAGGAGCTGCGCTGTATGCAGAGACGCGGTACGGATACGACGGAAAGGGTCGAATGATCCGAGAGGATGTATTGCTGAATTCTGCGACGAATGAGTGGGCCACCACATCGAATGAGTTTGACGACGCTGATCGACTCGTCAAAGTCACCCACCCACCTTACCTCAGCGCTGCGAGGGTGACGGAGTATGCACATTCGTTCTCGTCGTACCACGGATCGATCGGCTTGCCGACGGTTCTTGAGACGCAGCCAACCCTAGCAACGGGGTTGACGGTGCGGAACCAGTTCGGCAACGAGCTTGCAACGACAGTCACGTACGCGTCGACCGTGGAAGGGCCCACGTTGGTTGAGTTCGCCTACGGGGGCGCTGCTGCTTGCGGCTGTGTGAGCAACGGGAAGGCTGTCGAAGCACGTAGCTTCGCTGGCGACGGGCTCACGGCACCTGCTGTCGGAGACAATATCGTGCGTCGCACCTACGATGACCGCGGAAACGTTGCAACAGAGACTAGTCTCGTTTGGGACGGTGACAGCTGGCAAACGGACACCCTATCGTTCTCGACAGATGAGCGAGGGCGGCCCGAACAAGTAGTTTTTCCTGGCTCGGGCACAACCGTGACGATCCTGGATCGCGAATTCCGGGCCGACGGTGTTTTGACTGAGATGAGGCGCACACCCGCCGGCAGCACTGCGTCGGCAACCATCATGGAGTACCAGTACGTCGGTCGAAGCCCGCGCTGGCAAACATCCAAGGATGGTGCGTTGCCCACACAAGCGATCATCTCCGAAGGTGGTATGTCGTACGATGGCTACTTCCGGCATACCGGTATGGAGTGGGACAACCGCGGCTCCGGTGACTATCAAGACCAATACACGGGGCTGACCGCAGACGGCATGCCAACGACACGCCTACGCGACGGATCGTTCTCTGATGTCTACGACTACTCGGGAGACAACTGGTTGACCACGAAGACGATCGATGTCGGTGGTGCGAACAGCCCGTCTACTGCTTACACCCGAAACAACATTGGTCGGCTGCTGGTACGGCAAGTCGATGGCGGTGGGACCGACTTCAATGACTGGACCTACGGCTATGGCGGAGAGTTTGGCGTCGCTGGACTCAATACCTCGATCAGCGGCAAGCGCAGGATCTCGCGTGAGTTTGAAAAGGTCGTCGACAACTTTCCCAACGACGTCTACATCACGCGTGACGTGAGTGATCGCAGCTTTCAGTACGACGCCAGCGGGCGTGCGTATCGAGGTGAGTTCGACTTTGATGCGACCCTATCGGTGTCAGCTGGCGGCTTTGACTTCGCTCACGGAACTCCCTACGCCTATCACTATGACTTGCGAGTGCTCGAGACCGAAGCATACGACTTTTGGGGGCGGCGAATCCGTTGGAGCCGCACCACAGATTCTGCGAGCAGTACTCGAACTCGGTACTGGGCCGACTCTCAGACCGGCCAAAACACTGGACCAGAAGAGTCGTACGACCTACCAGAGCTCGAGAAACTGTACTACTACGATGCGCTTGGTCGGGTTGCGTTGCAAACCGTGGACGGCCAATACTTCGCCTATCTCGACTCCGAGGCGGCGTTTCTACCCAACAGTAGCATGAGTTACGTCCATCGCCCCGTCGATCACATATCGATCGATCTACCGGAGCAGACGTACTTCCACTACGGGCCGGTAGGCACGGCTCTGTTGAAGGAGTTCGACAACGTCGGAGCATCACCAACTCTGAGAGTGGCGCGCCAGCTGTACAACAACCCTACGACCAATCGTGCGGACAAAGGGCAGAACTCTCTGTTCTCGGTCTTGTACGGTTTGGATGGCGAGATTGTTGGCGGGAACGCCGGCAGCTGCATCGGTAGTGGACCCGGTGGGGAAGAAGGCGACATCAGCTCAGCCTACTTCGACCTCGACGGAACAGTCCTGCAGGAAGGAGAGCAAATGGGCTGCCTGGGAGTTTTCGGCGGCGCCTATGCGCTCTGGCTGGCGGGCGGCTACGCGATACTGAAGGACGAAGACGAGGATAGCGACGATCTTCCGGTCCTCGTGGACGATGGGTGCAAGTTGACCATGTCGCCTGATCAAGAGACGGACACGGTCATCGATCACTGGGGACAAGACAAGCGTCTACTGGGGCGTGGAGATTACTGGGCAGACGAGCAGTGGGAAGTTGAGGGTAAGCTTGACTTCCGGCGAAGCGATCCGAAGTCTATCTTCGTGCGTGCGAGCTTGCGATCGTACGGGTTGGAAGGCCACTGGTACGGAACGTGGACCGAAACTGTCAGCGCGGCCATGTACATGCAGGCTCGTTGTAACAAGTACTGCAAGGTCGAGTACGTGCAGAACCGGAAAGAGTCACCATGGCCCGATACCAGTAAGCCCCGTACGCGAAATGGTGAGATCGTTCAGGTCGGAGTGGGAGTCATCGGTCGTGACCAACCGGGCTCTGATGAAAAGGGAATCTTGGTATCTCATAGTTTCACTGCTACCTACCAGGGCCTCGTTTCGACAGGCGTGCGAGGCGGAGGCGGTTTGGGTTTCAAGGGCGTGTCGGTGAGCTTCTCCGTCTCGGCTCAAGCTCGCAAGCCACAGCACCTGATCCGCACGGACTCAGACGACGTTACGTTCTCGTGTGATCCTGTGAAGGAGCAGGATTGAGGCGTGTGAGTGAGCGTTGCGCTTAAGCGAGCAGCATAGTCTCAACCGGGGCATCGCTGGACAACCAGGTCCAGCGGTGCCCCGTTTCTTGATTGCTGGGGCGAACGGCAGGGGGGCAAATGCCCAGAAGAGGGACTGGAGTCCCGGCGAGTCCGAGCGCCTTCTCGTCGAAAGCTCGCATGTCTGTCGTAGGACGCTGCCAGTGCCGGTACACTAGGGCCCATGAGCGAGACTGATCCCACATCCTCTTCGAGCCCGTCAAAGTTCCTCTACGACTTCACCAATTTCCACGAAGCGACGTTTGCGAACTTCGTTCGGGTTGCATTGCCTAGCCGGGCGCCGGACTTTGTCAGCTACTCGAGGTCTGTCTACTGGGATGTTGGTGATGGAGTGGTCCGTTGTTCAGACCATTGGGGCGATGTACGACGCTCGATCTGGCTCCTTTCGGAGTGTCGGACACGTGCTGGGCTGTTCACGGGATACTGCCCGTATGATGAGTTTCGGCCCAACCTTCGATACTGGGCGCCCAGCTATCGAGGAGATTCACACAAGACGTTACCGCTGGCTGAGTGCTGAGACAGTGAAGCGAGTGAGAGAGTATTCAATGAACACCAGCGTTTCATCTTGCCGTTCCTGGGTTACGTACCTGCTGTTCTCGGCGTTCGTGTGCGTTTCCTTAACCGGTTGCGGGACGATCGAGTTCGCGCCTGAGACCGATATCGACGTCGAGCTCTTTCCCGAGATCCGCCGTTGGGTCGCCGCTGAAGAGATCTTGCCGTGGTACGAGGAGCCTCCCTCTGAGATTCGTCCGGACGTAGTGCTGTTCTACGTGCTCCAAGTGGAAACGGCAGCACGCAGCGAGCAGTATCTGCTGCGCCTTGTCGCGACGTCCGAACTTGTCGAGTCGACGGGTACGCAGCGCAGGCGACGTATGAATATCGATCGCGACGTGGCCGAGAAGGCGATGGCTCGCGGACTGACGTCTGAGTTCAGTGGACATTCGGATCTGTGGGTCGAAGAGCGCACGGCAGGGACGTTGCTCGATGGCTGGTTGCGGGGAGACCTCCCTTCGACGCCCCAGTACAAGGTGATGGTCGACACCTGGGGGCCGATTCAGTTCGACCAAGATTCGGTGCTGCCGGAGTGGGAGCGTGCTGAGGCCGTGCGGGTGATGCCGGAGCTCTTCGGCGCCGACTTCGTTCACGCGAGTCTCGATGCTCAGCAGCTGTTGGTGACGCCGCTCGAGTCGGTTTCGGCAGAGGAACGACACCGTGTCCTGCAGCAGACCTGCCGAGCGAAGTTCAAACTCGTCTTCGCCCTCCTCACGACGATGCGAAGCCCGGCGCTGCGATCGATCATGAAGGAGATTCTCGAGTCCCCCGGTGCTGGGGCGATGACGCTGGTGGCGGGCAACTACCTCCTGCGTTCCAAGGAGGGCTTTCTGCAGTGGTTCTTCAGCTCCTTTGGGATTCGGCTCGACCAGAGTCACCTGGACACGAACCTGGCCGACAGCGCACCCAAGCGTAGTCGCGCAGGCACTTCGATCCCCGGCTCGCGCCCGGAACCGCTGCGGTTTCGCTTTGATCCGAGCATTTCGACCACGCAGATCATGATGGGGGAGGCGGCCGTCGTGAATAACTCACAAGCTCCTCTCTTGAGCGCCGGGCTCGTGGCCTTGGAGGGTAGCAATCCCTATGACGAGCAGGTGCGTTTCAAGCTCGCCCTTCTTGGTTGGAAGCGCGATCAGCCACCCGGGCGTCTTCTCTCCGATATCGGACAGCGGTGGCGTTTCGCTCCCGACAGCGCGAGCTTCTCACGAAATGCTGGCAGTGAAGTTTGGCTGATTGGGTCGGCGCGGGATGGCTGGGTGACGAAAGTCGAAGGGGGCCCGTGGATTGCCGGCGACTGGATCGGTACCTCTGGAACGAACTACGCGGCCCTCCGGGAAGACAAGAAGACCATCGACATGTTGGATCTTGCCGCCCGGCCGCTGGCGGTCACAACGAAGGTGATCGCTGGAGTGTCCGGCGACGTCAAGGCCCTCGCTGTCTCGGCCGACGGTTCCTTCGTGGCGATCGAGTCCGAGTCCAGTGCGCCTACAGTCAGGGTCTACGACTTGACCCAACAACGTGAGGTCGGCCACTATCCAGAGTCTCGGATAGCGACCGTCGGCTTCTCAGGGCCTCGCGTCCTCGAGCTCGAGTCGCCCAGCCCAGCGTCTGCAAGCTCCGAGTCGGCAACTCCTGATTCAGGCCTCGACGCGTCAGCCGCGCAGCCGCAGCCCGTCTCGCCGACACGGTCGCGGGTCGACCTCGAACAAAGTCGCCCGCAGCCCACCGTGGTCCGATCGATGGCGCCGGCCGAAACGCCCAGCTCGGTCACCTTCGACTGGGACGAGGCCCAAGCGGAGACGCGCCTTTCCTACACAGTCGGCGATCGCCAAGTCGAAGTCCGTACTCCGATCCGTGTCGAATCTTGCACACCGTCGCCGGACGGGCGTTGGTGGATCCTTCAGGGGTGGGACCCGACACGCCGAGTGGAGTCTTCGTGGCTCGTTGATCCTGCCGAACTGCGCGCCGAATGACCGGTGGCGTCGACAGTATTGAGTTCATTCGCCACAAGGTGGCAACCCACCGGCGGCACTACATCGATGCGGACGACGTCAAGGTCGTGCTGTCGCGGCTCCCCGAAGAGCTTTGGGCCCGACTGAAGAAGGTCCATTTCAAAGACGACGCGCGCGGTATCCGAGTCCTCGGATACACAACAACACGAGGTCGCCGAGAGATCACGATCTGTGCGCTACCGCGCCACGTGAGTTTGCTCCGCACCCTGTGCAAGCGACCGCCGGAGGAGTTTGGAGCACTGCGAGGAAGCCAGTGGCCTACACTCGCGGTGCGTAGACAGATTCTCTATGACACGTTTTTGCATGAACTGGGGCACCTGCAAGTCGTGCACCCGGCAGCCAAGAGGCCGCAACGAAAGTTCGCAAGTGAGACGCTGGCGCAACAGTTTGCCGACGAGTGGCGCGACCAACTTTGGTCTTCGCGTTTCGACCACCCAGACCCTGTGCACAATCCTCCTGACCGAGAAGAGCTAGCCGCGCTAGAAGCCGGTTGGTCGGAATCGCACGCACTGCTCAAGAAGGGGCATGCTTGCGAACGGGCGACAGACAAGAGCGCAGCGATCGAATACTACGGCCGCGCATTGGAGCACTACCGGCACCCAGAAGCGCTGGAAGGACTGGGGCGTCTGACCTATGCGCTGGATGACGCGAGTGGTGGCAGCAACACAGATCAGCAAGCCTTGGACTACCTCCAAGAAGCTCTCGATCGCGATCCCGCGCTGCCGGACGCAAACCTCTATGCTGCTCTCGCGTTGGACAGATTGGATCGTCGGGAAGAGGCACACCGGCAGTTTCAGCGAGCCATTGAAGTCGACGCTTACCACGACATCGCAGCTTGGCAACATGCTGTCGCGCTGTCGAATTGGGGGGAGTCACAACAGGCGGAGCCGATCTTCCGGAGGATCATCAAGCGCGATCCGAAGTTCTCTGACGCGTTGCGCGACTACGCCAGGCTCCTCATGTATCGCAGCGATGACTACGTCGATTCCGATACTCGGCGAGCTATCGATCTGCTGGAGCGAGCAATTGCAGTGAAGCCCGATAAGGCCGAGTATCACTACCTCGCAGGCCTCTGTCACTCTTGGCTCGCAGGGGAGCGAGAAGCTGCAAGGCACTACGTCGAGGCCGCTCTAAGTTTGGATCCAGGGCATGAAGGCGCTATAGAACTTCAAGCCGAACTCACCGATGCCTGACAAATCCGGCAGAGCAATCACCCATTTGCAGGTCCGCGGCGCTCGTGAGCACAACCTCAAGGGGCTGGATGTGGACCTGCCGCATGACCAGCTGGTGGTCTTCACCGGAGTGTCGGGTTCCGGCAAGTCGTCTCTGGCCTTCGATACGATCTTTCGCGAAAGCGAGAGACGATCCCTGAGCAACCTCGGAGGCCGCGCGGGACGGCTGGCCGGCCGTATGCAAAGACCTTCGGCGGACAGCATCGACGGCGTCAGGCCAGCGATCGCCGTCGATCAGAACTCTCACGTGTCTAGTTCGCGATCGACCGTCGGGACGCTGAGTGAGATCGGCGATGAACTCCGGCTGCTGTTTGCGCGCTTCGGAGATCGACACTGTCCCGAATGCGGTGAAGAAGTCGAGACGAGCGCGCCGCGCAATCGTGCGTTCACTTGTCCTTGCGGCGCGACACTTTCCGCGATGACGCGGTCGCTGTTTAGTTTCAACACGAACGAGGGGGCATGCCCCGCCTGCCGTGGCCTAGGTGAGCAGGAGGAAGTGGATCCCGCACTCATCGTCGCGGACCCGACGAAGACTCTGCGCGAGGGCGCGCTCGTCCCGACCACGCCCAACGGATACATCGTTTACTCCCAAGTCACACCAGAGTCGATGAACGAGGTCTGCCAGGCGCATGGGTTCTCGATCGACATCCCCTGGTGCGATCTGACAGAAGAGATGCGTCATGTGATCTTCTACGGGTCCGATCGGGTCAAGGTCGCGTTCGGCAAGCACTCTCTGGAGTCTCGAATGAAGTGGTCGGGCATCAAAGCGAAACCACGCGAGCTGGGCTACTACCGGGGTGTTGCACGCGTCATTGCCGAGACTCTGGAGAAGAAGCGAAACGCAAACATCTTGCGTTTCGTGACCTCTCGGATTTGCGGTGACTGCGACGGCAGCAGACTGAGCGCGGCAGCGCGCGCCGCGAAGTTCCGCGGGCAGCCGATCGAAGCCTTCCACAGGTCCACATTCAGAGAGCTAGCTCGTCTGTTGGGCGAAGAGAGCGACAGTAGTGATTCGCCCCACGGAAAAGTTGTCGAAGAGATTCGGGCACGGATTCTCCAACGAGCAACGCGCATGGAGAGGCTAGGGCTCGGTCATCTCGTGCTGTCACGGAGATCGTCGACGCTATCGAGCGGCGAGTCTCGAAGGCTCAAGCTGGCTGTACAGCTGGGCTCGGAGTTGGTCGGCATCAACTACATACTCGACGAGCCTGGGGCTGGGCTGCATCCCCAGGAACGGGCAGCGCTGATAAGCATGTTGTGCGAGCTTCGCGACCGCGGCAACAGTGTCTACGTCGTCGAGCACGATCCGATGTTCGAAGCGCACGCGGACCACATCGTCGAGATCGGACCCGACGCCGGCAGTGAAGGCGGCGAGTTGCTCTTCTCAGGCACCCCAGCCGAGCGGGACGCACCACTTCCTGCGATCGACAGGTCGTGCAACGGCGGATTTGCGCCCGAGACGGACGCTGCCGACCGTGACTTCTTGGAATTGCGAGCCGTCTCGACCAACAACCTCAAGAACCTCAACGTTCGCTTTCAACTGGGGGCGATCAACATCGTCAGTGGTCTATCGGGCACGGGGAAGACATCGCTGGTCACTAGTTCTGTCGTGCCCTGGATCAACGACAAGCGAGACAGCGGTCTGGTCGTTGGAGCCGAAGAGATCAAGCAGGTCTTGCTGGTGGATCAGAAGCCTATCGGTCGCAACACACGATCGAACCCGGCTACATGGACGGGCATCTTCGACTACATTCGTACGCTCTTTGCTGAGACTCGGGCAGCTCAGGCGGCGGGACTGGGCAAAGGTCACTTCTCCTGCAACAAGAAGGGCGGACGCTGCGAGGCGTGCGAGGGGGCCGGTTCAGAGACGATTGGGCTCATGGACATGCCGTCTCTCGTGCTCACATGCGCGCAATGCAACGGAGCACGTTTCGATGCCGCGACGCTGGCCATCAAGTACGCCGGGTACACGATCCGCGAGGTCCTGGAGTGCACGGTTGACGAAGCTGCGCACATCTTCGCCAACGACGACAGGATCGCCCGTGTCCTTGCGGCGATGCAGAAGCTCGGTCTCGGCTACCTGCAGTTGGGGCAGCCGGCGCCCACCTTGTCGGGTGGAGAAGCTCAGCGCTTGAAGCTCGCAGACAAGCTGGCTCGAACCGGAGGGCGGGGCACGCTGATCGTCTTGGATGAGGTCTCGTGCGGACTTCACGGTCGCGATGTCCAGGTCCTCAGTGATGCACTGCGCGCTCTGGTTGACGATGGGGCGACGATCATCGCGGCGGACCACGATCTCACCCTCACTTCGCAAGCGGATTGGGTCATCGAGCTCGGGCCGGAGCCGGCCGCTGGCGGCGGCGAGATCATCTTCGAGGGCACGCCGGCGCAGCTTGTCGGCGTGGAGTCTTCACCAACTGGCGCGGCGCTCGCCAAAGCGAAGCGGCAACCCGTTCCCGCCAAAGTTGATCAGTGCGAGTTCGACGCAGACTTCTCGATACCTACGCGGCTCAAGGGCGTTGAGACCAACAACTTGAAGGACGTTTCTGCCACATTCGAGTCCGGTGCGCTGACTGCGGTCACTGGCGTTTCGGGCAGTGGGAAGACGTCGTTGGCTTTCGATACGCTTGCTGCCATTGGGCGCGCTCGCTTTGCCGAGAGCTTCTCACCGTTTCTGCGGCGCGAGATCCGTTCGCAGAGGACCGCGGAGGTCGCTGCCGCAGTTGGCGTCCGCGCGACGATTGCAATCAAGTCCAAGGACTCCTCGCAACGGACCTTGGCGACGGTCGGAACGGCATCCGGCATTGATGTTGGACTGCGTCTACTCTATTCACGGGCGACGGCAAAGCCCGGCGAAGAGCTACCGGCCAGTGCGTTCTCGTTCAACAACGTCTTGGGCGCATGTCCTGTTTGCGAAGGTCGGGGTCAGGTTCAACGTTGTCACTTCGAGCTGTTAGTGCCGGATCCTGGGATGTCTGTGGCCGACGGCGCACTGGCGCAGACAGCAGGCGGTCGCCTGTTGTTTGACCAAGGAGGACGGCTGGAAGCTGTGCTCGTGGGTGCGGCCAGGGTGCTGGGCGTCGACCTGGATGTTCCCGTTGCGGAGCTGCCGCCTGCAGCGCGCGACTTCTTGCGGAGCGGCACCGGGGAGCGCGTGTTCGAAGTCGATTGGGAGAAGGCTCGGGCCAAAGGGGAACAGGCACATCGCTTCTCGTCAGTCTGGCAAGGCGTCGAGGCACTGGTGGAAGCAGAGTACATCAAGAAGCGGGAACGCAAAGCCGGCCCGCAGCTCGCCGCATTGCTCAGGCCCCGGCCGTGCCAAGCGTGCAGCGGCAGTCGCCTGACCGAGCGTGTCCGCAACCGTCGGGTCGGCCCCTGGACGATCTCCGATCTGCGCCGACTCGAAGTGGCTGAACTCAGTCAGTTGTTGCAGGCGCCTGTCGATCACGCCCAGCAACAGCTGGACCCCCGCGCCCGTGCAATCCTCGAAGAGATCGCGATCGAACTCCAACCGCGGCTCGAGCGATTGGTCACGCTAGGCCTGGGGTATCTCGCCACGGATCGCGACGTGTCTTCCCTGTCGACCGGGGAAGCAAGGCGCCTTGACCTCGCACGGCAGCTGACGACGGGACTGACCGGGGCCTGCTATGTCTTGGACGAACCCGGCCTAGGGCTGCACGCTAAAGACAAGGAAGCGCTGGGATCGGTGCTCCGTGATCTTGCCGCCACTGACAATACGGTTGTGTTCGTCGATCACGATCCAACGCTGATCCGGCAGGCGGACTACATCGTTGACGTCGGCCCTGGCGCCGGTGTGCACGGCGGCACGATTGTCGCGCAGGGCGACGTGCAGGCTCTGATGTCCAATGAAGCGTCGCGCACAGGACGAGTATTGCGCGAAGAAGCTTCGTTCGTGCTGGAACATCAGCCGTCCGTCGTGTCGCCAGCGCTCGCGTGCCAGGTCAAAGGCGCAAGTCGCAACAACCTGCGCGGGATCGATCTCGACATCTTCTACGGCGAAGTGTTGGCCGTGTGTGGCGTGTCTGGCAGTGGAAAGTCGACACTGCTACTCGATGTTCTCGCACCCAGTATCACGACTGAGGCAGCAGTCGGGTGCGAGTCGTTCATCGGTAGCGGCCAGACAGAGCTGGTCAAAGTGGATGGGCGGTCCCAAGGGCGTGGTGCAGCGAGTATTGTCGCCACCAGTCTCGACGTCATGGATGTTGTGCGTAAGGCGTTTGCCAAGTCCGACGACGCAAGAAGCGCTGGATTGAAACCTGGCGACTTCTCGTTCTCTGGCAAGACGGGTCGCTGCACGGAGTGTCAGGGTACCGGCAGCCTCGTCATGGTACTGGACTTCCTCCCAGACGCCGATGCGCCATGCCCCGCTTGCGACGGCTCTCGTTACAACGACAGTGTGCGCGCGGTTCGATGGCAAGGAATCTCGATCGTAGAGCTCTTGGCTACAGACACGCAGTCTTTGGCGCAGCGTTTTTCGTTGCCTCCGAAGTTGCAGTCTGCGTGTGATCGGCTGCAAGAGCTCGGTTTGGGGCACCTGTCTCTCGGCCGCCGCTGCGACACTCTTTCGGGCGGTGAGAGTCAAAGGCTTGCCATTACACGTCAGCTGTTTGCGACCCAGCGCGCAGGTGAGCAGAAGGTCTTCATCTTCGACGAACCATCGCGTGGACTTCACATCGACGACCAAGCGGAACTAGTGCAGCTGTTTGTGCGGCTCACGCAGCGCGGCGATGCAGTCGTGTTGTCGGAGCATTCGCTGCCGTTGATACGCTGTGCCCACCGTGTGATCGAACTCGGGCCAGGAGCAGGGCGCCGCGGGGGTGCGATTGTGTATGAGGGAACTCCGGACGACCTTGGCCGCCAAGATACTCCGACAGGTCGCGCGCTGCGTCTTGCCGACAAGGCTGACTAACGCGGGCGAGTGCCCCAATTGATGCGGTAGAAGTCAGCGATCTGCATTGGGCGCTGCGTCCAGGAGCTAGTGGCCTTGCGCGGATCTCCCGACTCCCAGCCGGACGCTCCGTCTTCGACGATCGACTGGAACGTCTCGTC
>JBCCHQ010000124.1:0-19058 GCA_039028735.1 Planctomycetota bacterium | reverse complement strand
TCTCGCCCCTCTCCCCCCCGCCTCCTCTTTGGTTCAGAAACAACACCCGTAACCTGCCTTCCATAAACCACTTACAAAGAACGTGGCAGATTCCGCGGCAGAAGTAGCCGCCGGCCCCGAAACCCTCCCGGAAGTTGGGCACTTCGCCCGGCTCCACAGACTTCCACTGGGAGGATTCCAATGTTTCAAAACAACCGGCTGGGCCGCGCGGTGCTGACGATCGCGCTGCTCTTCACCCTCGTGTCCCCGGCAGCGGCCGGCCCCGCGCAGTTCGTCCGCGGCGATGTCAATGGCGACGGCAGCTTCAACTTGTTGGATGCCACGACAATCCTAGGCTACTTGTTTCAAGGTCAGGCAGCGATCTGCCTCGATGCGATGGACATCGATGACTCCGGCGCCGTGAACATCGCCGACGTAATCTTGCTGTTGAACTACCTCTTCACGAGCGGGGTCGCGCCGCAACCACCCTTCCCCGCCTGTGGGCTCGATCCAACCGCCGACAATCTCGACTGCATGGGCCCCTACATCGCATGTGCATCAACGAACTCACCGCCGGCCTTCACGTCGATGCCTGTCGTCGACGCGATCGCCACGTTCTCGTATCAGTACAATGCAGTCGCAACGGACCCTGACCCTGGAGACGTTGTTTCGTTCGCACTACTGACCGGGCCAACTGGCGCCACTATCGCTCCCGGCGGCGACATCTCTTGGAATCCCACCGTCGCGCAGGTCGGCACGCACCCTTTCGAGATCCGCGCTACTGACAACAACGGGAACAGTGCTCTGCAGAGTTTCGTCGTCGAAGTGCATCCTGGTCCGGGAACCCTGACTTGCTCGCCACTCGAAGGGCGTTGCAATCAGCTCCCGCCAGCTCCGTTCGGCAGCACGTTCGACGAAGGCGACCCAGAAAGGCCTGGGATCTTGGCTCCCCAGCGCTACAGCGACTTCGTACCGGTAGGTCTCTACAACGGTGAGCTACGGCTGTCTCGCACTGATCTTCGGGTCCCCAGCCGGGGCTTCGCCTTCGAGTGGCGCCGCGTCTACAGCAGCCGTGCGGTCTTTACAGGCGCCCACGGTCGCAACTGGACCTTGAGCTTTGATCGCCGAATCCACGACGTCGGAAACCTTGGCATCATCTGCTGGATCGTCGACGGCAGAGGACGCGAGGACGAGTACGTCGCCGGATCCAACGGCGTGCTGTTGGCCCGAGGGCGCTACGAAGAGCTCCTCAAGAATCCGGACGGGACCTATCTGCAGTACGGCCGCGATGGCATGTGTTACGAGTACGACATCGCAGGTCTCCTGGCGGCCATGCGCGACCGCCACGGCAATACGCTCATGATCACACGCAATTCGTTTGGCAACATCGTTCGCATCGTGGATACGCAGGATCGGCTCTACACCGTCGGCTACAGCAATGGTACCGCGGCCAACGACTACAACGATGGCACCGCCGATCAACGCATCACGACGGTCACGGACTTTCGCGGTCGCATCGTCACCTACGCGTACGACACAGAAGATCGCCTCGCCGCCGTTACCACGCCCGCCGTCACGGGTACACCAAACGGCAATGACTACCCACTGGGCAAGACCACTCTGTACTCCTACACCAGTGGCAACATCGATCCGCTGCTAAATCACAACCTCCTCTGCGAAGTGCAACCAGCCTACAACGTCGCCAACGATCCGCTCCTGTCCAAGCCGTGGTTCCTCATTACCTACAACGCCGATGACGAAGTGGAGTCGTTTCGTTGGGGACATGACGACGGCGGAGCTGCTTCTCAGCCAACAACCATCGTCGGCGGCACGCTATCGTTCCAGCGAGAGACATCGCTTGCTGGAGATATGTACGCACCCGCGCTGGCCACGCTGCGCAATCGTGTCACCGATCCGAATGGCAACATTGTCGATCACTACTTCAATAACGGCTGTCGTGAGATCCGTACGCGAGTGTTGACGAATCGAAACGTGCGCCCAGCTGAAGGCGACTACCAACTAGAGTACGACTACGACCTGAACGGCTTGCTGCTGCGTGCTGTGCTCCCACGCGGCAACGAACACACGTACGCTTACGACACGAATCATCCATCGCCTCGAGCCCGAGCCAACTTGCTGGAGCGACGACACCGTAAGGGCACGCTGGGCCCAGTCGACGATCTAACGTGGCGCTGGACCTACGACCCCATCTATAACCAAATCCGCACGGTCAGCGACCCACGCGCATTCCCGACAGGTCTCGTACCCTTGACCGCCGCCGGACGCCTCGACCTCGCCGACGCATTGGTCGACCGCTACACGCGCAAGTCGTGCTTCGATTACCAAGAGGGATTCGGCTTCCAGTCCGCACAGGGCGTCGACCCAACTGTGCAACTTCCCGAGGGATTGGGAGACCTCAATGGTGCGCCCGACTTCGATGCCGGCAACGTAGTCGCTACTAAGATCGCGATCCAAACGCCTGGGGCCAACTTTGGAGATCTGCTCGAGGAGTTCCGGCGCTACAACCAGTTCGGCCAGATCCTGGAAGAGCTCGATGGTAACGGCGTATCGACACAGTACACATACTACGCGTCCAACGGCACGCCCTTGGACCCATCCGACCGCGAAGGCTACCTGCAACAGCGCACGCAAGACCCCGCAGGGCTTGCCGTCAGTACGGTGTACGACGTAGACGAGAGTGGCAACGTGATCGCAGAACTCGATCCGAACGGTCACACTACGACGCACATCTACAACGCGCTCGATCAGTTGATGCAAACGCTGTCGCCGGTGTGGGCGCCGAACGGCGTCGGGCACTCCATCTCTCGCAGCTACGACGCCAACGACCGAATGACCGCCCTAGCGCGGGAGAACCTCGACGAGTCGGGTACGACCTACGCCAACCCCGTCATTGCGACCATGCGCGAATACAATATCCTCGGCCGTCTTGTCGTGACGGAAGAAGATCGCACTCACAACGACGGCTCGACTCCGGGCGTCGCTCGCACCGAGCGCAGTTACGATGCCAACATGAATCTGACAGCACTCGAGCGGCCGAACGGAAGCATGGCCACGTTCCTCTACGACGAGCGAGACCAACGCTACAAAGCGATCGTCGGCAACGACCCGGCGACCGCCGAGGAAACGACGTTCAACTACGACGCGAATCGGAACCTCACAGAGCTGATCGATGCGATTCATGATTCCACCTCACCGAACGCACCAACTACGCTCTTCCCTGGTTCCGGATCGGGTGATGTCATCCAGATCGACCACGACTGCTACGATCGCATCAAGTCCCTCATCGACGGCGAGGGCACAGTTTGGTCTTTGGAGTACGACCGCAGGTCACACGTAACCCGCCGTTTCGCCCATGGGCTTCCCAACGCAAATCCCGGGGCAATCGCGACACTCTTGCGCGACTTGTCGTTTAGCTACGACGAAGCTGGGCGGCGCGTATCGCGGACCGATTCCCACTTCGAGGTGTTGGGCGGCGCCGCCATCGGAGACGGCGCGCGATCCACCAGCTACACGTACGACCTGGCGAGGAATCTGATCGCCAGCACCGATGACCTAGGCAGCGTTACCAGCCACAGCTATGACGCGTTGCAGCGACGCACGGGCACGACGGACGCCTTGGGGAACAGTACGACCTGGAGCTACGACGCAAACTCGAACGTCGTCACCCAGACTTGCATCGACGTGTCCACTGATCTCGGCTCGTCACCCGACGTTCTGGTCACGACCTTCACCTATGACCCACGCAACCTACTGATCGAACGTGACGACCCAACAACCGGACGAGTCACCTACGCCTATGATTCGGCGCGCAATCCAACCCTCTCTACCGATGCTCTCAGCAGCACGCCACAAGGACTGGGAAACAAGACCCGCCGGACGTTCAACGGACTCGGCCAATTGGTTTGTGAGATCAAAGAGCTGACTGCGACTGGCTGGGGCGGCGCAGCGGTCATCGACACCCTGATGACCTGCTGGACGCGCGACGCGAACGGCAACGTCACGTCGCAACAGGACCCCAACGGCAATGTCACAACCTACAACTACAACGACCGCAACCGACTGGATGCGATCACTCTCGCCGACAACTCGGTGTACCTCTACGACCACGACCGAGACGGGCGCATCGCCAGCTGGATCGACCCGAACGGCACAGTCGCACAACATACGCACGACGGTATGGGGCGACTGGTGCGTATACTCTTGACGCTAGCCCTTGGCGTCATCGGACCTGTCGAAGAGAACTACGGCTACGACGGCGTCGGCCGTAGAACGCTAGAGCAGAATACATGGGTGTTCGCGACCCGTGAGTACGACAGCCACGACAACTGCATCCTCGAGAACCAGAACGGTCGCATCCTGGAGCGTGACTATGACGCGCTTCGCACTCTGAAGGAGCTGGCGTTGCCCGGCGGTGGCACGACGCTCCACTACACGCACGACGCTCTCCGGCGAGCGCTTGCGATTGCCGATGGCGCCGAGCAGCTGATAGAGCTGCACTACAAGGGTCGCGAACGCGTCGAGCGGCGTGACGACATACGCAACGGCGCTCCTTTCAGCTACAGCCACTACGCCTACGGCATGCACCAAAGAATGGTTGAGATTCTGCACGAGAAGGCCAACGGCAGCGCAATCGACCACCGTCAGTACGGTTTCGACGCAGCGGGCAACACTCAATTCGAGAAGATCGTCAGCAACAGCAACCTCGGTCGCGTCTTCTATCGTGACTCGATCCGGCGCTTGGCCAAGGCGTACTCGAATCTCGATCTCACAGCGCTCCAGCCCGGACAAACCTTGATGCCGAATGCCGTGACCGGCAGCGACTGCCGCGCTTATGCGTACGACAACGCGGGCAACCGCACCACGGTCGACTTGATTGTGGGCGGCAGCACGACAACAACAACGTACACCAGCGGCACCGTGAATCAGTACACGCAGACTCAAACAACCGGACTTCCCGCGAGTAACTTGCAGTACGACGCCAACGGCAACCTCATTAGCGACGGCACCTACAATTACAGCTATGATTTTCGCAACCAGCTCGTCTCAGTGTCCCTGGGCTTCACTCCGATCCTGCAGTTCGTCCACGACAACCGTGGCCGGGTCGTGATCAAGTCGTCACTCCTGCCGCCGTTCGGACAATCGACCTATGTTTGGAATGACAACGACCTGGTGCAGGAAGTCGACTTGCTAGGAAACGTCCTGGCTGAGAACGTCTGGCTGCATGGACGCCTCTTACAACGACTCACGGCAGCAGGGAGGCAACATGTCTACACGCGTCTCGATCGCAGCATCAGCAAGGTTCTCGATGGGAACTGCGTTGAGCTCGCGGCGTTCGACTACACTCCTTTCGGAGAACGCGTTTCAACAAGCGTCGCAAGTTTCCCGTTTGCCTATCGAGGCACTCTTGTCTGCGGCACATTCGATTCGATCTACCCGTCGCTCGAGGGGAAAGCCTTTTCGACGGCGCTGGGGCGCGACCTCTCGCGCCGTCAGAGCCGCGACGGCGTGACCTACAGCCGAAGTTTGGGCCCAGCATTCGATGGCTGCCCACCGCCGATCCAAGTAGTTGACACCGATCACTCCCTAGAGCTCAGCGGTACGACTAACCTGGGAGAAATACTGCGGGCCATCGCACCCACAGCAGACTTGCTACGGACGCAACGAAATGACGGAGCTCCGCGGCTACGCAGCCTTGGCTCTCCCAGCCAACTCGTGCTCATCAACGGCCGACGCCGCGCCAGCGAAGGTGGCCTCGTTGAGCTGTCTGAATTGGAGTTGCCTAACGTCGAGCTACTGGGAAGCGAAGCCTTCCGTGACATCTGGAATAGATTTCTGCAGATGAGAATCGAGCGGCTCTTCGGCGATCGGCTCGAGAGGGAACGCGCTGAAGTAGACAGGACGTTGTTTGGATCGCGCTTTCTCCGCGGTGTCGAGCCAGAGGGTTTCCCGGTTGGCGCCCCCGACAATCTCGATAGCTACCTGCTGATCGGCTCCGGAAACAACGTCGACGGTGCGTACCTTCCCAGGAACTACGACAGCGACATTCCTGGTCAGAACGCGGACCTGCCGCTGTGGCGCAGCTAGACGCCCAACCCACCAAGCTCCGAGTAGAGTGCAGCCATCTTGGCGCGCACTCTC
Source organism: Planctomycetota bacterium (assembly GCA_039028735.1). Taxonomy (GTDB): domain Bacteria; phylum Planctomycetota; class UBA8108; order UBA1146; family JAJFFE01; genus JBCCHQ01. Next base: position 12,920 of record JBCCHQ010000124.1, on the reverse strand, counting down.
CGGAGCACGGTGGACTTCGCCTTGTAGACCTGATTGGACGACCAGCCAAAGCGCTCAGCCACCTCTGCAACGGAACACTCGTCGCTGACGAGCAGCTGGAATGCGTCGAACGCGGGCCCGGGATGTTCTTGCCCCACCTGGTCGACGCAATAGCGCAAGTGCTGCTGCCTCCACTGCTGCTCCCATAGAGCATCGGCGGCGTCCGCTTGCGCCGGCGCTTCTCGCAGTTGATGGGTCTCGGCGATCGGCATACGTCGCTTCCGCAGTAGATCTACTGCGCGGCGGCGAGCAATCGTCCGCAACCATGCCTTGAAACCCCCTTTGCTCTTGTCGTAGTCGAAGTCTGAAATCTGCCTCGTCACGGCCTCGAGGCACGCCCCACGCACATCTTCTGCGTCATCGTGACCCAGGCCCAAGCCTCGCGCGTAGCCGTAGACAAGCGGTGCATAGAGGTCATAGAACTCGTTCCAGGCGCGTGTATCGTTGGGGTCGCGAATGCGCAGCAGTAGACTCTTCCGGGTGTCGTCGCTGGATTCAGTCACTCTGGCTGCTCTTCTCCGCGCCACACCAGCAGCATCCCGTCATGGGTCGCGGCCAGTAGCCGCGTTCCGTCGCTACTAAATGACAAAGTCGTCACGTGGCCAGCAAAGCCATCGAGCGCGATCAGCTCCTCGCCGGTGGTGCTATCCCAAACCTTCAGGGTCCCATCCACCGCCGCGGATACGACTCGACGGCCTGTTCGATCGAACACCACCGCTGTGATGTCTCCATCGTGACCTGCGAACGTCGCTACCTGCTGCCCCGAGACAACGTCCCACACTTCGACAACTCCCGGCTTACTCCCGAAGGCGGCCCGCCGGCCGGCTGGGTCTGCAGCAAGGGACATATCCTGTGGCGAAATCTCACGGGTTGCCACGGTCGTACCCGCAGTTGCTGCTGCCGATGATCGCCTCACTTCGCTGTGGCCCGCACTCAGGAGGCTACCGTTGGCAAGAAAGACGCTGGCATGGACGCACTGAGGATGTTCGGTGACCCACACGGGCTCTGCTGTCACCAGACTAAAGACCCGCACCTTGCGGTCCATGGACGCCGAAGCGAGGTACAAACCGTCGTTGCTGTACGCTACCGAATGTACCATGCGTTCGTGCTCAGAGAACGTCTGCTGTAGCTGCCCGGCTTCGTCCCAAACCTTCACCTGTCGGTCTTCACCACCCGTAGCCAGCGTAGTGCCACTGGGGTCATAGCGGACACTGTGAATCGGCTTGTCGTCGACATCGACGGCCCACACCTCTTGGCCGTCCTCGAAGTTCCACACGCGAAGTCGGCCGAGGTGATCGACCGCAGCAACTTCAGCGCGCTCTGGGTGGCAGTCGAGCGCATGCACCGTGCTCAGAGATGCGCGCCAACTGCGAGGTCCAGCATTCCCCGCCAACGGAAACCAGCGGGCTACGCTGTCTGTACCACCGACGACCAAGCGATCGTCGCCTTGCAGGGCACAAGCCAAGATCAGCGCTGTCGGCCCGACGAGTAGCTGTTGCTCGGTGCCCGTAGTTGTGTCCCACACCCGAATCGTGCGATCGCGTCCGGCGGTCGCGAGGTGGAGCCCATCGCTTGAGAGTGCCAACGCTCGAATGGCTGCGGTGTGCCCCTCCCACACCGCGACTTCCGTTCGGTCTCGCTGCCAGACCCGCACTGTAGTGTCGGCGGAGGCGCTGTAGATCTGCTTGCCATCAGGTGCGAACTGCGCCTGGAAGACCCAGCTGTCGTGCGCGTGTCCCCAGGCACCGAGCAGCTCACCAGTTGACAGATCCCAGGCACGGAGTAGCCTCGACGCTGTAACGAGCTGCTCCCCCTGTGGATCGAAAGCTACATCGAGAACAGAGTGCGGGTGCTCGTCGCAGCGCCAGACGACGGATCGCGTCGCCAAGTCCCAAACGAAAACCGTATTCTCGCCGCTGCGGCCGAACTGACCGGTCGCCGCGGCCACTTTGCGCCCGGTCGTGTCGAATGCGATCGCATTGACGTGACGTGTGGGCCCGGACAAGACACCGATGATCTCTCCTGAATTCGGATCGATCAAGTCCACGCGATCGTTCCACCCTCCGACAGCCAAGACTTCCCCCGACGGTGAATACTCGAGCGACGTGATGTACGCAGCCGTCGCCCGTTCATGCACGACCGTTTGCGTTCGCTCGTCAATCAAACGTAGCACGCCATCTTCGTCGGCAATGGCTACCTGAGAGCCATCTGGGCGACACGCGATGGCGGAGATGGGCTTGTCGAACTGCATGCGGCGATCGCTCGAGTCCAGACGCCCCCGCAAATGCCACCACTCCCATCCTCGTAGCTGCTCCGGCGCTTGATCGAGTCGGCGACGGGCGTCGGCTGCATCATGGACCCGCAGCGACGCGTCTGCTGCGCCGAGGTTTGCGACATAGGATTGCAGCTCGGCGCGATCGCGCTCGTCAACCGCACGGAGCCACAACGTCGCAGCGACGACGAGCGCGACGATGATCAAGACCAAGAACGAACCCGCGGTCGCCAAAGCCAGTCGATGACGCTGCACTGACTTGCGCAAAACGTACAGCGTACTGGCGCGCTTTGCCGCGATCGGTGCTCCTTCAAGATAGCAATCGACATCGTCGTGTAGACTCTCGACCGAGGCGTAGCGTCCTTGGGGTTCCTTCTGCAAGGCCGTCAAACAGATGGTGTCGATCTCGTCGCCAAGCCCGTCGCAGAGCTTCGACGGTGCCTTGGGTTCCGTCTCCTGGATGTGGTGCAACGACTCACTCAACGAAGCGGTGACCGGGTAGGGCCGCTGCTGCGTCAGCATCTCATAGAGAATCACACCAAGAGCGTAGACGTCACTACGGACGTCCAGTTGATCACTGTCACCTCGGGCTTGCTCAGGAGATGCGTAGGCGACCGTGCCGAGGAACTCGCCGCTCATCGTTGCATACGTAGCCAACACCGCGCTATCCGTTGCTTTCGCGAGACCGAAGTCGACGAGGTGAGGCTTGCCGTCGGCGTCGACGATGATGTTCGCCGGCTTGAGATCACGGTGAATCGCGCCGCGTTGATGAGCATAGCTGACCGCAGCGCAGATCGTTCGAAACAGCAGCAGCGTCTCGCGAAGATCCAAGGGGCGATCAGCAAGGAACTGGTCGAGTGGCTGCCCCGCGATGAACTCCATCGCGTAGAACGGACGCCCTTGTGCAGTCCCACTGTCGTAGACAGTCACGATGTTTGGATGCCGCAGACTCGCCATCAGGTCGACTTCGTACTCGAATCGGCGTCGCTGCCGCTCCGACGTACCAGCCCCATGGGCAAGCAACTTGACGGCTACGCGGCGCTTCGTGTTGTGCTGGGTGCCTTCGTAGACCTCTCCTTGCCCGCCACGAGAGAGCACACTCACCAAGTCGTAGCCATCGATTTGCGGGGCGCTACCCAGCGCGGCAGTTCCCCCTCTCGAGCCATGAATCGGTGTCTTCGCTGCAACGCCACGGTGCAGGGCTCCGCGTATCTCCGCGAATAGGTCAGCGTCGCTGCGTAGCTCATCGAGCTGCGCTTGGCACGCCACACAAGCCACCACGTGATTCGCGATCTCCGGCGATTCCTGGTCCGCCAGATGCCCAAGAAGCGCTTCTTCATTGGGACATTCAGGGACTGAGTTAGAGGAAATGGATTCGCTGATGATGTTCCCTGGTCTACTTGGAGTGGCACGGTCTACGCGTCGCAATATCGTAGGGGACACGGCTACAGCAAGTCTAGGACTGCAGAGACAGCGACACAGCCTTTTCTTGCCTCCACCCTCCCACCTTTGCGTTTCGGCATGTTCGAGGAGACCGGCATGTTGGTGATGCGACCGACTCACTATCGGTCTCAGCGCTGCCAACGAAAGCCCCTCAGCGAGCAGCTTCGTCGACGCCCCCCTGGCACTAGCCAGGGCCGCTTGCTAGCATCACAGCCATGAGCGGCAAGAGAATGATCGCACTGTTGGCTTGCATAATCGTCATAGCGATCGCTTGGTTCCTTCTTAGAATCCAGAGCTCTGACGGACCACCTCCCGCGCCCATTGGCACAAGCGAGTCGACGATTCCAAACCCGACGGCGGCTGCACCAGCGGCTACCCGAGTAACGCAGGACGTCTTCAATCTCGCTGAGGAGAGTTCTCGGTCTCATCTTGCGGGCACCGCCGCGAACAAAGCCCCTGGCGACGCCGACAGCAGCGCCGACAGTGCCCAAGAGACGCTGTCGGCACTCGGGGCTTTGACGCGCCAAGACCTTGTCGCGCTCAATAGGATTGTGCGTACGCGACGCAGCGACACGGACTATCGGCAAGAGTTGCTAGCCACCGCCTACGAGTTCGCCGAGCGACGCCGCTTCGTCGAGGCAATCCAAGTCGCTAGGATCTTCCCACCAACTGAACCAGACGCCGCCGAACTGAGAGCAAAGCTACGCGCCTGGGATCAGCTGGCGTGGCAGGAGCAACGCACCCTCGATCGACGTGGTGAGTACGGATTTCGGCGCGGCCTCTTCGAATGTTGGGTTGGAGAGGGTCGCGACTCCAGCGTCGTAGATCAATGCGTGCGCCTCAGCGCGCTGGTGATCCTGCGTGACAACTACGCGGCGCTGGGGACACACGAACGCGACCTTTACCTCGAAGGGGTCAAGTACGCACTGTCGAACTTGGTGAAGACAGGCACGACCAATCCGGGGCGCCGAGCCTACATGCTATCCATGATCATGGATCTTGCCTGCGAGGTCGAACTGAACGGCGACGCAGCGGACACGTTGATCGCTCACGCAAACCTGAGGATTCCGTGGTTCATCAGCGGCGGCAAACGCATCGTCGCCGGCCAGGACTGGCAATACTTCGATGGGCATGACTCAAGGAAAACAACCGTCCCACTGGTTGCCTTCGAGCGACTGTCACAGCACTACGCGCTCAGTACCGCTCTCGTGCAACAGGTTGCTAAGCTCCTCGACACGATCGAGGCACAGATAGGCCCCCTCGAAAGCAAAGAGTACGACAGCTTTTCAACCTACTGACCAGGTTCATTCCGAGCCGGAATCGACCTCATTGACGATCGCGGTACTGTGACTCGCCACGACTTTCCAGTCGTCGCCAATGCGAGCGTATGCAAACGTCACTCGCGTGCCAGAGTCATCGAGGTTGCGGCGCACTCGGTAGTTTGCCACAGCGCTGTCGCCGTAGATTCGAGTTCTGATTTCGTCAACGATCGGCTGATAGTCCGGAGTCGGGACAACGTTGGGTAGGATCATTTCGCGGTCATAGACCTGCCCATCGCGCGACCAGGTGAACACGAAGTCCGCAACGAATACACTGGCGTACTTGTCTTTGTCCCCCTCGCGAATTGCCCTGTTGAACTGCTCGATCTTGTCGATGAGGCGCTGCCGATCACCGGTACCCACGGACGAGCACGACACCGATACCGCCACGAGTACCGTGCACATCGTGGCCTGCATCGACTGCTTCCATGGCATCGTGAATGACGCCGAGATTGCCTTCTGCAACTTACCTATCTCCCTACCTCGTGCCGACCCTGAGTGTCACCGACCGTGAGCCGCCCGCAAGTGGCGAGCATTCTAGAGGGGCTCGAGTGGTACGCAAAGCTCGGGCGCGCCAACGGCACTTGAAAAGCAAAGAAACTCGGAAGCCAGTGGGAGGTTCCGGCTTCCGAGCTGCGACCCACCTCATGGGTGGTTGCAGACAGCAGAAGGACTACATCCTCGCGGTGTTGGATCGCAATGGCGGCAACCAATCGCGCACTTGCGAACAGCTTCGTATCGGCTCGGCGACGCTGTACCGGAAACTCAAAGAATACGGCAGAGTCCGCAGCCGTTCCCGCGGCAAGTCGAAGGGCTAGAGGCGCTGGCGCGCAGGGCGTGCTCGGTTCTTCGCGGCACACAACTGCTTTTGGCTACTCGATTTCCGAGGTGGCGAATCCGTGCGCTCATGCCGGGCGAACTCTCCGTCAGACAAGCCAATAGTTCAGCATTCAGCAAGTGTGCCCTAGCAAAGTACTTCGGCAACGCCGAAAGGAGCCCTCCGTGGCAAGCGACCCAGAGTGTGTGATGGGGAAAGTCTTTCTCGTAGTCGGCGCAACGGGCGGCATCGGCACGGCGCTTTCCAACCGCTTGGCTGCCGATGGTGCCTCTCTCGTTCTGGCAGCACGGCAGGAAGAGCCCCTGCAGCAACTGGCCACCCGACTGGGAGCTGTGCCCGTGATGGGCGATGCAACGCAGCCCGACGACGTGCAACGGATGATCGACACCGCAGCCAATCGCTTCGACCGTCTCGACGGCGTCGTCCATCTGCCGGGCAGCCTGCTCCTCAAGCCGGCACACCGGACGACAGATGAAGAATGGCAGCACACGATTGCTACGAACTTGACCTCTGCCTTCAACGTCATTCGCGCCGCAATCCCTCGTCTGCGATCGGCCGGGGGTTCCATCGTGTTGATTTCGTCCGGCGCGGCCCAACTTGGCCTGGCCAATCACGAGGCGATCGCTGCCGCAAAGGCTGGCCTGATCGGCCTCGCAAAGTCGGCTGCCGCGTCGTATGCGCGCAACGGGATTCGCGTCAACACCGTCGCCCCGGGGCTGGTCCAGACTGGCCTAACAGCGAGCCTGACTGCGAACGATCTCTCTGCCCGAGCGTCAGAGGCGTTGCACCCGCTCGGCCGTCTAGGTGAGCCCGAAGACGTCGCATCCGCAGTCGCATGGTTCTTGCACCCCGCGCAACAGTGGGTCACTGGGCAGGTGCTCGGTGTCGACGGGGGTCTTGCTAGCTTGAAGGTACGCGCCTCTTAGCGCCGCCCGATGAGTCTTTTGCAGCTAGCCCTTTGGACACAGCTCCTGAGCAGCGCAGCCTTGTGCGGCTTGATCTGGTTCGTGCAGATCGTGCACTACCCACTTCTGGCGCAGGTCGACCGCGCCCGCTTCACGACGTACATGCACACACACATCCGCCAAACCACTTGGGTCGTCGCCCCACTGATGCTGGCCGAAGTAGCGGCGGCTCTTGCGCTGCTGCGTAGCGCTGGAACCGACGCAACAACCTGGATCAGCTTCGCGCTACTGCTGCTCATTTGGCTATCCACTGCCTTCTTGCAAGTGCCCTGTCACCGCAAGCTCGAGCTTGGTAAGGACCGAGCAGTGATTCGACGCTTGGTGCGCAGCAATTGGCTGCGGGTGGGCGCGTGGACCGCGCGCGTACCGTTGACGCTCTCCATGTTCGAACAGGGCATCTCGTGATCCCCCAACCGAACGCACCAGTCCTGGTCACTGGGGCCTCCGGCTACATTGGTGCCCGCCTCGTGACACGGCTCTTGGCGGCGGGGTACCGCGTTCGCTGCTTCGTCCGCGATCCAGCCAAACTAGCCAGCCGGCCCTGGCACGGAGATCCCAACGTCGAGATCATGGGCGGCGACGCTAGCGAAAAGGCGGCTGTGGAGAATGCGCTCCAGGGCTGTTCCGTCGCCTACTACCTGATTCACTCGATGGTTGCAGCCGGCCAAGAGTATCGGGACCGAGACGCGGCGATGGCTCGCCTGTTCGGTCGAGTCGCTGCCAGCGCAGGGATCCGCCGCGTCATCTATCTAGGTGGTCTAGGAGAGCTGGGCGACGAGCTCAGCGAACACCTCCGCTCACGCCGTGAAGTCGAGACCGAGCTCGCCAGCGGCGGTGTGCCTGTCACCGTGTTCCGCGCCGCGATGATCATTGGCTCCGGATCAACGTCGTTTGAGATCCTCCGCTACCTCGTCGAGCGACTGCCCGTCATGGTGACGCCGCGCTGGGTGCGCACCGAATCGCAACCCATCGCAGTTCGTAACGTACTGAACTATCTGGTCGACTGCCTCGAAGTGCCTGAAACCGCGGGACAAACGCTCGACATCGGCGGACCTGATGTCCTGCGCTATGACGAGATCATGCGCGAGATGGCAGCTGCTCTGAGGGTGCCGCGACGCCGTGTGCTACCGGTGCCGGTACTGACCCCGAAAGTCAGCTCTTGGTGGATCCACTTGATCACACCCGTGGGGCACCGGATTGCCCGGCCGCTGGCCGAAGGTTTGCGCAACCGGGTCGTGTGCCGCAACGACCGCGCGATCACGCTCATGCCGCAAGAGTTGTTGACCGTTCGAGAAGCCATCGCAGCCGCTCTGCGGGTCGTCGACGAAGGTCGCGTGGAGAGCGCCTGGCTCGACGCTGGCGCAATTCCCGGAGATCCGGACTGGGCCGGTGGTCGCGTCTTCGAAGATCGCCGCGAAACAGAAGTCGCCGCCGCCCCCGAAGTGCTGCACCAATCGGTCACGCGCATCGGCGGCCGTCACGGTTGGTATGCCGCCGACTTTCTCTGGCGCCTGCGTGGCCTCCTGGATCGACTCGTCGGAGGCCCCGGGCTACGTCGTGGTCGTCGCGACCCGAACACGCTGTCCTATGGCGACGCGCTGGACTTCTGGCGAGTGACGAGTGTCGTGCCCGGCCAACACCTAGCGCTCCGCGCTGAGATGAAGGTACCGGGCACCGCACAACTCGACTTCCATATCGAGGCGCTCGGCGAGGGGCGCTGTCGCCTCGTTCAGCATGCGCGCTTCCGGCCGCGAGGACTGCTCGGGTTGGTCTACTGGTACGCGGTACTGCCGGTACATGGACTGGTGTTCCAGCGCATGCTCAACGGTCTTCGCGATCATGCGCAACGGCAACATACCCCACCTCCCGTGACCAACGGGAACGGCGCCGACTAGAACCGAGCCGACCGCGAAGCGAGTTCCTTGTCGATCATCTGCTCCAGCACACCAATGCTCTTGGGCCAGTGGTACAGTCTCGTCTTCTCCCACAAGACCTTGCCGTCCCGACCGATCAGAAACGTCGGTGTCACGGGATACCTGAGCCCGTCGCGGGTCAGGCCATAAGCCTTGCTGATGCGATCATCGCAATCATAGATCGCGGGATACGACAGTCGCTTCGCTTTGACGTGCTTGTGAAAGGCGGCTTCCTTGGAGCGGGCCGAGTAGACGGCGATGATCGTGACTGGCTTGTTCTCGTACTTCTTCTGCAACCTGACCAGGTCGCCAGTGGTCGGCACTCAGTTCTCTCAGCCGGTGCTCGTAAACAGCAACAACACCAGACGCCCACGTAGCGACTTCAGCGTGAGATCCTTGTCAGCGTTGGCTCGCGGCGTGGCTGGGGTGAGAGCAAGTTCGGGCGCAACCTTGTTCAGGTGCGACTTCGTTGTGTACTTGCCCTTCTCGTCTTGGCCGAAGCCAGCGCTAGAGAGCAGCAAAGCAACCACAACGGACCACAACAGAAGTCTCATCGACGACCTCCTCTGAGCAGGCGGGTCACCCGGGTCACCGCAGATCGTACGCGAAGAATCGGTGTCGACCGAGCAAGAAACCACGTGTTTCGGCCGTCGCAACGACGGAGCTGCCTCGAGATCCACGAGATCCACGAGATCCACGAGATCCACGAGATCCACGAGATCAACTAGGCCAGCTGATCGCCGATCGGTAGCTTGCGGATCCTCTTCCCCGTCGCGGCGTGAATAGCGCTGCAAGTCGCCGAGGCGATCCCAGGAACGCCGACTTCGCCGATCCCCCCCATTGCGTCGTTGCTCTCTACGATGTGCACCTCGATCTCGGGGCACTCGTGCATGCGAACGATCTGGAAGTCATGGAAGTTGCTCTGATCTACGAGTCCGTCCGTAAACGTGATCTCAGATCCGAGAGTCGCTGACAGGGCGAAGACTGCGGCGCTCTGCAGCTGCGATTCGACCTGATCTGGATTCACGACCAGCCCGCAGTCGATCGCACACACGATACGGTGGATACGGGGCTGCCCATTCTCGACCGAGGCTTCGATCACGTGCGCAGCGAAGCCCTTGAACGACTCGTGCACGGAGATGCCGCGCCCGACACCGTCAGCGAGCGGCGAACCCCAGCCAGCCTTCTTCGCGGCGAGATCGAGCACTCGCAGCCACCTTGGATGACCGGCGAGCAGTTCTCGGCGCAGCTGGTAGGGATCACGGCCAGCCGCTGCGGCACACTCATCGAGGAAGCTCTCCTTCGCGAAGGCCGTGTTGGAGTGGCCGACGGAACGCCACCACAAGACCGAAACCGGCAACGAAACGGTGTGAAGCTCGACCTGCAGGTTCGGTATCCCATGCGGCATGTCGGCGGCGCCCTCCACCGAAAGGCCGTCGATACCGTTCTGAATGATCAACGGTTCGAACGGCGTGCCTTTGGCAATAGACTGCCCGACGACCCGATGGCGCCACGCAACGATCTTGCCGTCGTCGATCCCGGCTGTGATCGCATTCACGTACATTGGTCGGTACCAACCACCGCGCAGGTCATCCTCGCGCGCCCAGACAGTCTTGATCGGCGCCTGCAACGACTTCGCCGCCAGCGCCACCTCGAGGGCCTCCAGCACGAAGTCACTTTGGTGATTTGCTCGACGACCGAAACCACCCCCCAGGTACGAGTTCGTGAACTTCACCTTGTCCATCGGTACTCCCAGCCGCGCCGCCGCAGCCGGGTGGTCGGCTCCCAGCATCTGCGAGCCGGTAACGATGTGGGCGCCACCATCGTCTTGCAGCGTCACCATGCAGCTCAAGGGCTCCATAGGTGCATGCGCTTGGAACGGCACTTCGTAGGTCGCCTCGATACGTTTCTCGGCCGCGGCCAAGGCTGCATCGACATCGCCATCGGCACGAGCGACCATCCCCTTGGTCTTGCTCTTTGCGACGTAGTGCTCGCGCAAGCGCTCGCTGTCGAGCGCGCCACCGCGCCCCGCCTTCCACTTGATCTGCAGCGCCTCACGGGCTTTGTACGCTGTCCAGTAGTCGACCGCGATCACCGCCACACCGCTGGGCACCCGGACGATCTTCTTGACGCCGGAGATCCGCAATGCAGCGCTGTCATCACAACTGTGCAACTTGCCGCCGAAGTAAGGGCAACGCGCGACCATCGCCGTGAGCATTCCCGGCGCCCGCTGATCGAGGCTGAACTTGGCGATGCCTCGCACCTTGTCCGGAGAATCGACGCGAGGCGTTGGCTTGCCAATCCGGGTGAAATCGCCTCGGTCTTTCAGGGGGACCTCGGTTGGTACCACGCCTTTGGCAGCGTCGGCGGCTAGCTCTCCGTACGTGAGGCGGGTCGCACTGCCTACCCGCTGCACAGTGCCATTCTTGGCGACACACGCCGCACGATCGACACCCCAACGCTTCGCCGCTGCAGCAATCAGCATCTCGCGAGCAACGGCACCAGCACTGCGCATCTGATCGAACGATGACCAGGTACTCGTGCTGCCGCCTGTCACCTGCACCCGGTAAGCCGAGTTGGCATAGGCAACTCCAGCCGGCGCCGACAAGACAGTGACCTGATCGACATCGATCTCCAACTCTTCGCAGATCGCGATCGCCAGTCCGGTGTGAATCCCTTGTCCCATTTCATCGTGCTTGGCGTAGATCGTCACTACGCCATCGCTACCGATCCGCAAGAAGGCATTGGGCTGAAACTCTGCCGGTAGCTCGCCGTCGGCTGCCAGCGCGAGCGCCCGCAATGGAGATCCAAACGACAAGCCGAGGACCATGCCGCTAGCGGCGATCCCCTTCAAGAACTGACGTCGAGTATGCTGGGCTGTGGTTTTCGTACTCAACGTCCCGTCCCCCCTCGCAGCGACTTCGCCGCGGTCTTGATCGCCTTGCGGATGCGCGGATACGTGCCGCACCGGCACAGATTGCCACTCATCGCCGCATCGATCGCCTCGTCATCGGGGTCTTGCACTTCCTTCAGAAGTGCTGCAGCCGACATGCACTGTCCCGGCTGACACCAGCCGCACTGGACCACTTCCTCGTCGATCCACGCGTCCACTACCGCGCGGCCTACGGCGTTGCTTTCCAGCCCTTCGATCGTCTGCACAGCCTTGCCGTCTGCAAGGTGCACCGGATAGGAGCAGGCCCGAACGGCTTCTCCCTCGACGTGGACCGTACAAGCACCGCATAGGGCGCGGCCGCAACCATACTTGGTCCCGTCAAGTTCGAGATGGTCGCGCAGTACCCACAAGAGCGGCGTGTCTGGGTGCACGTCGACGTCGCGTGACTGACCATTGACTGTGAACTGGTAATTCATGTGGTACCCCTAGTAGGTTGTCTGTCCCGGTTCAGGGAGAACCGCGCCGTTATCGACCCAACTCTCGAACGCCCTGACGAACGTCGCATGGTCGACGGGTGGCACCGCCCGCCCTGGACCTGGATCCCAGCTCCACAGCACCAGCGGATCCAACTTCATGTGCTTGGTGAGGTCACTGAGAGAGCGATCGCCGTTCTTGAGCGGATCCAGCAACGCCCGGGCGAGATCGTGATCATCCATGCTCTCCCATGCCATCGATAGCGGCGCGGCTTGCCAATGCAGAGCGCCGGGAACCCCAACAAGAGCTTGGTTCTCCTTTTGGTGGCAGCTCGAACAACGCATCCCGGGAACGCCATTGTTGTGCGGTCCGCGCACGACGTTCATCCCGTGGGGCCGCCGATCGTCACCGACGCGGACGAAGGCTGTCTGCGTGTGACAGTTCAGGCAGCGCGGGTGCCGGAGCACCTTCGCAACCTCCTTGAAGCTCCGCTGAGATTGCGCCGCTTGCTCGGGCGACACCTGTGTCGACTCGAGAGATCTGCAGGCAGCCAAGCCAGCAACCACTGCGGCTACAGACACAAACGCGAGTCTACGAATCCATTTCACGAGACAGTCTCCACTCCGGGCAGCTGAGGTGAGACCAGAATGTATCGGACATTTTGGGCGAGGGCCACCGGCAGTTGTCGAGATTCGAAGCCTCGCGAAGGGCTTCATGAAGTTCTCGTGAAGGCACATCCCCCCGGACCCCCTGCTCGTACCAAC
>JBCCHQ010000123.1:0-19130 GCA_039028735.1 Planctomycetota bacterium | reverse complement strand
ACGTCGCAACCGACACCGGCGTCGCAGCCCAAGTCCCAACGGGGAGCGGGGCAAAGACGATGAGATGCAGACTATGAGATCGTGGCTCATCCTCGCGAGCCTGTGGTTGGCGCTGACTCCTCTGGCTGCGCGTGCGGTGGACGACGCGGAGGTGTGTGCGCTGGCCCACGACCTGCTCGATACCGGTGACGTGGACGGTGCCATCGCAATGCTGCGCGGGCACACCGACCAAGTTTGTGCGCAGGTGCTCCTGTTGCGTAGCTATCGCGTGAGCTATCGCCTGGATGTCGGCGTGCACGCTGCTCGGCAATGGCTCGAAAGCGCGGCCAAGCCGAACGCTCCCGCGCTCGTCGAGGCCGCTGCGCTGCTCTATGCAGAGGCGGGGCAAGTGGGTGAAGCGCTGGAGCTGCTGGCACGCGCGCTGCAAGAGGCGCCAAAGCAGCCGCGCCTGTTGACGATGCGATCACGCCTTTTGTTTGCGATCGGGGAGTGCGACGAGGCCGCGTCGCTGGCGGCAGCAGCCATCGAACACGGTGGGCAGACGACCGCTCGTTGCTACCTGCTGGCGGCGACCAACGCACGCAGCGCCGCGGCCAGTGAGACGACGACTGCGCTTGTCGAGAGTGCTCTGCTGACCGCATTGACTATGGATGACGCGCATGTGTTGTCGCGTTTTGAACTGGGGCGTCTACGGCAGCGGCAAGGACGGCCCGCGGAAGCTGCGGTCGAGTTTCGACGGGTGCTGCAAGCCGATCGTGAGAACCTCGGAGCGCTCCTCAATCTGGCTGCGGCCCTGCGCCGCCTGGACGCGGCTGCCGAAGCTGCGCAGGTGCTCGCGCGCTTTCAGCATCAGAGTCAGTTGGCAGAACGAGAGAAGGACCTGACGCAGCAACTGCGCAACAACATTGGCAATCTTGAAGCGCTGCGAGATCTCGGCGCGTTCTATGTGGCCCGCGGCAAGTTCACGACGGCTGCGCCGCTCTTGCGTCAGGTATTGGCTGCTACAACCACCGACGGAAGTGCCTGGTTGGCCTGGGCCCAGGTCGAGCGTTCGCGCGGCGACTTTGGACGCGCGTTCGCTAGTCTGCAGCAAGCGCTGACCCACGATTCGACGCTGCAAGTTGCGCGCATCGAGATGGCTGAAGTCACGGTTGCCGCTGGGCGGCGCGACATAGCGATGCAAGTGCTCGACCGCTGCCGTCCCGCGCCTCGCGCTACCGGTGTTGAAGCAAGCGAGAGCACGGCCGCCGCAGATTTTCGCGAGCGTTGGCTGCTGTGCCGGGCCGAAGCCGTGGGCACGGACTGGAAGTTGCGCGAGCCGGTGCTGCAGCAAGCGCTTGTGTTGGGGTCGTTGGCAGCCAGTCGGCAGTACGCTGTGGGTGCCGCGCTGTGGCCGGAGCCGCAGCAGGTCTGGGCAGTTCTCGATGAGTTGCGGCAACAGCACCAGGAGGTCCCGGCGGTGTTGCTCGCGGGCGCGTTGTTTGCACTCGAGGTGGGGGACAAGAAGCGCGCAGATCGGTGGCTCGAGGCGGCTCTCGCGCGGGCGCCTTGGCGCGCAGAGGTGCACGAGGCGCTGGCACGGAGTCACGAACTCGCGGGTCGCAAAGATGCGGCGCAGCAGGCATCTAAGCGTGCGGCGGAGTTGCGAGTGCTGCACTGAGCTGCTGATCTCGGCCGCAGCAATCGCAGGGATTTCTCCGGCTGGCGGCCGGCGGGGTTGCAACCGGAGTCCCGGCAGTCGATGGTGTTGTCCATGGGTCGCCCGCAGCGCGACGTGGACGGGTAGGTAGTCCCACGATCGCCTGGCGGGAAGCATGGGGATTCCGGGGGACGCGTGGCTGACATCGTAATCGAGCAACCCGAGGCAATCGAGCAACCGGAGCTACTCCACAAGAATCTGCAGGCGTTGCAGCGCTTTCCACGCGTGGTCAAAGCGCTCAACGGTGTCGAGCCGTACCCCTGCGATGACGTCGTCTTGGCGCGCAACGGTGCCCCGGTGCCCCGCGTTCGCGACGAACAAGGGCAGTCGCGACTGTTTCATTCCAAGTACGATCCGCAACGGGAAGCTCTGCAGCAGCTCCCCGAGGAAACCGACGACGAGCTAGACCTGCTGGCAAGCTACATCTTCCTCGGGGCTGGCTTCGGCTACGCGCCTCTGGCAGCGCTGCCTCGCCTGACTGAATCCAATCTGCTGATCTGGGTGGAGCCCGATGTGCGCCTGTTTCGCACCGCTCTCGGCTACGTCGACCTGACCGCTATCTTTGCGCGCAAGCACTGCATCGTGCAGGTTGGAGCCGACGAAGGGCAGCTGTTTCGGGTCTTGCACGACTACACGACGGTGCTCTTCTCTTCGAAGATCTCACTGGTCGTCCATCCCGTGAGTCAACAGCTCACCCCGCAGCTCTTCGACCATCTCTGCAAGTCGATCAACGACTTTACGCGCGAAGGTGCGGTGCGTCTCCGCACGGCGTTCTATCTGTCGCGGATCTCGCTGCAGAATCAGGTCGAGAACCTGGGCCACTATCTGCAGAGCCCCGGCCTCTTGCCATTGCGAGGGGCGCTGACTGGGAAGCCAGCGATCGTGGTCTCAGCGGGGCCTTCGCTGCGCAAGAACATCGAGGTTCTGCGGGACGCCGTCGGCAAGGTCACGATCATCGCCGTGAGTACGGCGCTACGTCGTCTGTTGGCTGCGGGTGTGCAGCCCGACTTCACGGTCTTGATCGACTACCATCGGGTTTCGCGACGCTACTTCGAGGGGATCCCCGCGGTAGACGCACCGGCGATGATTTGTGAGACAAAAGCGACGGCCGACGGTGTGGGCGCGTACCCCGGAGTGCATCTCTTCGGCAACGATCTGTTCTTCAATACACTGTTGGAAGGCGTCATTGGCGACAAGGCCTCGCTACCGAGTTCGTCGACAGTCGCTCATGCGGCATTTCACGCTGCGGCGTTGTTGGGAGCGGATCCGGTGATTTTCATCGGTCAGGATCTCGCGTACCCGGGAGGGCTGGTACACGTGCCTGGCACCGCGGTACAGACGCAGGTTTATCCGCAGACGCACCGCTTCTACAGCATGGAGATGCAGGAGCTCGAGTATTACTTGACGCAACGGAAGTCGTTCCAGCGTGTGCCTGGGATCCCGGACGGCGAAGTGCCGACCGATGATGTCTTCTTCACGTACCTCAAAGAGTTCGAGATGTACTTCGAGGACTTCGCTGGCGAAGTGATCGATGCGACCGAGGGTGGCGCCCGCATGCGACATACGACGGTGATGCCGCTGCGCGAAGTGCTCGCTCGCTTCGGCGATCAGGAACGCCCCGACTTTCAGCAACTGATTCGCGACGCAAAGAGTCGCCTGCCGGTCGCGGAGCTGCGCGACCGCGTCCACGAGTTGATCGTCAAGCGGCGGCGCGAGCTGCGCGACCTGCGCGAGATGTACCGCAAGATCCTCAAGCTGTTGGGGCGGGTGATACGCACGAACGAGAAGGGCGAGGAAGCGGACAAGTTGGTGTTGCGGGTCCAGGAGCTACACCAAAAGACGCAGCGCTTCCCGACCGTCTACATGATCCTCAGTCAGCTGGCCCAGAGCGACCTATGGGTCCGACGGCGCGCCGACCGCTTGCTCGATGTCCGCGGTGACGCGGGAATCGACAGGCAGCTGGCACAAGCGCAGCGAGATCGAGACTACGTGAAGGGGATCTACCACGCGTCGGAGTTCCTCGCGCGTTGCCTGGAGAGCGCTGAGGCGGCGGTGGCGGAGGTGGTTGCCGAGACCCCGCTTGAGGCGTAGGGCCGCCCGGAGGGGTTCACGGGGACCGCTGCGCGGCCAGTTGGGCCGTTTGACGAGTAGATTGGCACGCTCGAAAAACGGGGGGCGGAGGACTCGAACCCCCGACTGTTGTTTGCTGAGACCGCTGCGCGGCCAGTTGGGCCGTTTGACGAGTAGATTGGCACGCCCGGGAGGACTCGAACCCCCGACATTCGGCTTAGAAGGCCGACGCTCTATCCAGCTGAGCTACGGGCGCCCATTTGTTGCGTTCGAGCGCAGATCATACGGAGGGCGCCCAGGGGTGCCAGCCGTTTCTCTACTCGTTGGGACGATCTCGGGGTGGGATTCGTTGCAGGGTTTGTAAGTTCTTTCATTGCGGTTTCTTAGGGATTTTTTTCGGGTCCGGGGTGTAGTCGGGGGGGGTGGTCCGTCGATGATTGAGATGAGATTCCAGATTCCGACCGTTCTCGTGTGAGGAAAATGGTTGTGTGGGGCGATGAGAGCCTCTAGTCTGGGCGGCTGGGAGATGAGCGCCCTCTGAGGTGCATTTCCCGGGTTTTTCTCGAATAAGTACAAACGTCCGCGCCACCTGCAGCGTAGGCGTTATAGAGTCCGAAATTCATGTGGCCGAAAGGCTTGGTCCCTCCAGGAGGAGACGCTCGGAGATTCGTTTCGTTGAGGCAGGTACTCACGGCGGTCTTCCGGGCGGCAACAGAAAGGTGCTCGTAGAATGCGTCAGGTAATTACCTTCGCAATCTTGATGAGCCTACTCGTATTGGGTAGCAAGCCGCTCTTCGGCCAATGATGAGGCGGCGGCGGATTTGGTGGCCCCGGAGGGGCTGCCGGAGGTGGTAGAGGTGGTGTCGGCGGACGCGGTGGCGGAGCCGGCCAAAGTGCTTTTGTTCCGGGTGAGAACGATCGTCTCGCTTGGGTCAAGAACAAGAGTCTCGAGCAGATCCTGAACCGCGAAGAGGGCAACACGCGCCCGGTGCTGGTCCTGGTCTACTCGGACAAGTGGAAAGATGACTGCTGCGCCGCGAACTTCGAGCGCGCGGTCTTCAAGACCGAGAAGGTCGTGAACTACTCGAAGCAGTTCGACTGCTACAAGTTCTCGGCTTTCGGCACGTCGCCGATCTTCCGCAAGTTCAAGTTGAACAAGAAGAAGCCGGCTATGCTGCTCCTCGATGCCGAGGGTGGACTGATCCACAAGCAGCAGAAGTGCATCAACCCGGGCGACTATCTCAAGATCATGAAGAGCGGCTTCAGCATGAACGCCAAGCGCGTCAAGCTGCGTGCCCGCTACGTCAAGATGCGAGACGAGATTCGCAGCCAAATGGACGCCAAGGCCTACGCCAAGGCGCTCCGTGACATCGATCGCGCCCTCAAGAAGCGCGAGTTCCTCATGGGCGATGTCATTGCGATGCTCGAGAGTGATCGCAAGGAGATCGAGGACGTCGGGCAGGAAATGTTCCAGCGCGCTGTCAGCCTCCAAGAGAACGACAAGTTCGAGGAAGCGCTCGACCTCTTCAAGCAGATCAAGCGCGAGTTCCGCAAGGTCAAGAAGCTCAGTGACGATGCCTCGCGCTGTGCGAAGGATGTCACGAAGGCGATGAAGGCCCTGACCAGCTAGGTCTGAGTCTTTCCGTCTGCAAGCCGTTCGATTCCATTGGAATCGAACGGCTTCTTTTTTTGGTAGCGCGGCGATTGGGGAGTGGGGGACCGACGTGCGAGTCGTGTTTGCTACAACGGTGGTGGCGCTGCTTCTTGTGGGAAGTAGTGGCTGTGGTGCAGGCTACCTCGTGCGCCAAGCCGCAGGGCAGGTTCAGATACTCGCGCAGGCGCGCCCGCTCGCTTCGCTCGACGCGAAGGTGCCGGCGCAGGAGGCTGCGTTTGCTCGCGTCGAGCGCGTGCTGGTCTGGGCCCGGGCTGCCGGACTGGAGGTCGGGGCATCCTATCGTAGCTACGTCGATCTGGGCGGGCGGCCGCCGGTCTGGGTGTTGTTTGCAAGCCCGCCGGATCGTCTCGAGTCCTACGAGTGGCGCTTTCCGCTGGTCGGGTCGTTCTCGTACAAGGGCTTCTTCGATCGGTCGGCAGCGGTGCGCGAAGAGCGTGTGCTGCGCGCCGCAGGCTACGAGACTTACATTGGCGCAGGGGGCGCCTACAGTACGCTAGGCTGGTTCGACGATCCGCTCTTTCGCCGGTTCCTCGACACGGCGCCTGGGGATCTCGAGGAAACGGTCTTTCACGAACTGACTCACGCCACGGTCTTCTTCCCCGACCAATTGCGATTCAACGAGAACTTGGCCGAGTTCGTGGGTGGCGTGTTGGCGGCGCGCCTTCTGGCAGCGACTTTTGGCGCAGATTCCGTAGAGTTGTCGAACTACCAAGAGCGCCTCCGAGACCGGGCGCGGCTGCGCGAAGTCATGGCCGCCATGAAGCAAGATCTACTGGCTGCATACGAGCGCCCAACGCGGGATGAGCGTCTGCAGGAGCGCGCGCGCGTGTTCGCAGAGCTACGAGAGAAGCTGGCGCAGACTCCGTTCGAAACCGAGTACGCTCAGGGTTGGCAGGACGTCGAGTGGAGCAACCCGCGCGTGTTGGCGCTGGATCTCTATCGCGCCGATCAAGAAGTCTTCGCCGAATTGCTGGCGGCTTGTGATGGGGACCTACCGCGCTTTCTTGCAGTGGTTGCGTCGCTACGCGGGCAGGACGATCTCGTAGCGGCGCTGCATGCAGCTGTCGACGCACAGGGTGCTACTTCGTCGTAGCCTGTTGTTCGACTGCGCGATCGGTCTCCCGGGTGATTGGTCTTGCCGCTCGCTGTGTTTCTTCCCACCAGCTGGTGAGTTCATCGATCGTGGTTGCGATCGGCTCCCCCCAAACTTCTCGAAAATGCTTCGCCCAGGAGTCGACGAAGAGTTTGGCTCCCTGCTGCGCCCGAGTTTGGACGCGGCGGTCGAGCCAGTAGAGGAAGTAGGGATAGACCAGCAGGTAGTAGACGATAACCGACCCTACGAGGATCGCGATCGTCGGGGGGCTCAACGCGGCCGCGAAGTCAGTGCTGATGTCCCAGATGGCGGTGGTCCACGACACGTCGCCGTCCACGAGCTGCGCTGCTTTGGCGATGATCCAGGCGGTGATCGCAGCGACAGTAGCCCCGGGCAGCAAGTGCTGTCGCAGCCGCCATGCCCATCGCGCCGCTCGGTTCCGCATCTGGTCGAGCCAACGATCGACCTTGTCGCTGGCGACCGACTGAACGCTGGGTGTTGGCACAGCGACCGTGAGTTGTGGTTCGAATTGACGGACCGCTTCGGCCGCCGCGTGACGCGCTAGGCGCAGCGGTCGATCCAGGAGGTCGTCCTGAAAAGATGCGGCCAACGCGGCGCTGGCGCCCTGGCCGCTTACTACCCGTTTCTTGCGAAACCGTCGCAGGAAGAAATCAATGGGCCCGATCGGAAACCACGATGCCCGCAGTGCGCGCTCGGCGAGTGGGGCTCCAAGACTCTCCTCAAGGTGCGTGCGCAGTGCATGCTGTTGTTCAACCGAGATGGGAGGTAACGTCGTCGCGACGGTGCGTAGCGCCGCCAGCCCGGAGGCGACGGCGGTGGGTGGTAGGTAGCGTCGCCAATCGACTGCGAGCTGCTGGACGGCGGCATCGGCGTTGGCGGCAAGTACGGCGCGCCTCTCCGACGTGCCGGCAAGGCGCTCGAGGTGCTCTAGTAGAGACTTGAACTCGCTAGCGCATCTCTGCACGGAGTCCGTGATCTCCTGGAGTGCACTGACAGAGTAGATGGTGGGGGCGGCCCCGTGCGCAGGGCCAGTAAGTGCCGGTGCGAGCCGCGCGAGCTTCTCGGAAAAATCTCGTCGGACGATGTCGCGATTGTCTGCCGTCAACAGATCGATCGCGTTGAGGACGAAGACGAGATTGCGTGGAGCTTGAGGTAGCTGCTCAATCTCATCGTAGAGCACCTGATCGCCGTACTTCTCGCCATTGGTGACTACCAAGAGCAAGTCGAGGTGCGGGAGCGCTCGGTGGACCAGCTGCCGGTGCCCGCGCTCGAAGCTGTCTAAATCGGGGAGGTCCAACAGCAGCACGCCACGCAGCGAGTCGACCCCGTGCGGCTTCGTGTTCGGCGTGACGTCGTCGGCCAACAGCCACGCCGGTGCAGGGTCCTCACGATGGCGATAGCTGACGGCACGTTCCGTCGTCGGACGGCGATCGCCGGGGCGAGAAATTTCGGTGCCAGCGATCGCGTTCAAGAGCGTCGACTTGCCGACGCCGGTGCCCCCGAGCAACCCGACGGTCAGGTGTTTCTGGTCGAGTTCGCCCAACGCGCGTTCGGCTCGCGCCGCCCGCTCCAGGACGCGTTCGAGATCGGCGCAGCGTTGCAGCGGGCTCGTGGGCGCCGCCTGCAAGCGCGTCCGAAAAGTCTGAAGTTCAGCGACGGTTGGCAGCATCCCAGCTCCGTGTGGCCTCGCGCCACTTATCAGGGTCTGCCCCAGCACGCTGTAGAGCGCTGAGGTGTTCGTCCAACCGTTCCGGCAGCGGTTCCAGCTGTTGCTGGACTTCGCGATAGAAGGCAGCGGTGAGCTTTTCTTCGACCGCACTGGCTTCGCCGCTGGAAGTCAGCTGCGCGGAAAGGCGCGCGACGAAGGGGCTGACAAGACCCTGGGCAGCAAGTTCCCCGACGGCCAGCCCCCCGGACTTGACGAACACGACCAACATGACGGTGTGGATCAATGCCTGGGAGCCATAGAAGCTGACTTTGCCACCGACCGACAGCCCCTCGGCAATGCGCTGGCTCTGAGTCTCGAGTTCTGCACGAAACAGCGAGCAGATGCGTTGTAGCTGTTCCTTGCGTATCGTTTCGTCGGGAGCTTCGATGCTGCACGCCGGGAAGTCAGAAGCTTGTTGATGGACTTCTGTGGCGATGTTGCGTAGATCGGCTGCGACCTCGAGGTTTAGTTCACCGAAACGGTCCAGGTACGCTTGCACCAACCACTCATCGACAGCGAGTGGACCGGAGTTGGCAGGCTCTTCCTTTCCCAACAACCACCGAAACGGTGTCAGGAGCCAGCGGCGCGGCTCACGGAGGAAGTCATAGCGTTGTACTTGCTCGAGAAAGCGGTTCTGCAACTCCTGCCGCAGTGCTTCGTCGAGGCGTAGCGATAGCTGTTGCTCGATTCGGGTGGGTAGGTTGTCGCGCAGCGTGCCGAGGGCTTCGGCGCCGTGTTGGGCGGCCGCTGAGAGCCCTTCGAGCCACGGCTCGATGACGTCTCTGCGCAGCGACTGTTCGGCCGCTTCGTCTGCTTCGGCTCGCGCTTTTCGGATTGCGTCAGGGTCGGCAACCTCGAGGAGCTGCTGGAGCTGGGCGACAGCGTTGGCGTCGAGCTCGGTTGCTGTTGGTTCGCCAGGTTGTCGCGCCATCTCGATGGCAGGTGGGAGTCCGGCTTCCGCCAGCAATCGTTGGCAATCAGAGAAGGCATGGCCACCGTTCGACTTGTTGAAGATGCAACCGACGACTTTGTTGCTTGCGCGCACTTGATCGATCACGTTCCACACAGACGCATCCCCGTACTTCTCGGGAGTCAGAACCAAAATGATGCGGTCGGCGCGGGCGATGAAGCGGCGGGCAAGGGCGCGGTTGTGAGGCTCGACCCCGTCGAAGTCCGGGGTGTCTACGATGACCTGATCGCCAGAGATCTTCTCGTCGATCCAGCGCACCTGGGTCGGGTCGAGGTCGAGGGTGGGATCCGCAGAGACCCGCGCAGTCGTCGCGGGGTCCCCGCGGCCCACCGGATGCGTCGTGCAGGGCCGAATGGCGCTGGTGGGGCTGAGGTCGCGGCCGGCGAGGGCGTTGAAGAGAGTTGACTTGCCCGCTCCGGTAGGGCCAATCAGGACGGTCAGGACCGGCAACTCAGTGCCGAGCTGACGGCGCAGCGCAACGAGGCCCAAGAGCTCGCCCCAACGCTGTAAATCGGCGACGACCGCACTGTTGCTGTCGATGTTGGACAACAGCGCCTGCTGCAGAGTAGGCAGCGAGCAGGGCTCTGACGAGGCCTCTGGAGGGGGCTGCGACGCCTGCTGGGATTCTGGTGCGCTGTGAGCCGCGTCGTCGGGCTCAGGCTGAGGGCGCGAAGTCACCGGGATTCTCACCTCCGCGAGGGCACTCACCGCCGGCCTCGGTCCAGGCAGCCGACCAGGGCGCACCATACCAAAACTGGAAGCTCGCATCCTTGGCCGATTTCTGGGAACAAGCTGTGGGGACGGCACGTTACCCTGTCTGGAAGGTCCTGGTGTCTTGTCTCGTCGGTTTCGGAGGTCAGGTGTCGCAGCAGAAACGCGATCGATTCGAGCGGCTGGTGATGCCGCACGCAGAAGCGCTTTATCGATTCGCGCACAGCTTGGCGAAGAACTCCTCAGCCGCTGAAGATCTGGTTCAAGACTCCTTCGTGAGTGCGTACAAGAACTTTGCACGCTTTCGGGTAGGGACCAACTGTAAGGCGTGGCTCTTCAAGATCTGTAAGAACCTGTTCATCGACGGCTACCGCGCGCGCAAGCGCCGCCCGGTCCATCAAGAACTCGGTACTGTGGAAGTTGCGACGATGGACGCGAGTCCTGATCTCACAGCTCAAGACGGACGCCCCTTCTTGTCGCAGAACATCGACAACGAAGAGCTGTTTCTGGACCTGTTCGGAGACGAGATAAACCACCACCTAGCGGAGCTACCTGAAGAGTTTCGGCGAGCTCTTCTACTGTGCGATCTCGATGGTCTCTCCTATGAAGAGATCAGCGAGATCATGGATACGCCTCTTGGGACTGTGCGGTCTCGAATCTCGCGTGGGCGTGGACTGCTGCGCGAGCGACTTGAAGACTATGCACGGGATCTTGGCTACTTGAAGCAAGCCCACCAGGATTGCGACGAACGATGAAGAACGAGTGTCTGGAGATCCAGCCGTTACTGCACGATTGGGTAGATGGTGAACTCGTAGATCCTGACCGCGGCAGTGTGGTTGCGCATGTGAATGATTGCGCCGCGTGCCAGCAGCAGGTCGAGGGGATCCGACGCCTGAAGAAGTTGGTGTTGGCCAAGGCGAAGCAAGAGCCGGTTCCGGCAGGCTTTCATGAGCGCCTGCGGGAACGTTTGTACGTGCAGACTGAAGAATCTGCGTCGGGACGTTGGCGTTCTCCGAAACTGCTCGCGGCGGCTGGCATCATCGTTGTCGGGTTGATCGTGACGTTGGTCTTGAATGTGGGTTCGAGCGCAGACTATCTGGTTCATGCGCAGACTGCTCAGGACGCTCTAGCGACGCACCTCGAGTCCAAAGCGGGGCTGCGTCGTATGAGTTTGGAGAAGGCGCGCACGTTACTAACGAAGTCTGGACTGAGTGGCGAGTTGCCAACTCTCGCGGGGTCGCCACGGTTCGTTGGCTTGCGCGAGAGGGAGTTCGGTGGCTGGTGCGGCGGCTACCAGCTGTGCTTCGAAACTGCTGACGGCAGTACGTTTTCACTGATTGCGACACCCGCTGAAGTGCGGCTGGGGCAGACCGAGTCGTTGCCGAAGAAGGCGTGGAAGCCGGGGTGCTGCTTGTGCGTGAGAGTGGATAGTCACAGCGTGCTTTGCTTTCGCCAAGGCGAGACACACTTCTGGATCGTCACGGAAGTGGCGCCCGAGCGTTTCTATCACGAACACGTGGCCAGCGCGGTGCGGCTGCGCGGTGCGGCCAAGCCGAAGTAGCGCCTCCTAGAAGCGCAGCCCAGCGAACACGAACGGCCCGTCGACGTCGACGTCGACTTCGTCATCCTCGATCTCGAAGTCGACGCGACGAAAGCGGTAGCCGCCACCGAATGTGAAGACCTCCCTCAGCACTAGTCCGAGGTGCAGAGTTGCGTCGAGGAATGTTCCGTCGGCGTCTGAGTTCGAAACTTGCATGCCGCTGGCGTCCGCCTCGACGAATAGCATCGCATTGCCGCCTAGTGGTTGGTCGAGACGTACCGATCCGCCGACTACCGGGAAGACGACGCGTTCCGTGTCTTCCCCTCTCAGGCCCAGCGAGGTCGAGACCAGCTCGGCTGACAGCTCCATGTACTGCAGCCCGACGATGCCGCCGACGACAACGCCTGGTTTACCTTCTTGGGATCCAACGCCAAGGAGGCCAAAGCGGACCTTGCCGCCCGCCATGAGGCCCGTCAACTTGCTCGCGACATCGGACGATACCGTGAAGGTCTCGCCGAGAAAGGTGATGTCCTCGGTCAGGATCGCATCCCCGGTGTACTCAGCTTCTGCGTACTCTACTTCGACGCTGACAGGCCCGAAGTTGACGGCACCCCGGTAAGCCGCAATCACCTCATCGCGGTCGATCCCCAGAGAGTCGACGACATCGATGTCTGTACCGGGCAGTGCTTCATCGCTAAACCGGATGGTCCCATCCAGTTCACTCTGCACCACCTCAACTTCTCCCAGAGCTGTGTAGGAGTGCAGTGGTACGCAACCCACCAACAGCCCCAACAACCCCAACGCCAATACCGCAGCGTGCCGAGCGTTGAGCATTCCCGGTCCCCCCTTTGTCTCTCGCACCGCCCCCAAAACAAACCCCGCATTCCTCCCGCGCAGAGAATAACCCACTCCCCAACCCAGGGTAATCCTCGGCCTTAGAATTGCCGCGCCCGGCGTATGAAGGAGTAGCCTGAAACTGAGTAGGCCAAAGAGTCTGATGAGGCAGAGCTTCGACAGGCTGGGAAGAAGATGCGGCTCAACTAGCGCTTGTCCGTCCGCATTCGGTTCTCGTTCGGGATCTCGTCCAGCAACGGACACTCAAACTCCAATGGAGCCAGCGACGGCAGGGAACAAGAGCGTCACTAGGAGTCGAATCAACCGGGTATCTGCTGGTGGGGTTTCACCCACGATTGCCCTGGCTGGCGAGGTTTGGCTGGCGAGGTGTGGCTGGGGAGGTTGTGTGAGGAGGTTGTGTGAGGAGGTTGTGGGCAGGCCGGGGCTCGAACCCGGACCCCCGTGGTGGGGAAAGGATTTTAAGTCCTTCGCGTCTGCCAGTTCCGCCACCTGCCCTTGGGGGGGAGTGTCGGAGATCGTGGGTGGGATTGCAACGGGGTGAGATTTACAGGCTGCTCCAGAGGTGCATTGCGGCGTAGGCGCGGTAGGGGTGCCACGCTTTGGCTTGTGCGATGGCTGCTTGGGGGGTTGGTTGGTCGAGTGCCTTCTTGATTCCGAGGTCGTTCTCGAGGAATGCGTCTCGATCCCGGTGCGCGCGCATGGCGATGTAGCTGGCCGTCCACGGACCGATGCCGGGAAGGTCGAGGAGTGCAGTCCGCGCCACTTCCAGGTCGCAACCGGGGGCGAAGAACTCTGGCTGCTCGACGGCGAGTCGTGCAACGCCGCGGATCGTTGCTGCCCGGCGAATTGGGAGTCCGATTGCCGCGATCTGTTCGACGTCGGCGCTGGCAACATCGCTTGCCGTGGGCGTCAGGCGCACGATCTCGGGGAACTCCGTGTTTGTAGCCTGGCCAAAGGCTGCGGCGAAGCGCCCTGCAAGGGTAGTCGCGCCCGCCACGGAGACCTGTTGTCCAAGGACCGCCCGCCACGCCAGTTCGAACCCGTCGCACGCCCCGGGCACGCGCAGTCCCGGACTTCGCGTGACAAGTGGCGCGAGCCGTCGAGAAGTGGCGAGGTGCGTGTCGATCTCCTCGATAGGCGCGTCGAGATCGAATAGGTCGCGCAGCAGTTCGGTCAGCGTGCTTCCCGGTCCCAGCGCACCCTTCGCCGCGCCGCTGACTGCGATGGACAAAGCAGAGTCGTCAAGTTGGCCTGCCTCTACGCAGCAGGTGTTCCCGTCGACAGTCAACACGCGGCGGTAGCGGTCGGCAGTTACCTGTTCGACTCCCACGATCGCTCGCGGTGCCAAGAACTTCAGCAGCTCCTCCCAAGCGAGAGGCGGTCGGAAACTGAGTGCGAGTGTCGGTGCCATCGGGTGCCCGTCTACGCGAAGTTGGTCCAGATCACTGCGGTACAAAAAAACAGGCTTCCCCGCGATACGAGGAAGCCTGTTCATGACGTCAACCGGTCGCGACTACGGGCAGGTGCTCGTCGTCGTGCACGGCAGTGAGTCGGTGTCGGTACCGTCGTTACCGCACCCTGGGTACGGCGCCGGCGGGGCCAACGCAGCGGAGAACAAGTGCGTCAACAAGCGCACCGGGTCGGCAATGTCGTGCATGCCATCGTCGTTTGCGTCGCAGGCGTCTTCGCACAGCGGAGTCTCGCTACCCACGACGAACAGGTGGCTCAGCGAGAAAACTGCGTCAGCGACGTTCTGCGCGCCGTCAGAGTTGCAGTCCGCACGACGGAACACTTCGCACTCGTCCGGCAGGTTGTTCGAGTTCATGTCCAGCGACGTGCCGGCCAGAAGGTCGCACTCGTCCGGAATTGCGTTGTGGTTGCAGTCGGACGCGGTGCCGTTGATGAGTTCTTCCATGTCGGGGATCAAGTTGTTGTTGCAGTCGACAAGGAGTCCTTCGTGTACCATCAGGAAGACCGCGAAGTCATCGTCGTCGACGTCACCGTCTTGATCGACGTCGTGAATGGCGCAGTCGTCGTCGGGGGTGTACGCGTTCGCGTACGAGCCGACGTAGCAGGCCCAGAAGTCCTCGAAGTCCGCGTAGTCGATGAAGATGTTGTTATCCACGTCGAACTCGTGCTGGCCGAG
This sequence comes from Planctomycetota bacterium, assembly GCA_039028735.1. Lineage (GTDB taxonomy): Bacteria > Planctomycetota > UBA8108 > UBA1146 > JAJFFE01 > JBCCHQ01. The sequence goes on along the minus strand of JBCCHQ010000123.1, from coordinate 4,642 downwards.
CGAGTCGAGGAACGACACCAACGCGTCTTGGTCCGCGACGGACAACAGATTGAACGCGTCCTTCGACGCCTGCCCCTGACCCGAGTGCTCGTTGATCGTGTCGATCATGCGATTCGTGAACGTGCCGCCGGACACACGACCGTCGTGCAGCAGCGGGTCACGCCAGCGAAGTCCCCACAGCGCGGGAGTGCGCATTTCGAGGTCGAGGGCGCCGCCCTGCACAATGCCATCTCCGAGCAGTCCCATGTCGTGCACGAGGAAGTCGGAGTACGGACGGATCGCCTGGTTCGCCAGGGACGGCTCGGGCGCTGGACCGGTCGTATAGGCGGGCCGATGGCACTCGGCGCAACCAATCTGGTTGAAGATCGTTTCGCCGGTCATCCCCGACCGCGGCGTTTGTGGCGGTGGTGCGAGGAAGCGCTGGAAGTCCGTAATGCGATCGATGAAATCGAAGCCTTGCGCGTCGGGTCCGTCCTCGGGGTCCGCCACGGTATCGCAAGCCAGCAACGTAGCCATGCTACCGTTGGGCATGTTCTCGTTCGGGACCAGGCGGTTCGTGATGCCCATCTCGTTGAGTGCGGCGTCACCTGAGAAGGTCAGCACCGTTGCGACCTGTGCCTTCCAGCCAAAGCGGCCGGGGCGCAGTGGGGCAGCGGGGGCTTCCAGCATCGGCACGTAGTGGACGTGCCCAGCGACGGTCGATGGCGAGGATGCCTGCGCCGTCTCGTTACCAATGATGTCTGAGTCGAGGATCGCCTCGATCAGCCCCAGGCCGAACGTCGACGTCGTCATGCGCGCCGTTGTCACGTTTGCTGTCGCCGGTACGAACTCTTGGCACGTCGGACTGATCGACTGCGCCTGGAGCAACGAGCCCCCGAGGCTAGCGAGATCATCGAAGGGCACACCCTTCTCGACGAAGCCGAAGCGCGTCACCGACGTTGTGCCGGAACCGCCGACGGTCGGGGCGTTGTGGCACGTGCCGCAACCCGCCTGGTTGAAGCCCGGGCCGAGTCCTTCCGACGCGTTGAACTCACGTTCGTACTGGATCTTGCCCAGGTCGAAACGATCATCCTCGGTCAGCGTGAGCCCGTGCACGGGGCCGCCGAGCTTCGGTTGTGGGACCACTTGTGCATCCGCCGTCGGGCTGGCGCAAGCCAGGCCGACGAAGAGCAGGGCGGCGACCCTGGAGAATGGCCACTGCATGCATTCCTCTTTCTTCGTATTGCGTCGCGCCAACGGGTTGGCACAGTCCGTTTCAGACCCGAGACAAATCGGACGACGCGGTTTCAAAGGTGCGTGTTGAGGACAAACTTGCCCTCACAACTTCACAGTCCAAACAGAAGTTGGGCACCAGAGCTTCCTAGCAAAAAGAGCGAGCCCGCCCATCGGACGGATGGGCGGGCTCGTGTCCCTACGGACAGGCAGGGAAGCTATCGCAGGTCAAGCTATCCGGCGTTGGATCGACTCCACAGACCGCCGGACCCGAGAGGGGACCGCCGACGCCGAAGAGGGCATCCAGCATCCGGACGACGTCGGCAATGTTCGTCGTGCCATCGTCGTTGGCGTCCGCCGACGACTGGCAAACGATCGTTGCCGAGTTGAACAGGTGGCCCAAGAGTGCCACCGGGTCACTGATATCGTTGTTACCGTCGGCGTTGACATCGCCACGCGCGAACGTCGGGTCGAGGCAACCCAGGAACGTTACCGCGAAGTTGTCGATCCCGGCTTCGGTGATCGAGCCCGGTGACGTGTCGGCGACGGTGAAGCGCACTTGCATGTTGTTCGACGGAGTGACGTACTCGCTCGCAACGAACGAGAACGGGCGCCACTGACCTGCGTCGTGCGTAAACGTGGTCACGTTGATCCACGAGCTGCCGCCGTTGTCGGACACTGCGACTCCGAGGAAGTCGTTGCCGGCCGAGTAGTTTGTCGAAGACACCGCCGAGATGAACCAGTAGTCGAACTCGATGATTCCGTCGCCCGCGGCCAGATCGAAGACCGGCGAGAAGAGCTGCGTCGGACCGCCGTCGACGTCGGCACTACCAGCCGAGCCACCAGGGTTGCCATTCTGCGTGATCATACAGAACTGGTCGGCTCCACCGCCGGCATCCGCCGATGGGGCGGAAGGCTGCGATTGGATCGTGGTACCGACAGGAATCGCGCGCACCCAGGCGCCCGTGGACAGACTCGGGTCGTTGACGACCGTCCATCCGGTGCTGCCGCTCTCGAAGTTCTCGCTGGTCACCCCAGAGCCGACTTCGGACACGGTGAGGTGATACTCGCTTGCGGCCGGGTCGTTGTAGGTACCACCGATTGCGAGATCGGCACTGAAGAAGTAGTCGAACGTCGTGCCACACGGCGCGGCCGGGAACGTGAACTCGTAGACGTTGGCTGAAATCTCACTGAGAGCGATCTGCTGGTAGGCAGCACCGTTCTCGGAGTAGTTCAGCATCACGGTGCCCGGGGCCACCGTCGAACCAGCGGGCACCAGTTCGACCTGCTGAGTCAACGCCGCGTTCGGCGCAGTCAGTTCGGCCAGCCCCAGCGGGTATGTGTACGTGATCCCGATCGGCGGATCATTGATCCAGATCTCGGTTCCGGTGCAGGTGCCCAGGATCATGTCGAGGAAGCCATCGCTGTTGAGGTCGATCAGCGCGATGTCGTGGGTCCCGTTCGGCGTCCAAGGCTGCGCGCCACCGTTTTCAGCGAGCGTAACAACGGTACCGACGGGTGGTGGGTTCGAGGCGGCGCCACCGTTCTGGAAGAGGCGCAGTCGGCGGTTGCACCCTGCGATATCGACGTCGACGTCCGCGACGAGCACGTCGTTCCAGCCATCGTTGTCGAGGTCGGCGATCAATGAGTTGCCCCCGAACTCGTTGGTCGAGCCCTGCAGGTTGAACGAGTCGTCACTACCGTCGCCGTTCGTGTCCCACGTGGCCATGCCACCCACGACACCTTGGTTGAACATGATGCGATCGGTGAAGTCGTCGACGATCACGAGGTCGTTGAGACCATCGTTGTTGAGGTCGCCCGCCGACACGAAGTAGGCGGCCAGGTTATACACCTCATCGTGGGTCTCGTACTTGTCCGTGGTCGGGTTGTGGTACGAAATGGCCACGAAGCGTGGATCCTGCAGCGAGCTCTGCTTGATGATGTCGGTCTTGCCGTCGTTGTTCATGTCGGCGACCGTTACCGACGCGCTGAACGTCGACTGCGGGAAAGGCTGCGCAACGGCGCCAGTCGGCTGCAGCAGGTTCAAGAACATTGCGGCCGTCTGGTCGACGAACGCGGTTCCCGTGTTGATCAGGGCGCGGTCGTTGTAGTCGTGCAGCATCGGGATATTGACGCCGAAACCCTGCGCGTCGTAGTCACCGAAGTAGAGGTCGTCTTGTCCGTCATCGTTGATGTCAACGACGGCGACAGCGCAAAAGCGCGGCGCAGAGTTGGCGTTCGAAGTGCCGATCGACAGGTCGGGCATCCAGCTGTCCTGGTGCTGAAAGCCGAGCCAGTTGCCCATCGCATCCTCACCCAAGTTGATGTAGATGCGCGGCATCTTGATGATCTTCGGCTGGTTGTCACTCATCGTGACTGCCGTGACCATGTCGAGCCAGCCGTCACCGTTGAAGTCGCCGAACTGGACATCGCGGTCGTTGGTCGGGGTCAAGAAACCGGAATCGCCCGGCACGTCCGAGGCCGCGGCGTAGGTCGCGGTGCGGTCGACGAGCACGCCATTGATCGGGTGCCCTTCGGCGACGCCCTCGTTCATGAACAGCACGTTTGCACGTCGTCCCTCGGTCGTGAACGGTTCTTTGCGGACACAGACCAGGTCGACGTCGCCGTCTTGGTCGACATCGCCCCAGATGTAGTCTTTCTCTTCTGTGTCGCCGCTACCGACGCCGGTGCCGGCCACGAGACGCGAAGTCGTTTCATTGACGAACTGAACCCACTGCCCATGTGCGCTGGGCATTGCGAATAGGAACATCGCCACGATTCCACAGGCGATGATTCCGAGACGCTGGCGGACTGACGTCGACACCACGGTGAACCTCTTTCTCTCGCGCGGACGGCTTCCTCTGACCGACCGCAGATCCCTTACCCCAATCGCGACGCCATCGCCGCAACCCATCGAAACTCTTTGGCTTCGAGCCCTTCCCAGATACAAGCCCAAGCCCGTTCCGGATCACATTGAACCCCGCGCTGTATCAATGGATAGGCAGCGCATGATAGTGGGGTTGTTTCTGCGACCTGGAACGCCGCTCCGAGCGTGAAGGCGCAAGTTTACCACCTCTGGGCAGTGTGTCCGCCTGCGAACGCCGAAAAAGTGTGCGCAGCGGCAGTGGGTTGCGTCTTCGCAAGTGTCCTCTGCAGAACTGCTTAGGGCGATCGGCCTGAGGACGGACCACGGCCACTCGAGGTTTCCAGACCCAGATACGACCGCCGGCCGCTCGGCGTTTGCCACCGAGCGGCCGGTTGTCATTACTTAGTCGTATTTCTGCGAACGGTTTACGGACAGGCGGCGAACGTATCGCAGGTGAGAGCGTCGGGAGTTGGATCCGGAGCGCAGGTCGCCGGCGCGGCGATCGATTGGCCGTGTATTTTGCTGGAAAAGCCCAATCTATCCCCAACTATGAACGTCGTAGGT
>JBCCHQ010000122.1:0-19141 GCA_039028735.1 Planctomycetota bacterium | reverse complement strand
GTTTTAAGCTATTTGCCAATTTGATCCACTTAGATTTATCACCACTGTAAAAGAGATCGTTAGAAGGGAGTCTTTTTTCATTCCTGCCAAAGTCCAATGGGTCTGGTAGTGAGCGCCGAATGCGCGTGCTGCGTCTACTTCTTCAGGAGATTACCGCTGGTTCGGGGGCAGTCAAGAAGCGTGGTTGCTCCAGCCCGAAGAAAGCGCTCTACTTCTCTCAGGACTTGGCGGAAGGGTGGGACCATGGCGGAATTCAAGGGCGGCCCCGGCGCAGCGGGGCAACCGCAGGCGCAGTCGTCGTCGCTGCTGAAGATCTTTGGGATCGGCTGTTTGATCATCTTCGCGATCTTATTGATCGGCGGGGTCTACGCAGCGCTGAACTGGCGTTCGATGGTGGGAAGCGCGTTCCGCGCCGGTTTCGACGAAACAATCAAAGAGTTGGATCTCTCCAAAGAGCAAGATCAGCGTTTGCGTGATATCTCCGATCGTGTCATCGCTGCGTTCGAGGATGAGCGTATCAGCGCAGATCAGATCGGCCAGGTTGTCGAGGAGTTTTCGCACAGCCCAGCAGTCATCATCGTGCCTATTGCCGTGTTCGGCGGGAAGTACATCGATCCGTCGCAGCTCTCCGATACCGAGAAGGAGGCGGGCTGGCTGACGATCGAACGCTACGCCCGTGGCATTCAGGAAGGGGTGATCGATCCTGACGATCTGAAGAAGATCGGCCTGCCGATGAACGAGAACAGACAGCTCACGGAGATCTCCGACGAGGAGCTCCGGGCATTGTTGGGTCGCATGAAGGGGCGCGCCGACGACGCGGCTGTGCCCGAGGAGCATCACGAGATCGACATTGCCACGGCGCTCGAGGAAGCCGTCACGGCCGTGCTCGGTGAAGGGTGGGATCAGCCGCGCGACCCGCCGAAGTAGTGGCGAAAGTGGCGTCGATCGCGGGGCGGCTCTAGAAGGGGTGCCCGAGGAGCACGTGGATCGCCCAGGAGTCTTCCCCGGCTTCTCGATTCAGCGTGCCGGCTGCATCGACTCGAAACGGCCCGATCGGCGTGTTCAGTAAGAACCCGCCCCCCGCTGCGTAGCGATAGTCCGAGCGCGTGAAGTCGTTGTGATCGGCATGCACGCTGCCGGCGTCGACGAACGCGGTGCCGCCCAGTTGCTTCCAGATAGGAAAGCGTAGCTCGAGGTTCGCCAGCGTGAACGCCTCGCCCCCGATGGGGTTGTCACTCGCGTCCTTTGGGCCAACACCGTCTTGGCGAAACGAGCGCACGGAACGTGCGCCGCCGAGGTAGAAGCGTTCCCCTAGAGGGATGATCTCTGACTGCAGAGGACGCAGGTAACCGGCGCGCATCGAGCCGATCAGAGTCCACCCTTCGTGGAGTTCGATGATCCCGGTGAAGCGCGCTTTGAGGCGCACGAAACTCAACTCAGAGCCCAGCTCTTCCGTTGCGTATTCGGTACGCAGCGACGCTATGTAGCCGCGGCTCGGATCCAGCACCGAATCGCGTCGATCACGTTGGATGTTCCCGAACAACAGCGCGGCTCGGGAGTCGTCGAGCAGCGTTGTGGGCACGGTCGGCTCGGGGTCATGAATCTGCTCGTCGCGCAGCGTGTAGCCGACGCTGACGATCGCACGTTCTTTCAACGCCACTTCGACGCCGGTCGACATCTCGATCTCCTGGCGCTCGAACGAGACCTCTTCGAAGCGCCGGTAACGACCGAGGAGGGTCAGCGCTACGGGGTAGTCGGTGCGAAAGGGGTAGCGCAAGTTTCCAGCGACTTCTTCGCCGCGAAACGAGCCTTTGCCACGCAAGCGTCCCTCGAGCGCCCGCCCGAAGAGGTTGCGGTGATACAGCTCGACACCGACGCGTCCCAATTCATAGGAGCCGAAGCCCAGCTGTGTCGACAGGCGAATACGGTCCTTCTCGGCGAGCTCGACGGTCACGAAAACTTCGGAAGCGTCGTCTGGACTCGGTGTGGCCGAGATCGTGACGGACTCGAACAAGCCCGAGCGTAGTAGTCGGCGGCGCGCGGCATCGAGGAGATAGACGCTGTATGCATCGCCAGCCGCGAACTCCAAGCGTTCGTCGATCCAACCACGGTTCACTTGCTGCAAGCCGGTGATGTCCACGGCACCCAGCGTGACTTCATTGCCTTCGATGACTTGCAGTTCAAGAGCGAACGCTGCTGGTCCGACGCGCGTGGCCTCGACGGCGACCACTGGATCGAAGAAGCCGCGGTTGCGCAGAAACTGCTCGACGCGACTCTCGACCTCCACCGGGAGTCGCCGAGAATAGACAGCTCCTGCACCCACGCCGGCGACTCGGAGTAGCAGAGCTTCCGGGGTCTGGGCGGCGGTGCCGAGGGTCAGCGACTGCACGACGTAGCGCGGCCCCTCGGTAACTTGCAGCGAGATCCGCACGGCGACGCGGTCCTTCTTGCGAGATTCTTGTGTCGTGGCTTCGACGGTTGCGTCGAGGTAGCCCGCGACCTGGTAGCGGATGCGGATCGCATCCAAACCGCGTTGCAGCTCCGCGTTGCCAAACAGCTGTTTGCCTGTTTCGAGGAGGCCGCGCCGTCGCCATCCGAAGTGCTTCTCGAGGGTATCGTCGTCGTACTGAGCATTGCCTACGACCTTGATGTCCTCGACGACGAAGACCGGCCCTTCCGTGACCGTGAAGCGGACGCGCCAGCGATCTCCGCTGCCTTCAGCCTGTCCGGTGACGCGCGCTTGCGGGTGGCCGAAGCCGCGGTACAGGTTCTCGATCGCGTATGCCGTGTCGATCAGGGCCGATTCATCCCCGGGAGCGTCGCGCAGATCCTCGAGCCAGAACTCGATGTCGGCGAGGATGCGCGCACTGGTCAGTGTCTGGTTGCCGTCGATCTCGATTTCGAGCTCCGCAGAGGCCGCAGCGACACTGCTGACGCACAGAAACAGCGTGAGCAGCAGCCAGCGAGATGCGGACGCCACTGCCCGGCTCAACGGAACCACCAGAAGAAGCGGACATCGACGTTCACGTCCCCGCGGTGATCCTGTTCGCCGACGACAGAAACGCCATCTTGCAGGCGCCACTCCACCGTGATCCGGTCGACTTCGTCGGCGCTATTGGCGTTCTCGGTACTGATCGTAATGTCTTCGAGTACCGATCCAGTGCTTTGGCCGAAGATCCACTCCCAGACCTGCGGGCCGTAGAGGAGCGCCAGTTCGGTGGCAGCCGTTGTCTCGACACCGCCCTCTGAGAGATCTCGCGGAAAGCGCCCCGTGGCGACAAGCACCAGTACTTGTTCCTCGGGGAGCTCAGGCTGCGAGCGAAACTCAACTTCGAGGTCGTCCAGAGAGCCATCGGCGTCGACTGTGATTTCGTGGTCGCGAATCGAGCCCGTGCCTTGGAAGCGCAACTGCGGCCGATATGGATCGTTCTCTGGGAACTCGAATTCGGCGTAGCCGACGTCGACTTGCAGGTGCGGCAGCGACAACGTGCCGGAGCTCGCGGAGACTTGCCCGACTAGATAGGGCACGGCGCCAGTGCCCCGCAATCGAATCGTTCCGTACGGCGTGATCTTCACGCGGTTGTTGGCAATTCGAAAACCACCACGCAGGTGCAGCGGGATGTCCCACTGAGTGTTGGCGAAGAAGCCCCCGAGCGAGAACAGGTCGAACGAGCTGGTCGCGCCGCCGCGCAGCTGTGGATAGTAGTTGCGGCGGTAGATGCCGCGGGCAACCTCGAGCTGGCCAGTCAGGGCGGAGCTCTCGTGGTTCCCGGAGAGCGCCAGTTCACCGGTGACGCGCAGTGCCAGGTCTGGCGATCGCACGAGGATGACTCGCTCGAGCTGGAGTTGTGCCGTGATTTCGGCTAGCGGCCCGCGCGCGTTCCACGAGCCTTCTCCTGTGAGAGAGCCGCCTCCCGCACGACCGCTGACGTTCGTGAAACGCAGCTCGCCATCCTCGTAGTTCAAGTCGGCCGCAACGTCGCGCAACCGCTCCCAGCCTTCGAAGGCGAGTTCGCCATTCTCGAGGCGGCACGTGGCCTCGACGGCCGGTGTCGCTGCAGTCCCCGTTACGCTGGCGCTGCCGGTCAAGTTGCCCCGGAGATCGCGGAAGATCAGGGTCCATGGTTGCAGCGCGCCGACATCGATGCCGGTGAAAGTGAGATTCGTGTCCCAGGTCGCGTTGGCGTTCGAGTCGGCTCTGGCTTCCCTCTGGCCGACGAACGGAATCTTGCCGCTGGCAGCGAGCACGCCACCGAGTGCTTCCACACGGCACTGACTGAGTGCCACTGCGCCCTGGCGATACGAGGCGCTGGCATTCAAGTTGCGATAGCTCAGCCGCTCCCCTGCGAGAGCCAGTGCGCCATCGGTGCTGGTCAGCGTGGCGTTCACGAGTGGCTCCGCATACGTGCCCGTCAGCGTCGCCGAACCTTCGAACACGCCGCTCCATGGGGATCCCGGAGCGAAGTGGCGCGCCACGGCACCGACGTCGAGCCCGTTGCAGTCTACGTTCAAGTCGAGCTGCTCGCGATCTACCCGACCGCGCAGGGCTAGCGATCCTTCGTTGATTCGGACCGTTGCAACGACCAGTTGCGATGCGCCGTCAGGTGCAGGAAGAATCGACCCGCCAACCTGGGCTGCGCCGTTGAGAGCGCTGAGCCGGAGCGCTTCGATGCGGGGACCATCTTGCCCATACGAACCTTCGACGTGCAGATCAGTGAAGCTCTCGTCTACGCCGGGAGCCGTCAGTCGCCCGGGACCAGCGCCTCGAAGGCGGGCCTGAATCCGTGCTTCGGCGGCAGCCGTGGGCGTCGTTGAAGCGGCGAGCTGCCAACTCAACTCTCCGTTGAGTGGGGCTGTCAGTTCATAGTTGTCGGGAAGCCAAGGGGTCAACAGAGGACCGGGATCGAATTGGACGAACTCTGCCATCAGGTCGGTCGCCGTAGCGTTCGCGGTACCGGTCACGGCAAGGGTGCCGGACGGAGTCGTGACGACTCCCTCTAGGCGCGCGTTGGGCGCCAGAGACTGCAGTTCGAACACGCCGCTCAACGGCGGCGAGCTGCCCAGTGTGCCTGTAATGTTGGCATGAACGGGGCGGTCCGCCGCAATCGGGAGATCGAACTCGACCTTCGCGTCGCCGTCGTCGCCCACGACGTCGAGGACACCGCGCCACCCTTCCGGCTGGCGGCGCAGGCTCCCGGTGCCCGCCCACCCCTGCGTGCGCAATCGGATATCAGTGATCTCTGTGGCGCTGATCTTGGCGCGCAGCGCCGCGCCCCAAGGAACGTCAGGCGTTGCGCGAACCGCGGTGTCTTGGACGGTCGCGTTTGCCTGCAACTCGCCGGCAATCCAAGAAGCGGTTCCCGATGCCGTGCGCGAAACTGTCTGCAGCTGCCACTGTTGCACCAAGATCGGGAACGCGACTTCCGGCAGCTCAGCGGGGAGGACAACGCGCGGGACTTGAGGCGCTGTCGTTGCGGGGGGGGCTCCCTCGGCATGCCACGACGCGATGCCGATCTCGGCCGACTGAACTGCGGCCAACGTGTCACTGATGGCGCCACCGAGGCTCGAGAAATCGACTTGGATCGCCCGGCAGTCCAGCACACCGCCGTCGAGCCGCACGGTGACCTGGTCGATCCGTAGGCGCAGCCGCTGCGACTTCGGCGCGCGGGTTAGTTCGATCTCGCCGACGAACGCGTTGCCGCCGAGGGCCTCACTGAGCTGGCCCGGAAGCAGGGACTGGAGAGTCCACTCGGCGACCGACAAGCGCGCGAACCAGCCGATCGCGGCTACGACGGCGATGATCGTGAGGCAGCCGATCGCTCGGCGGCGCCAGCGACGTTTCTTCGGAGTTGGGCCTGCTACAGATTCGGCGGCGTCCATTTGGCGATTCAAGCTGGGGTATCCGTACGGTGCAAGAGTACCCGTTGAGTCTGAACCAGGAATGTCACCCCACTGTACAGCCGCTGCTGCCGCACCCAGCGTTGTCTGTACGCGATGGCTAGCGCGGGAGTCTCTGTAGCGTGCGACGGCAGCTCCGCGGTTGGCCCGCGCCTTGCTTGGCACCCTGGGACACCTGGTCTTTCGCCCCTAGGTTCAACGCCTATTGTGTCAAAGCCGAGAAAGGCTCCAGCGGCCAGAACAAACCACGGGAGTTGGAAGGTGACTTACGATGCCGCGCAGTTGCTACGTTGTTCTGTTTCTCGCCCTGGTTGCGTGCGGTTGTTCCTGCCGCGCGACGGGTGCCAAAGTTGTGCCGGGTCCCGCCGCAGCGCCCTTCGCCGCTGTTGAGCAGGCATTGATCGCACGGACTGTCGAGCCATTCCCCGAGAGCGGGGCTTTTCGCAAGGGGCGTCTGCGCCAGGCCGTCGTCTACGACGGGATTCCGTGCGACCACTGGCTACACCTGTACGAGAACGGGGTCCTACACGGTTGTCGCCTAGCGAGCCCGACGACGGTACAGGGGCATTTGCTGCCAGCTGGCGCCCAGCTCTGGTTCGATTCGAACGGCTTCCTCGAAAGCTGCTGGCTGGGCACGAACACGCTCATCGACGGCCGCCTGTGTCGTGGCCGCGGCAAGATCTCGACCGGTTTCTATCCCAGCGGACGCCTCCGCTCGTTCTTTCCCCCCGCGGCGCTGCAGATCGACGGCGTGCCTTGCCGTGCGTCGGTCTTCGCACCCGTAACTCTTTACGAAGACGGGCATCTACGTCGCTGCACGCTGGACTCTGAGTACCGTTCCGGGAGCAACACGCTGCCTGCGGGTAGCCCCGTCCTGCGCGACGAGAGTGGGGTGGTGCGCGTCGTCGAGTGAGCGCCTCATCTGGCGAAATAAGCCCGCCGTCCCAATTTGCGACGTGTTATCATGGGGCTGGGCTATATGAGATAAATCAGCCAGAACCCAGAGCGTCGCCCGGGACGAATCCGTTCCCGCGCGGCACCGAACGGCACGGGGAGGAAGACGACATGCGTGCGTTGTGGAGCCTGTTGTTGTGCGTGGGGAGTTTGCTGTGCGTCCAAGGCGCCAGCGGCCAGACGTTCATTCGGTCCGACGTAGATATGGACGGTGCTTTCGGCCTCACCGATACCGTCTACTTGACGTCGTACCTGTATACGAACGGCCCGGCGCCTCACCTCGAGTCGGGGGACGTGAACGACAACGGTGCCGCCGAGATCGGCGATGTCGTCTATCACATCGAGTGGCTGTTCCTCTCTGGGGCGATGCCGTCCTTTCCGTTTCCGATTCCCGGCGTTGATATGACCCCAGCGGCTTTCGCGCCGGCCGTCGACCCAGGGATCTCGATCACCGCCAGCGATCTGACCGTTACGCCAGGCGAGTCGGGTCACCCCGTCGACATTCGCGTCGACACCGACAAGGAGATCGAGGCGATCGAGTTTGCGCTGACTTTTGATCCGGCAGCGACGGAGGTCGACGACATTCTGATTGCCGATTCCGTGTTGAGCTCGGCCAACGTCGAGTATGTCCGCATGGACTGGTCGAACACTCCCGGTGACGGCTTCGCGTGGTTGGCCGCGATCATGGACTTCGCGCCCCCGTACGACGGTCACGCCATCCCCGTCGGCAACAACTTGCTGATCGCGACCGTCATGGTGTCGGTGCCGGCGACGGCGTCTGTCCCGCAAACGCAGTTCATCGAATTCTCCGATGGCGTGTCTTCGCCCCCCAAAGGCACTCTCGCAGTGTCGAATGGGGGAGACACTCGGCGGATGGTCGAAGACGATGCCATGGTGTTGATCTTGTTGCCGTTCATTCGCGGCGACGCGAACGGCGACACGATCATCGATATCTCCGACACGGTCTACATGCTCTTTTACTTCTTCAACGATGGGCCTGTGCCGCCGTGCCAAGATGCCGCTGATAGCAACAACGACGGTACGCTCAACATCGCCGATGCGATTTACCTGCTGCAGTATCTGTTCAGCGACGGTCCGTCGCCGTCGGAGCCGTTCCCGTTGCCCGGGCTCGATCCTGACAGCGATCCTCTCGGCTGCGCGAACTAGGACGAGCTGCCCCAAGCGCGGCAGGTAGTTCACGAAGAATCACTCTGGAGCTTGATCGGCTCGTGGGACACTCCCGCGAGCCGGTTTTTTTTGTTGCGGCGAGAGTCTGGTCCGAGTGGGCTTGCTTGCGCCTACTGACCTCTGCGGGCCTCGATCTGGCGTGCCGCTTCGCGCTGCTCTTTCGCCTCGCGCGAGAGTCCCTTCCTGTCGAGGGCTCGAGCGAGGTTGCGGCGAGCGGGTACGAGCTCGGGCTGTAACTCGACGGCTTTGCGAAAGAACGCGATCGCACCATCGAGATCCCCGGTCTTGAAGCTGCATGCGCCCAGTCCACTGTGTGCGCCCGCGTTCTTGGGGTCGACGCGGACCGTGTCCTTGTACGCAGCCACGGCGGATTCGGTCTCTCCGGTCAGGTAGTACGTGTCACCGAGGTGCAGGTAGCCGTCGGCGATCATCGGGCGTAGGCGAATCGCTTCTCGCAGCTGCGCAATCGCCGCCTGTGAGTTGCCTTGTGACCGCAGTGCCAGAGCCAGGTTCGCATGCAGCACGAAGTAGTCCGGCGCCACGGCGAGCCCGGCCCGGTATTGTTCGATGGCGGCGTTGAAGTGCCCCTTCGAAGCGAGCAGGTAGCCGAGGTTGTTGCGGGCGTCGACGAACTTCGGCAGCGCGGTCAGCGCCTTCGAGTAGTGTTCGATCGCCTCCTCAATGCGTCCGGCTGTGCTCAACGACTTGGCGAGATTGAACTGCCCCTCGGCGAACGACGGGTCGAGGGCGACAGACTTGCGAAACAGTGCTATGGCGGCATCCGGCTGGCCACTGTCGCGGAGCACGACGCCCTTGTTGTGCACGGCGACCGCGTCGTCGGGGAGGTCGCGATACTCTTTCTCGACGTGGGCAAGCATGTCGCGATGGCTGTGCAGCGCCATCGCTTGCTCCAAGCGTTGCATGTCGCGCGGGTCATCCGGCAGCGCCAAGATCCAGAGTTCGCCCATCTCGTCGACGGATCTCGGCCCGTAGCGAACCGGGACCGGTGGGGAGCTGGGGTTGCGGATATTGGTGGCCGAGTTGTCGTAGACGTAGTGCATCGTCAGCGTCGACCCGGCTGGCAATGCGAGCGGCGATCGATAGCGATACGAGTCTTGCCAGTTGAAGTCCCAGTCCTCGATCAGCAACAGCTCCTCACGGCGACCCCCGGGAAGGGTTGCGTACCCAGCCATCGATTTGCCGAGATAGTGCGCGTGTGGATAGATCCCGAGGATCTTCGTTGCCACGGGGACGACGAAAGAGTCGGTCATCGCGTACGCGCTGGCACCGGCCGGGATATCGATCAAGCGCGACCCCAACCGCAGCGCCACGGCGGTGCGCACCGGTGCGTTGTCGCTGAAGTAAAGTCCGAGCCGGAATCCGACGCTCTCGACTTTCCCGGTCGGGACGAGGTGCAGCTGCAAGACCAAATCGGTCCCGGGTGCCAGCGGCCAGGCACGCTCCTCTGGCTCGAGGTACGGTACTTTGCCTGGTGTCCAGCCGAGGAGTTGGCCGCGCGGTATCTGCGCGTTGCCGCGTCCGAACATCCCGCCATAGCCGAGCTCGTCGTCTTCGGCATCGAGACGTCGCGACGAGTGTGTCTTGTCCACGTACAAGGATGCGTGATGCACTGCGGGCGCATTGAGGGGAAGGAACTCGACAGCGCGCACGTAGCGCGTCGTGGTCAGACCGGTCGGCAAGACGAAGTTGCGAAACACGTCGGTGCCCTCTGCGACCAGTTCGTACTGGGGATCGAGTTCGACGATGAGATCTGGCGTCCCGAGTTGCCAACCTTCCGGCCACGTCGGGGTCGGTGGCAGGTCTGCGGCGTCCCCCTCGACGCGACCCTGTGCGACCCATGCTTCGATCGTCGCGATCTGTAGCGGCGACAGGCGTCGTTCTTCGGCGAAGTCGCCATGGCCCGCCGCCGGCAGCCACGGGGGCATGAAGCCGCTCTTCGTGACTTCGACGATCTGTTTCGACCGGCGTTTGACGTCATTGTAGGTCAACAGCGAGAAGGGCGCGGACTGCCCGGGGCGGTGACACGTCGCACAGTTGCCGTAGACGATCGGCGCAATGTCGCGTGTGTAGGTCAAATCGTCTCGCACAGGTGGCAGCGAGGCTTCCTTCGTGGTCTCGTCCGTGCGATCGCATGCGGCGCAGACGCTCAAGATGAAGGCAGCGCAGAGCAGCGCTGAAGGAGCTCGTGAACCCATGCGACTCTTCCCGTGGCAGCGTTTGGTTGGACTCTGCCACCTTAGTCGGACTTTCGTCTTGTAGCCAGTCCACGTGTTTCCGAGAATCCAGCAACGCGTGCAGGCAATCAGCCTGTCCCTGAAGGAGATTCCGAATGTCGTGGCGGTGGCGGTTCTCTGAAGATGCGCCCGAGGCCGTTCGGACGCTGACCGAGTCGTGGGAACAACTCGATGACTTGCCTGGGGCTGCCACTCTGAAGGCGAACGCGTTGCGGTCCGTCGTCGCGCTGCCAGAGGCCGCGGGTCGGCCACCACTGATCAACAAGCGCTACAAACTGCGTTCCCTGGCCGAGCGTCTGCGATTCGTCGTTGCGCCATCGCGAGCCGAAGAGGAGTGGCGAGCGCTGCGCAGATTACGCAGTGGCGGCGTTTCGGTCCCGGCTGTCTTTGCGGTCGGGGAACTGCGATCGGGGCTGTTCCTGCACCGCGCGGGCCTGATCCTCGAGCGCGTGCCAGATACGGTGCATCTCAATCAGTGGCTGGTCGAGGCAGCGCCGGAAGCGGATCTGCGCGTCACGTTGCTGCGACAGCTCGGCGAAGAGTTGGCCAACCTACACGGCTGCGGAGCGCGCCATCCCGACCTGCACGCCGGCAACGTGCTCGTGCAGCAAGTTGTCGGTGGAGCACCTAGGTTGTGGCTCATTGATCATCATGCTTGCCGCTTCGGTGCGCCGCCGCGAGAAGAACGCCGGCGGAGCGACCTCGCCAAGTTGTTTCACTCGATGGCGGGGGCTTGGACACATGACGACGGCATCGAGCTACTGCGCGGCTATCGTGCCATAGCGGCGACTTGGACCGAGTCGGCGTTGCCTGCAGTCTGCGAGGAGCTACAGCAGCGTGCCCGGCGCCTAGAGAGCCGCCGGTTGCGCAGTCGATCCAAGCGCTGTTGGCTCAACAGTACTGACTTTGCGCGTGAGGCCAACGGCGGCTGGCGGTGGCACCGGCGGAAAGTGTTTCCAGCTGCGGCGGTCGACGCACTGCGTAATCAACCACTGGCCTTCGAGCGACTGTTGCACGCCGGGGAGGCGCCCAGCAATCGGCGCACACGCGTCGGCATCATGAAGCTCGACGGGCTGCAGGCGGACAACAAAGAAGCGCCCCAGCGCACGTCAGTGGTCGTTAAGGAACTCGTTGTCGGAGGCTTCCTTCGGTCGCTGTGGCATGCTTTCGTTCCCACAGCACTCGAGCACGCCTGGGGCGCAGCCCGGGCTTTCGAAGTGCGTGAACTGCCGACGCCGCAATCGCTAGCCCTGTTGGTGGAAGGACGCTGGCTACCACGCCGGGTGCTGTTGGTGACACGGTTCGTGTCTGATGGAATCTCGGTTCGGGAACACATCGATGCTACTCCAGCGCGCACGACCGCGGCACAGCAGCGTCAAGAAGTGGATCGTTGTGCTGCCCTCGTGCGCGACCTCCACGACTACGGTCTTTACCACCGAGATCTGAATCCCAGCAATATCCTGAAGGTTGGGGTGGGCGCTGACGCGCAGTTCGTTTTCGTGGATCTCGACGCGGTCCGTGTCCGAGCGCACCTGAGCGAGCGGCGGCGCACGAAGAACCTCGTGCAGCTGGGCGCAAGCCCCGGTGCTGGCCTTTCACCGGCAGACCGACGGCGGTTCCTGTGGCGCTACGATCGCGGTGAAGGGCGCTACTGGAGCCGTGACTTCATCCAGCACCTCGATCGATGCATAGGGGATGCCCTCGTTGCCACGATTGGGAAGTTCTCACGATTCGAGCAACAAACCCGAACCCGCGAGTTGCGGGAGCTTGCCAAGCTGCGTAGCCGGTCGTCGTGACTGTGCAACCCGGCTATGCCGTAGGTGTCGTCCATCATGGCGACCCGGCGCCGACCCTCAAATGTCTGGCGTCACTGCGCAGCGTTGCGCCACCGTTCGTAGTGGGGTTCGTGCTCTGGAACGACCCCGCCGAGACGTTGCGTGAGGTCCGAGACCATCCAGCTTTGCGCGGCTTCGACGTGCTTTGTCCTGACGCCAACACTGGATTCGCCGCCGGCGCGAATCGCCTCGCGCAAGAGGCGGCTGCACGTGGTTGCGACTTCCTGTGGTTGCTCAACAACGACGTGCGCGTGAGCCCGACGACCGCTGGCCAACTCGTTGAGGCGCTTTCTGCCGATGCCAACGTAGCGCTGGTTGGTCCAAGGATCTTGCATCCAGACGGTACCGTCTGGCACGACGGTGGTCGTCTGCACTGGCCGGGCGGGCGTGTCGAGAGCCCTGGACACGGCGCTCCCCCGGACGCCGCAGGTGTGCCCTTTGACGTGGACTTCGTCTGTGGCTGCGCGCCGATGATTCGCCTCGATGCGTGGCAGTCGGTGGGGGGATTCGATGAGCGCTATTTTCTGTACTACGAAGACGTAGATGTAAGTCTACGTTTACAAGCTGCAGGTTGGCGAGTCCTGCACGCCCCGGCTGCGGTCGTCGAACACGCAGGCTCGAAGGCGGTCGCCGCGCACGGTCCAGCGCTGGCTCGCTACTATCGCGTCCGCAATCGCCGTTTGCTTCTGGGGACCCATCGGCCCGGTGCAGTGATTTCGTCGGTGGGTGATCTGTGGCGGTCCCTGCGCTATGCCGTCAGCGGACGCGCAAAACAGGGGCGGGCGATTCGCTGTGCGCTGCGCGATGCGAAGACGGGGACTTGGGGGCGGCGTAAAGATGTCGAATGAGAGGCTCGGGACAAAAAAAGGCAGCGCGCCGCGGTAGGAGATACCGAAGCGCGCCGCATGGGCTCTGAAGGTGGGAGAGAAAGGAAAGGAGTTGGGTTGGGTCTGGGTTTCTTTCGTTTCTCTGGAGGAAGGTTTGGGTTTCTAGGGCTGCCTTTCAGCAGGATTGTTTCGAGTTGTTCGGCACCCGCTTTCGGGTGCGTTCCCGCGCTGTTACTCCGAGCGCGTTACTGTGTAGTACGAAGTGCACAGTAGCAGGAACTGTGCCAATTCCTCAGGGTCCGGCGTCCACTCGAGCCGCTCGACGATCGCGCCTTCACAGAACAACAACAGCGTAGGCAGCTGTTGGAGCCCGTACGACGCGATCAGCTCCGAGTCGGTGACCGGGACATCAACCTCGGCTACCTCTACGAAGCTCGCGACGTCCGCCGGAATCTCCTGCAACGAATGCCGGAGTGTCTCGGTCGACGACGCCAAGCTGGACGAGAAATGCACAAGTAGGAGGCCGCGATTGGCAGCGAGTACCTCCGTCAACTGTTGGCCGTCGTAGGTCGTGATCTTTGCCATGGTGCCCTCCTTCCGGGCTGAGGTGGTTTCTGTCCCTGAGAAAGCAAGTCAGTGTCCAGCCGATACCGGACAACTGACTATTCGCCGTAAGTAGCGTGCTGGATCTATGTTTATCGGAAACGCCGCCACCCTCCGTGCAGCTCCGTAACCTCGCTGCTACGCCACAGTTGTCACTGGGCGCCACCCGTGCCGGCACTCTTGGCCAGTCGCCGTCACGGCGACCGCGGCGCGGTGGCGGCAACCACAAGTCCTGTAAGTTGTTTTCTAGTAATCACTTGTGCGGCTTCTCGCGACGAGGTGGCTAAGTATGGCTCGACAGTTGCCTGACAGGCCAGCACCCAACTCCGACTCGGGTGTCTTCACCTCCTCAGACGCCCGAGACACCTCCTATCCCGGGCAAAGAGCGGCGGTCTCCGCCGCTCTTTGCTTTTTTGAGGTTTTCGAAGAGTTGTTTCCGACTTTCCCGAGGCCGCGCAACCGTGGTAGAAGCCTGCCCTGATCGTAGTGGGCCAACAAACTCAGGGAGTCGTCATGTCAGCAGTGCAGCCAGCGATCCGCATCTACAATAGTCTGTCTCGGAAGAAGGAAGCCTTCACGCCACTCGAAGCGGGCAAGGTTGGCCTCTACGGTTGCGGGGTGACGGTCTATGACGAGTGCCATCTCGGTCACGCGCTGCAGGCCATCGTGTTCGACGTCATCTATCGCTACCTGCAGTATCGCGGTTTCGATGTCCGCTACGTACGAAACTACACCGACGTCGACGACAAGATCATCGCCCGAGCCAACGAGCGCGGGATGAATCCACTCGACCTGTCCCAACAGATGATCGATCGCGAACGAGAAGATATGGACGGCCTCGGCATCCAGGCGCCGACCGATTCGCCGAAGGTATCGGAGTTCATTCCGCAGATTGTCTCGTTCATTCAGCAGTTGATCGACAACGGCGCCGCGTACGCGACCGACAAGGGCAACGTCTACTACCGTGTACGCTCGAAGCCCGACTACGGCAAGCTCAGTGGCCGCAAAGTCGATGAATTGATGAGTGGCGTGCGCAAAGATCTCGAAGATGACAAAGAAGAAGCGCTCGACTTCGCTCTGTGGAAGTCCGAGGAGGTCGATGGTGCGGCTTGGCCCTCACCTTGGGGGCAGGGGCGCCCCGGTTGGCACATCGAGTGTTCAGTGATGAGTCATGAGATCTTGGGAGACCGTTTCGACATCCACGGTGGTGGCCTGGATCTGATCTTTCCGCACCACGAGAACGAGATTGCTCAAAGCGAGTCTCACTGTGGCCATCAGCACGTCAACTACTGGGTGCACAACGGACTGCTCACCGTCAACAAAGAGAAGATGAGCAAGTCCGAAGGCAACTTCTACACGATTGGCGATGCCCTCCAGAAGTTTGGCCGGGAGCTGATCCGGTTCACGCTACTACAGTACCACTACCGCTCGAATCCAGACTTCGGGCCCCAGTTGATGGCGACCAACTCTGTGCGGTTGGCTGCGGTGTTCGAGCATCTCCTCAAGTATCGCCAGCTGAGCGCAACGGTCCGTCAGGCAGGGGGAGATCCCGATGGGAGCGTGGACGACCTAGAGGCGTCGCTTCGCAAGCTGGTCGAGCAGCGCACCGAAGAGCTGGTTTCTCGTTTCGAGAAGGTGATGGACGATGACTTCAACGCCCCAGAAGGGATGGTCGTCCTGATCGATGGCGTCAAGTTCTTGGAAGAGCTGTTGCGCAAGAAGAAGACATCGGACGAGCACCGCTGCCGCGCGGCCGGGTACGTCTGGCAAGCGCTGCAGCCGCTCACCAATGTCTTTGGCGTCTTTCAACAGCAGCCCGAGGAGTACTTTGCAGCCATCAAGGCCGCGTATCTCAATAGCGCTGACTTCGACGAGTCGTGGATCGTCGCAAAGATTGCTGAACGTGCCCAAGCCCGTGATGAGAAGAACTGGGAACTGGGCGATCAGATTCGCGATGAACTGTTGCAGCAGGGCGTCGAAGTCCGCGACGTCCCGGGCGGCGAGTCGCAGTGGATGGTCAGCAAAGACGCGCTCGAACGGCTCTATTCGTAGGTTGGTGGTGCGACGGACCGGCCGTAAGGTGCGCATCCGATAAACTGCGGCTGGCGTGTTCGCGCGTGCTCGTGAGGGCACCCGGTCCTTTGCCGGGGGTTCACTGGCAGCCCCATCGTTGCCGATAAGTCTATTGGTGACTCGCTCGGCTGTGCCTCCATTGCCAGGTGACCCCCACCAGGTGACCCCGAACCGAGGGACCGAGAGCTCTCTACCGCCAAGGAGCACGCACCGTGAGCGAAGAGAACCGTCAGTACAGACGTATCGACACCAACCTGATCGTGACGGTGGCCCAGCGCAATCTGCCGGCGGGGGGGGCGGCGAGTTTCAAAGCTCGCCTCAAGGACGTGAGCCGTGGCGGCATCTTCATCGAGACGGCCGACCCGCCACCGATCGACAGCATCCTCGAAGTCGAACTGCTCGTGCCGGGAAGCACGACGACGGCGGTACTGAAGGGGATGGTCGTTTGGTCACAGCCCGGGAAGGGTGCGGGTCTAGAGCTGATCGACGTCACGTCGCAGACCAAGGGCGCGATCTCGTCGCTGATGCAGCAGGGGCAGCAAGAGGCCTAGCGTAGCTAGGGCGTGTTGTCCAGCAGGTATGGCAACCACCGCGGTTGGATCAACCCGTGCTCTTGCAGCAGCTTCTCATTTCCGAGCACTTCGCGGGGTGTCCCCGTCACCACGACCTTACCCTCCGCCAACAACGCCACTTGGTCGCAAATCTCCAGCACGACATCGAAGTCGTGTGTCGCAACGATGTGGGTTCCATCGAGGGTACGGATCAGGTCGACGATCCGAGCTCGCGAGTGAGGGTCCAATCCTGAAGTCGGTTCGTCGAACAAGATCAGGCTAGGCTCCATGGCCAGGACAGTGGCGATTGCCACCGTCCGTTTCTCGCCCGTCGAGAGATGCTGCGGTACTCGCGATTCGAAGTCAGCGAGGCCGACGCGCTCCAGGACAGCGTGGGTGCGATCGTGGGCGACGTCGCGAGCCACGCCAAGGTTGAGCGGCCCGAAGACGACGTCTTCGAAGACTGTCGGCGAGAACAGCTGGTCGTCGGGATTTGGGAACACGACCCCAACGCGATGGCGGACCGAGTCAGGAACGTCATCGGCTACCGTTGTGCCAAACAGCTCGATCGCGCCACTGGTACGCCGCAACAGACCTGCAAGGAGCAGGAGGAGCGTGGTCTTGCCGGCGCCATTCGCGCCGATCAGTCCCCACTTCTCCCCATCACGGATCGCCAAGCTCACGTCGGAGAGCGCCTCGGTGCCGTCCTCGTATGAGTAGCCGAGGCCGTTCGTCTGGACTGGCGTCACGGCATCCATAAGTGGTCTCCGATCATGAACGCCACGCACAGGGTGGCCGCACCCAGCAGTTTCAACCAGTCTGCGCTGCGTCGCTTCGTCGCTTCGAGCGTCTGCATTTGGCCGCGATAGCCGCGGGCACGCATCGCCAACAAGATACGCTGGGTTTGCTCGAAACTCGTCACGATCAACATGCCTACACCGTAGCCGAACGTGCGCAGCGTGTGGCGGTTCATTCCGGGGCGGAAATGGCGTGCGCGCAATGCTCCCCGCAACCGGCGCAGCTGATCGAGATACACGAACAAGTACCGGTAGCTGAACAAGAACAGCTGCAGCAGCTGGCGTGGAACGTGGTATTCACCGAGCGCTTGCAGAGAGCGATGAAACGGAGCCGTGCCCCACATGGGGAAGAGTAGCAGCGTCACGGCGAGGCCGCGCAGCACAATGACGGTGGCTTGCACCTCGGCTTGCCTCCAGGAAACCCCGTCGGCGCGCCCCAACGGCAACAGCACAAAAAGCGGCAGCATGAAGAGGACGACCCAACGCAGGCGGGAAACGACGAAGGCGATCGGTATGCGGGCGATGGCAAGCAGCAGGATCGCTGTCGTCAGGGCCAGTCCACAGAGCCACGGCCCTTGCAGTAGCGCAAATGTGAATGCCAGCGCGCCCAGGCCGATGATCTTCAGCCCCGGATCCCAGCGATGAAGGGGCGACTGCAGATCGGCGTAGCGATCAATCTCCGGATGCATCAGCGTCTCGCACGTCAGTAGATTCGGGCCTGCTCCCCAACAGGGCTGGCTTGACCTGCCCCAGGAAGAGCACAACGGGTGCCGTAACCAACGCTTCCACAACCGTGAGTGGCAGCAAGATCAGCACCTGCCACGTCGCCAAGGCGAAGAACTCCTCTCCCGATGCAACGAGTGCCAATCCTTGCAGCAAGACCGCGACGAGGATGGCGCCGACCGAGAGGACAGCAGCGCCGAGGCTTTGCGTAACAACCGTGCGTCCAGCGAGGTACCGCTGGAAGATCAACCCCGCCACCCACGCAGGCGCAGCCAGGATCGTCGTCGTAACGCCAATCGTCGTGAACCCTCCGTGCGCCGTTAGCAACGCCTGAAACAGCACGGCGACGGCCGTCGCGACGAAGACTCGCTTTCCGAGCACGATCCCCATCAAAGCCGGGAGCGACAGGTGGAACGATTGGACTCCCCAAGGGACGTGGAGGAAGGACGCGACGAAGAACACAGAGGTCATCACAGCGACCTGGGGGAGGTCGTCGTCATCGAGCTTCCAGGTCGAGGCGATGACGCCCACGCTGCAAGTAGCCCAGCCAGCTGCAAGCACCGGGGCGCTGAGAACACCGTCGGAGATGTGCAATGCTCTACCCTCTCCTCCGGTGGTTCACGAGAAATAGAAGATGCGCAGGCTCCTGCGCAGTGGCCGACGACAGGCCCGTAGCATCAACGGCGGATCGCGTCCTGTCAACGCGCACGATTGACGGCAGCCGGCGCGAGGCTATCATTCTCGCGTACGATCCTCCAAGCACGAGAATCACCAAGACAGCAACGAGACACCCACGAGGCTATGACCGGCGACAACGAACTTCACAGCGTCGACTATCCAGGCGTCCGCGTCGGCTACACGGCGAACGGCCGGGGGCTCTACGCCACCCGCTTCTTCTCGACTAGTAGCCAGGTCGGCACGCTGGTTGGCGACATCATCGAAGATCCCGACTATGAGGGCTCTGAGTACGCAATCGAGTTGAACTCGAATCAGACTTTGGAGCCAGGGGCTCCATTTCGCTTCGTGAATCACAGCTGTGCTCCGAACTGCGCCCTGGTTATTCACGAGTGCGAGGGCGAAGATGGTGAGCAGTACTTCGATTCGGCGATTCTCGAGGTGTTGCGACCTGTCTTTCCGGGTGACGAGTTGACGATCGACTACGCTTGGTGTGCGGAAGCAGCGATTCCGTGCTACTGCGGCAGCGATGCGTGCCGCGAGTGGGTGGTCTGTTCCAGTCAGCTGCAGCGGTTGCACGAGTTGTTTGGACACACGACGTAAACAAACGCAACGAGAGCGGGGCCGATGAGCCGCAGTTTCGTCGTCCGCCTGGAGAAAACCCGAGAGCCGCGCTTTCCGGATCGTTGCGTGGGCTGTTGCGACGCGCGGCCGGGCGCGGACGTGCGCTTCGTAGCGCGTGAGTTTCATCCGGCCCACTTG
>JBCCHQ010000121.1:0-19215 GCA_039028735.1 Planctomycetota bacterium | reverse complement strand
CGCCAGCAGGGTGCCCCTCCGCGTGCAGCAGCAGCTGCAGCAAGCAATCCGTCCCCTGGCGCGTGAGTGGACGAGGCCCCCCCAGTAGGACTTGGAGCGCATGGTTATCGCACAGCACGCGTGTTTGTGAGGGACGACCCGCTCGGAGTACAAACTGAGTTTAAGCCCGATGGCACCATCTGCAGTCAAGGATTCGGTGGCTGGGGTACCCCCACGACCTGGAAGCCCCCGTGGCCACACCCGGTGCCACGCACCTCGTTGGAGATCGAGGCTAGCATTCAAGCTGCCGAGCTTGAGATCCAACAAGCCGCTTTCCGAGGAGAAGTAACGCTCCCGGAGTGGTGGAAGTGGGCTCTGTGGCCACGCAAGGAGAAACAGGGTGAGTAGTTCGGTTGCTCCCACGACATTCGACGCAGTTACACGCGAGAACTCGCAATCCCCCCCGCGTCTCGGCATCGCCGGTATCCGGGAGGGCGGGGACGCGGGCTTGGAACCCCTCGTGCAGTTGCTGCGCTTCCGAGTTTTCGGGAGAGACAGGCCTCAACGCCATCGCTATGCCTGCAATCCGCCGCCTCACTTCATCACCTCCCAATGGTCAGGGAGCGCGAGCTCGCCTCGGGCGGCAGCGGATTCGACGTACCAAATCCCGTGCTCGATGATCTGGCGCATCTCCTCTGTCGTGTAGGGGATCACAACTCCAGGAGACGACAGGCTTCGCCAGGACGAGCGACCCGGACCGGTAGGCACCATCTGATCTTCAGCCGCCCCCTCTCTCGAGTACCGTGTCATGACACCGTGTTCGTCGATGACGTAGAGGCGGACCCGGTCTGGCAACCACTGGAGGGACAACTCCTCTAGCAACTCGTCGCCAAAGCGGGAAGAAATCTGCCGCTCGTAACAGACCGTGCCTTCCCTGGTGCATACCTCCTCAGAGGTCTTGCGCATGACGACGTCGAAAAAACGTGGAGCGAGAATGCAGGCCGCTGCAAGAGCGCTCAGTACAAGCGCCACAACTGCCCACTCCACTCGCTTCGCTCGTAGTGTCAATCGACCCCCTGGTCGTCGTTGGCGACGAGATTCAGACCGGAGCTGAGCTCGAATCCGCGCCGAGTTCCCTAAGCCAGATACAACGGCGCGGCTCCGCTCGATGACTGCAATGTACCACGGCCCGGGGAAGGATCGGTGCTGCTCACGTGCAATCGTCCACCGATTCATACCGAACTGCCGACACTGTCTCGGGAAGCACGACAATGCTCCCGTGTCTCGGCGTCGCCGCTATGCGGGATGGCGGGTATGCGGGAGTCATTGAAGCATCCCGAGTCGAAGCGATCACTCGATGGGTTCCAACCAGAGGGGCAGGGTCACACGCAGACGCTGGGCCTCGCTCTGGACGAAGAGCTTCGCTTCGGCGATGAGCAGAAGTGCCTCCTCCGTCGAGTACGGAGCCGGCATCGCATCTCTTCCGTACACAGCATCGCCCCCGTAGACATGTTGCACGACGTTTCCCGTGGAATCGTAGTAGGTGTCGTAGAAGTAAGTGCCGTGCTCTGTCTTCTGTGGCTGTTGGGTTCGAACCCGAAACGACGTATGGACCTCGCCTCGCTCCACTTCCTGAGGCTCGCTTTCGCCGAGCTGTACCAGCCTACCCTCAGAGTACTCCCAGGAGCAGTCGCGAACGAGTGGCGTGGTGTAGACATCGTCCGGATTTCTTGCGACGACTCCAAACTGCACTCTGCCTTCGGGCGAAGCTTCAAAGAAAGAACGAGAGCCGAAGACTTGCCTGTACCACACCCCACCCGTGCTCGTGAAGTACACATACTCGTCGACCCGTGGTTCACAGAGGGCTCGGACCAGAAACCCGATGACGACAATCACCGACACCAGCGCACCAAGAAGGAGCCATCGCGCCCGGTTCCTGGTCATTCGCAGCACTCCTCGTTGACTGAAGTTCTCCACTCTCCGCGATTCTACACGGGGCAGAGAAACTCACCACCTCACCCGCCCCCCGCCCCCCGCGTCTCGGCATCGCCGGTATGCGGGATGGCGGGGAGGCGATCGTGACTCCGTTTCTCCTTGCGGCAGACCCGGGGTGCTACCACACTGACTTCAACGCGGTGCAACAGCACGCTATGGAAGTTCGGAATTTTCAGCAGAGGAATGGTTGGCGATGGAGAACGACGTGATCGCTATGGCGGCGCTGCACACTTGCTCCACCAACAATGAGTGTCTCGATCTGATGCGTCGCTTCGAGTCTGAGACGCTGAACCCCATCGGGCTTTGCTCGGCGGAGAGCGTCTTTCCGGGCGGTTTCAACGGGTACATCTCGGCCGGCGATCGAGGTCTCGCACGCCCAAGTTCACAGCAGATGAAGCACATCGAGGATTGGCTTGCGCTTGCGCCGGAGGTCGCCGAGTTCCTACTCGAAGGCCCCATGAGCTGGGCGGATCTTCGTGCCAGGGCGAACGTGGACTATCCGCAAGACAGTTTGCCGGGATTTCGTCCCTCCAAACACAGTAGGAAGTAACGACCTCTCGGAGCCCTCCCCCCCCCGCGTCTCGACATCGCCGGTATCCGGGAGGGCCGGGACGGCGGAGTGCAACGCGTGCACGTAAGACAACCTCGGTCATTCAATGAGTCACTTGACCCGTAGTTCTCCATCGGCAATCCCCTTGTTGACTTGCGGCACGAACTCAAAGGTGCTCACCATGTGGACTGAGTCCGATTTCGCGTCGGACTGGACCCGGCGTATCAAGTAGGTCGCCTTGTCTATCAAGATCGAGACCCTGAACTCCTTCGGAAAGCCCTCGAGGCCGGGCCACTTCACTTGAGACGTGTCTCTTACCCCTTCGACTCGGAAGCAAACGAGACCACCAACCCGATCGTCGTCACCTCGCCGCAGATCTTCAAGCGCAAGGAGATCGAGGCCAACCAGGGCGTCCTCGGGAAACAGCAGCCTGGCAATGAGACATGGCGTTCCCGCACACAGACCGTTCGCTCCTGTCAGTGCTCCGGCCAGCGTAGCCCCGTCCTGCAGGACTCCGTTGTACCGAGTCTTGACTGTCCCATTGCCAGAAGACCAAATCGCGTACGCGATGTCCTCCACTCCGCGCTTGCCTACATACTCGAAGTGAAACTCCCCCGGCCGCCTCAGTAGCGTAAGAAATCGCCCGTCGGACCGCTGACTCTCAGCGCCATGGGAGACGGACGAACGAACAGATCCAGTGTCCCTATAGGTGCCGCATGTGCGATACGCCTCTTTGCAATGATGCAGGATCTCGTCTACCGACAGAGTCTGGTCCGTCTTCCCTAGCTCGTCTTGAGCTGGCTTCTTCGCGGCATTGTCGCAAGCAACAACCAGCGACAGGAACCCGGCACACCAGGCCAGAGACACCACTAGGGAGCGCGAATCGACCAATCTGCTACGACTGCGACCTCTTGCCACCATGACCTCCAGCCTCCGCAGATCTCCCAAACTGAGTAAGTCATCGCCCCTCAACGTAGGCTGTGACGTGCTAGACAATAGCCAGCAGGCTGTCACGAGGCACCCGCCCGGTCAAGGAGGCTGGCTAGTCTCCTCTCTCCCGAGTTTCTGTCCGGCCCTCCGCGTCTCGACATCGCCGGTATGCCGGGTGGCGGGGATGCGGAGCGTAACGACGTTTCCCTTGCCACAAGCCCGAATCTACGCACACTGGATACTCGGCGGCGCGATGGGCGCGCTGCAGATACTAGAGTCGATAGATTGGCAAGCTGTGTCCATCGTCAAGCTGCCACGAGGAATTGAGCTTCGCCCGTGCGCAAACACGGACAGTCAGTTCATACGCTCTGAGAGCCGCGCCAACTTCTTCGATGTCATCTCGCGGACCATTGGCTGGGACGAAGAAGCCCACCAGCGACAGCCGGAAGACCCGCACACCTATCGCATCGTGTACGTCTACGGCGAGCGTATCGGTTTTCTGCGGCTGCGCGAAGATCCTGAATCCCTCTATCTCTCCACGCTGCAGTTGCTACCCGCATACCGTGGCCAAGGCATCGGCACATTGTTGCTCGCGCATGTTGAAGCCGTCGCCAAGTCAGCTGGCGCGCCATATGTCCGTCTCCACGTTTTTGAAGACCACCCTGCGCGCTCGCTCTATGAGCGGCTGGGGTACGTCCTTGCTCGGCGAACTGAGTTCGGTCGCGTCTTGGAGAAGCGTATCTAGCTATCTCCCCGGCGTCTCGGATGTCCGCATCGCCCCGGACCGCGGGCAAGCGGCATCGCCACTATCCGGGAGGGCGAGGTATCACGTTTTCTCACTTGCCGCGGACCCGATTCTCCGCACACTGTTGCTGCGCGACGCGACGGGCGCGTCGGCGGAAGCTATACCGAGGAACACAGTGGGCAGAACACCTCGACCGCTCGGCATCCTGTTCGACCTCGGAGACACCCTTCTAAGCGAGCACCGCTACGATCTTGCCAAGGGCCTCGCGGCACTCGCGCTGCCTACGGGTTGCGACCCCGCTACACTGACAGCCGAGATAGACCAGGTCTACCGGTGGTCTCATCGTGAGTTCCGATTGGCATCTTGGCTGGCGGATCGACAGCCCGACCTCTGTCGACATGACGGCATCGAACAAGTAGAGCGTCGCGTGTGGGAATGCGCCGTCAGCCTCTCCCCTATTCCTGGCGTTCCAGAGACCATCTCCTACTTCGCGGGCGTCGGCCTCCGTATGGGTTGCATCAGTAACGCGATCTTCTCCGCTGACCTCCTCGCTGCCGAACTCCGGCGGCACGACATCGACCACGTTCAGTTCGTGCACTCCAGCGCCGATCTCGGCTTCCGCAAACCGGACCCGAGGGCGTTTGTTCCAGCGCTCGATGCATTACAACTCGAACCACATCAAGTCTGGTTCGTTGGGGATACGTGGGAGGCGGATGTCATGGGCGCTTCCTCGCTCGGCATGTTTCCGGTGTGGCTCTCGAACGAGA
Organism: Planctomycetota bacterium; assembly: GCA_039028735.1. Classification (GTDB taxonomy): domain Bacteria; phylum Planctomycetota; class UBA8108; order UBA1146; family JAJFFE01; genus JBCCHQ01. The sequence continues at coordinate 14,249 of JBCCHQ010000121.1, read as the reverse complement.
GTCCGCCAGATTCAGAAGTCGAGTGTGTTCAAGCGGGCTCATGGGAGGAGCTTCAAAGTCTCGTGGTGAGCGCCCTTTGAGGCAACCGGCGTCGCATTCCCAAAGAATGCGACCTCTCACAGTACGACAGTCACAATGTACCTATCCCAAGGCATCTGCTCATGAGGGGGTGTGACCTCCGAGAAGATCACGCCGAAGAACCGCTGCTCGATTGCGTCTCGCTCGTCTACTAGCCTAGCGTGGTCGTCTAGCGTGGACCGCTCCCACACCACGGACATTCCAACCTGGCGGGATTGATCATCTCAGGGTCTTCACCCAATCGCTCGTCCAACTTGCGGAGCTCAGCCAACATGTCGTCAAACAAGTCCGAAGGAACATCGTGGAGCGCATTGCACAGCGCACGCGCGAAGGTGCGGGCCAAGTTCACGTCGTCAGGAAACTCACGCGCAATGGTCCTAAGCGAATCCAGTCGCGCCCTTGCCTCGCCCCATGGCTCCGAACTCGCAGCTGTCGTGCTCCCCGAAATAGTGTCCGGCACTTCGGTATGAACAGGTGGACGATTCTCTCCTCGCAAGGGCGCGGGCACAAGCCCGCGCAGAAGGAGGCAGAGGATGCCGGACCACGATCACGACCACCTGTCCGCCTCCGCTGTACAAGACGAACGCTCCGCATCGCAGCCGCTCACCTGGTGTCCGAGTGCCATATCGCATTCGGTCGAGACGCTCGTCCGCCGACTTTCGGTTCCGCCGATAACTCGTCGGCGCGACATTCGCCACTTGTACTCACGCACCAACCTGTACCACGAAGACGATGACGAGCGCTCGCGCGAGTTCTTCCTGAATCTCCAGACACACAGCCCGGCAGCGCTAACGCGCGCCCTCCGCTGGCAGGTAGACCGGCGCGGGGCTTCCCAGCCTCGGGCCAAGGACAACAATCAGCGTGTCGGGGCGAACCACCTGTAGGTAGTAGGCGTCAGGCATCTTCCCGGACACCGATACCAGCACCGGTGTTTTCGTTGAGAGACGCTCGGCAACTTGCGAACGGGAGAGCTGCTTTCCCTCTAGGTCAAAGACCTGTGTCGGCACAAGCTGCGACCGTGGATTCGACTCTTCCTTCAACGTGACAAGGTCAACAGTTGCGTCGAGCTTCGGCCACTCGCGCTTGGCAACCATCCGACCGGTCAGTTCCCAGCGAACCTTGGGAATCGTGACTGCCAGTTCACGTCGAGGCCTCTTTCCCTCAACATTGACAGTAGAGAGCTGGGCCGTACCAACCATCGGCGGAACACCTTGTGGTGCGGTTGGGATAGTCGCTGACTTCTCGGCAGCCGTGAACAGCAGTACCGCACAAACGCTCAAGACTATAGCTTTCATGACGATCTCCTTCATCATCGTAGACAGCGGGACGCGGGTTTTTCCACGTGCGCTGGTTGGTGTGATCTGCGCCTAGCTATCTTGCTTGCGCCTGGGAATGGGCCATCGAAACGAATCGGCAACACGACGACCTGACTCGTCACTGAGCCCGGGAAGATCGAGAATCCGCCACAAGACCTCCAAGTGCGCCTGAGCTGCACTCATCACGTGCGCATAGCCCGGTGTGGCTTGTGGATCGGCGTCACTCTCGAAGTCGGGCCGCACGTTCTGGACGTATTGATCGATCGCAGGCGCTAGTCGCCGCAGCTGCGCGTCGTCCAGCTCAAACCCGTCGGTGATGAGCGCCACGTAGGCCGACTGCAACTCAGCGACGTTCGTAGCATGCAGCGGCGTGACGCTGAACATAGTCGTGAGGAGTGGAGAGAAGATGTCGCGGCGCAGTCGACCCACAACGCCGGGCGGGAAGACGACTGCGCGCTGCTCTGCCGTCAACTCTCCACGCAAACCTCGTACAAAGTCCTCCTTCAACCTGACCTCGCCGATCAGCTGCTCAAGCAGCAGCGTCGAATCGTCATAGCGACGGGCTAGGTCCGCGGATTCGGTTTCGTAGTAGGATCCTAGTTTCTCGATCTCTGCCAGCTGAGAGTCATCCAAAGGAATCTCGTGGGACGCGAGCGCGGCCGCGATCAGATTTGCTACTGCGAGTGGGTGTGTGAACTCACCATTCACAGGCGCATGAGTGCGGACTTTGCCGACCAACTTCGAGGAGAAGCTGACCAGGGCCTCGTTCACCTCTAGCAGCCGGCGCTCATCCTCGGGCCGCAAGATCGTGACACCACTTTGCTCGCGCTCGCCCTCATACTCATTCCAGATATCTGTCACCGCCAGCGCCGCGACCGCGAGTTTTTGCCAGTTGGCGTCGCGAAAGACAGCTTCTGCCTGGAGGGAGCCAAACTCGACCATCAGCGACGACGGCTCAGGGGCACCATCGACCGCGTCTCCGCCCGAGACTTGCGGCGCAGCGACTACCTCGGCGGCAACGCGCGCCTCGGTCCTCAACCGCTCGTTGTCGCCGCGAAGACGCTCATTCTCCGCACGAAGGTCCAGGACTGCCTCTTGCAAATGATCGACAGGTGGAGCTCCCTCGCGGTCGGCATTCGCCGAAGAAGGCGCCTGTTCTCCCGGCTGGCGACCGACGAAAAACGCTGCAGTGCAGAGGACTACAACTGCGCCGGCAATACACAGTGACTGCGTTGACATGAGAGATCCTCCCTTGAGCACGGTTTGGTACAGCTGAGGAGCAGACGCAGTCTCCCCCACCCTGTTGGTTCCTGCGGTCACAGCTTCGCGCAATCCGCACGAACCGCCATACACGCCAACAAGCACACCCCACGCGTGTCCGTCCGGCTTGCCTAACCGATGACGCAACTGCTCCAAGCCGCGCGCGAGCCGAGTGCGGACTGTTCGGTGGGGTATGCTCTGGCGTTCCGCGATATCTTTCACCGGCTCCCCATCCACATAGTGAGAAAGGACCGTATCCCTGTACGGTTCTTTCAACGAGAGGATGGCTTGGATCAGCTTCTGGTGCAGCTCCAGGCGCATGGCCGCGCTGTCGTGCGCAGGCGTCGCCGCGTCGACGGCGACTGCAGACCTCAGCTCCCGGCGTTGACGCCGACCTCGGTCGCGGTGCACACGAGCCGCAAGGTTGCGTACGACTCGCATCAACCAAGGTAACGGCGCTGTAGCGATGCCCCCCTTTTGGTGGGCGGCAAGGTACGCCTCCTGGACAACGTCGTCGGCGTCGTGCGGATTGCGCAGCAGTGCCAGCGCGAGCGCACGAATACTTAGCTCGTTACCTAGAAAGTCCGACTCATCGAGATCGTTCAACTCCGGCACGCCTCTCCTCGCGGCCGCTTTCATGGCCACAGTTCTATGAGGATATTCCCGTGACGCACTCGGAGTACTCAACCCTTTTGAGGTAACAGAGGATTTCTTAGTCAGGCGCCGGACTGGCTGTCACTTCGTGACTGCTATTGGAAGACCTGGTGCCTCGGTCAGCCGCCAGAGCACTGCTCCGTTCCCCGCTACGCCCAAGCCCCAGGGGCCCACGAGTCGGTCACCATCGAGCTCACATTCAAGCATCTTCACGTGGTCGATAGACACCAGCAAAGAGCCATTGTCGACAACGATAGAGCACGAGAGAGTCTGGCCCCGAAGCGCGCTTTGACAATCAACAGTTGCATGAGCCGTCCACGAGCCGTCGCCTCTCGCGTACTCATACACCGCTACCTGCCGGCGCCCCATCGCAACTGAGACGAACCCACCATCGCAACGTCCGAGCAGAACGCTCGCTTGCTCGCGCCCGCCTTCCAGGATCGTGAGGTTTCCCGAGACCGTGTACGTTCCTCCAGCCTCTTGGCGACGCCACGCAATCGCGGCATGGTCAAATGCAGCCTGCAGCCACTCCTTCTTGCCAACGCCCAGGCTGCGCCGCTGCTCGTGCCAGGCAGGCACGAGGCGAACCACGTACGACCGAAAGTCGTCGTTGACGGCATTTAGTTCACTTGCGCTGTAGATCGGACGGGCGCCATCCATCAAAACGTCGTTGAATGCGCGGGAGTCTCCACGCAATCGAGGCTGAGCAATCAAGCTGCGAAACATTGGGGCATGCTTCCCCTCCACCAAGAAGCGGAAGAAAAGCCAGCGTAAGCTGTATCGCTCGTAGAACTCGAGATGTTGAAGTTCGTCACGTAGGATGTTCACGACAGAAGGCAAGCCACCGGAGCGAAGCAACGCACGAACTCGAAGGATGCACGTGGAAAAGTGTGGATCTTCCTCGATGTTCTCATGCAGACCGAGTTGGTTGGTTACCTTCTCGTCCAGCCAACTCGCCGCCCCATCGACAAGCCACCTAGGGGTGCGAGGGCCCCGTGTCTGAGCGAAACGAACCAAGTGAGCTGCTTCGTGTACCAATAGACGAACGGTCTGTGACGGGAGACCAGCTACCGCGAGAGCCTCATCACTGAGCGGCGGTTGCAGCGCCACATGCGCGGTCATCGTCGCTTCGTGCGCAAAGGCCAAATTGCGGCGCAGACGCCCTTGCGCAAGCTCTCGCTCTACACTCCAGTAGGAGTCATTGTCTCTGTGCAGGTGCACCGACCAGAGCTCGCCGTGGGTGTCAGGTTCGAAACCGTAGAGCTCGGCCGCGCGGGGCCAAACGGCCTCTACTGCGTCTAGCGCCTGCTTGATCTCGTTTCCCGCCTCGTAGTTGCACACCAGGCGAAAGTGCCGCCCCTTCAGCACACGAACGTCTTGCCGAGGAATCGCGCAACCGGCACTCGCGAGCGCCGAAGCGGTGAGAAAAAGTACGACTGCCGCTCTCCGCTTGGCATATGTACGGAGCATGCCGATAGGGCTCATCAGCTAACCACCTATCACAACAGCGCGGGCCACTCATGAATGGCGAGAAGTCGCCACAGATCTGGCCAGCGACCCATGGAACTGTCAAGTTCCAGCCCAGCTGAATCCTCCGCCTAGCGCGTGGAGATTGTTGCTTGCCGCGCCGGATCACTCGGCCTAGGCTGATTCGCGAGGAGTGAGTAAATGGAGACTCGAAAGCTTGTTGAGCCAGCAGAAGCCATCCTGGACGCTTATTCAGAAGACAGCGACGGCGTTAGCGGAGTACGACCGCAGAATGCTCTCTTACTCTCGATTGTCTCTGGTGAGCACTCGCCCACCTCACCGGGTCCGAAACTTCACTTCGGGGTCGAAGTGGATTCGAACTCTCACCAAAGTGCTTCATCGCTTCCTCTCGGATGTGCCGCCACACGTTCGCGAACAAAGCCCACTTCGGGGGACGAAAGTGCGGGGATGCAAACTGTGATCGAAGCCGATGCTTGGATCGTCACACTGTACGAGAGCCCTCTGCTGTTGAACCAATGACGCGCCCATCCACCAAGCACTCCTGGTTCTGGCGGTGCCTACTTGCACTGGGCGTTGTCACCCTAGTTCTAGGCGTTCCCCTCCTAGTCATTCGGACCTACTACGCTGCCGTCCTTCAAGATGAGCTCGCACTTGCGAAGGAACGCGGAGCAGTGCTCACAGTCGAGGAAGCGCGCGCCCGATACTACCCGCGTGTGCCAACACACGAGGACGCAGGCCCCCTCTGGGGACAAGTGAACTCAGTGTACACGGGGGAATCCCTGGCTCTATTCACTCTGCCTGACGATGAGTCTGCCGACTTTGCCAACGACCGCAGGCAAATGACCTGGCCCGAAGTAAGGTCTCTCCTGACCGAGCATGCCAACGCCGTGGACCTCGCCTGGCGGGCCGCCCGCGAACGCCCGAGTTGCAGCACCCCCATCAACGAGAGCGGTGATTGGCTGGACTGGCTTCCGATCTTCGAAGGGCGGCACCCTGCCTCACTTCTAGTCGACTGGAAGACGAGACTTGCACTCTACGACGGAGACTCTGACCTCGGCGCTCAAGGGGTCGAGGCGATGTTCGCACTGGCACGACAATGCAAGGACCCCAGTTGGATCAGCTTCTTGGAAGGCTGTGCCTACCAGAAACGAGCGTGTGAACTCCTCGAGTTGCTTCTGGCGCTGAATCCGACCGAAGCCACACTCGACCGGCTCCTCGCAGTGATCAGTGACCAGGACTTGCGCCCGGATTCAGCGTTGGTAGCTGACATTGCCCTGGGTCACACTTTATTCACGACCCATCAACAGCATCTCGACGAGTTGCTCGGTGAGTCCCTGCCCATGTGGCAGTTCAAGCTAACTGGCTTACTCGACCGGGAACATGCCCACTATGTCGCGTGGTTGAGTGGCTACCTCGACGCGCTCCAACGACCGCTTCCGAAGGTCCGTGCGCGAGTCCTGGCAGTCGACCAAGAGTTCCCACGGACCGCCAGGTTCGTTCCAACCAAGGTCGGACAGATCGACATGGTGAGGCTGATCGACCGCTTCCTGCGAGCCCAGTCCCTCCTGGCCGTTACAACCGCCGCACTTCAAGTTGAGCTGCACAGCTCGCGGACAGGGTCACTACCAATGACATGGGACGCGCAAGATCCAGTGACGGGGGCGCCGTTGAAGTACATGCGCACCGGCGATCGGTACAAGATCTGGGCAGCGGGGGCGGACGGAAAAGACGATGGCGGAGAGCGAGATAACGATGTTGTCTTCGAAGTTCGCCGCGAGAAGACACGCTGAAGCGGAGGATCGCAGTGAGCGCTCGTGAGAACACGAGCCGAAGGCACTGACGTCAGCCGACCCCACGGAGGTCGCTCGCGTCCGCCGGCGCCAAGCCCGACCCTGTCGCCGAACAGGCATCGGGCACCCGAAGCACTAGTACAGCGCAGCGAGCGAAGATGCACAGAGGCGAGTAGCACTGGGCCGCACAAAACACTTTCCAAAAACAACTTACGACACACTTGGAACGAGCGTGCGCACATCCTGCCTCCCCGTCGCGCTAGTAGGTGAGAGCGCCCCGATGTCCGGGAGCTGCCAACTTCACTGGTCCGACTTCGCCTTACGTCGAGAGGATGGGATTCGATGTACGCAAGCAACTGTCACTCCATGACGACGCTGCTCGTCGTGCTGTTCGTCACCGCGATCACCTGTATCTGCACGCCGGCCCTGGCTCAGAGCACGCCTTCGGCCCCACAGGACCTGACGTGCGAGCCTAGTCCGTTCGTGAGCGGCACCTTGTTGGAGTGGACGAACCCGCAGACGTACACATCGATCACCGTCGAGTGTAACGGTGTCTTCATTGCGACGCTTCCGGGCAACGCGACCTTCTACGTGCATGCCGCGAACCCACCACTGCCGGGCGAGTGCTGCCGCGTGATCGGTGTCATCGTAGACGCTAGCGGCATTACGACCGAGTATCCGTCGGAAGAATGCTGTAGAGACTGCGAGCCGCCGTTCGACCTGACGTGCGTCACCCCGCCCCTTGCGGGACTCGGAGTGCCGCTGCGCTGGACGAACCCGCAGGTCTACTCGTCGATCAACGTGGAGTGCAACGGTGTCATCGTCATGACGCTGCCGGGCACGGCGACGTCGTACGTCCACATGCCGGTACTTCCCTACGAGTGCTGCCGCCTGATTGGAATCGTCGTCAACAGCGACGGCACGACGACCGAGTGCGCCTCGGAGGAATGCTGCATCGGTTGCGAACACCCAACAAACGTCGTCTGCGAGCTGATCAACATGCAGTTGGTCCTCAACTGGACGAACGCCTCCGGTGGTTACGACGCGATTCACATCTACTGCAACGGCGTACTGCAGGCTGTGTTGTCGGGTACGGCGACGACGTACAACGCCGGCACTCCGCCGTCAGGCACTGTCTGCTGTCAGGTTGTCGGTACCATCACTGGCTCGGCCGGTGGACCGCCGCTGGAATGCCCGTCCGAAGAGTGCTGTATCGGTTGCGAGCCGCCGGTCAACCTGACATGCGTCCCTGATCCTCTCGCGATCGGCACGCTGCTGAACTGGACGAACCCGCAGGTCTACTCGTCGATCAACGTCGAGTGCAACGGTGTCATCGTCGCGACGCTGGCAGGTACGGCGACTTCGTACAGCCACATCGTGACACCGCCTCTTCCCGAGGAGTGCTGCCGCGTAATCGGCATTATCGTCAACAGCGACGGCACGACGACCGAGTGCCCTTCGGAGGAATGCTGCACCGGATGCGAAGCGCCAGTCATGATTAACTGTTACTACGATACGACGCTCGACACGATCGTCGTCAACTGGTCGAACGCGCAGGCGTATTCCGCGATCCAGGTGTGGTGCAACGGTGTCTACACCTGGGCGATGATGGGGACGGCAACGAGCTACACCGAGACCGGGGCAACCCCGGGTACGACGCGGTGCTACTACCTCGTCGGCGAGGTTCTCAATGCCGACGGTACTGTCACTGAATGTGCGTCGATCGAGTGCTGCGTCGACGTTCCCAGCGACGGTCCATGCCCGAAGGAAGACCTCGTCGTCCTCCTGAACACCGGCTACGACGACGGCTCTGGCACCGTCATTGGTCTCGGTAACCCCGACGACGACTGGATCGTGGTCGACGACCGCAATCTGTCGAACGACTCCACCGTGCCCCCGTTCTCGACGACGCCCGAGCCGGTTCCGGCTGAGATCCGCTCGACGCATCCAGCGTGGGACGGCCCGCTCGTCGGCCCCGGTGCTACCGGCAGTGCGTGGGTCTATCACTCGATCAACTCGCAGAACGGCTACTTCGACTACCAGCGCTGCTTCTGCCTGCGCGAGGGCTACTCGAACCCCAGCCTCACGTTCACGATCCTCGCGGACGACCAGGCAGACGTGTACCTGAACGATGTACTGATCTACTCCACCGGCCCGACAGCATTCATCACGGAACTAAGCCACACGGTCACAGACCCGACTCTGTTCCATGCTGGTGAGAACTGCCTCCTAGTCACGGTGGCCAATACGCTGGGTGTCGTGACCGGTCTCAACCTCGTCGGCGAAGTCACCGCCACGGACGGTAAGTGCTGCTGCACGCCTCCGCCTCCAGGGATGGTGGGCTGGTGGCCGCTGGATTCCAACGGCACCGACATCGCTTGGGGCAACAACGGCAACCCGAGTACTCCCGCCTATCAACCGGGCATTGTCGCCGAGTCGATGTTCGTCGACGGCAACAACCAGGTATTGGTGCCGGACAACTCGGCCTTGGATTTCGGAGCACCGAACGGTATCGCCGTCGGTGATTTCTCGATCGACGCCTGGATCCGTATGGACGACGCGATCGACGGTCCGCACCCGATCGTATCGAAGTTTGGCCAGAACGGTGCGACGCCTGGGTACATTCTCTATGTCGGCGCGACAGGTAACCTCGAGTTCATCGTGCAGGACAGCAACATTTCCGGGCAGTACGCGCCGACTAGCGCGGCAGCGTTCGTCAACGACGGTGCGTGGCACCACGTCGCGGTCACCTACGATCGTGATCGCGTTGGCAACGGCATCCGGCTGTTCGTTGACTGTCAACGCGTGGATCCCAACACGTATGACGGCACTGCGGTCGGGAGCCTGGCGAACAGCGGCGCATTCCGTATCGGTGGTTCCAACTTCTTCGGTGGCGTGCAATGGGAAGGGCACATTGACGAAGTCGAGGTGTTCGACCGCGTGCTGCTGGAGTCCGAGGTACGTCGCCTGTACGAAGCCGGCGACCAGGGCAAGTGCAAGGAGTACTGCCACGTGCCGTGGGACAAGCCGGTTGCGAGCAACGGTTTGACGACCGTCAATGCAGTAGTTTGTAACGACAGTGGTGTGAGCCAGACCTACACGGTGACGGCCATGCCCGCCAGTGGTCCCGGTTGCACGTTGCCGAGTCCAGGCGTTGGTGCTCCTGCCACGGTGACGGTACCTCCGGCGAGCTGCGTCAACGTGTCGCTGTTCATCTCGGCGCCGGCCGGTCCAGGGATCTCGTGCTACAAGGTCTGCTTCGAGAACATCCTGACAGGCCACCAGTTCTGCTGTAAGGGTTCCATGCGTGTCGGTTCGCCGGTCATCGTGATCGACGACGACGACTTCGTTACTGTCCCGGTCGGCGCGTCGACCACGGTCACGTTCACGCTGAACAACCCGGGCCTGAACGATATCACGACCCCGATCACTGTGTTCGCTAACGCTATGAACCCGGCGATCAAGACGGTGTCACTGGACGGTCTGCCCCCAGGAGTGCCGGTGGAGCTGGTCGCGCTGACGCTGACGGGAGGTAGTTCGGCGGACGTCACAGTGGACGCTCTCGTCATCGACCACGAGCCGTTCGTCTTCTACGACATTATCCTCATGGCCGACTTCGACGGTGACGGGATCCAAGAAGCGGAGGCCTCCTCCATGCTACGCACGGGTCCGTCGGCTCCAGCTCCGGAGTTCAGTCGTGGCGACTGCAACCTCGACAGCGCCTTCAACATCGGTGACCCGGTCTTTCTGCTGACGTACCTCTTCAACAACGGTGCGGTTCCCGGTTGTCCCGACTCCTGCGACGGTAACGACGACGGCAACCTGAACGTCGGGGACGCTGTCTTCAAGCTGTCCGCACTATTTAGCGGAGGAGCCCCTCCCCCTACGCCGTTCCCAAGTTGCGGATCCGACCCAACGCCCGACTCGCTCGGTCCTTGCGTCGATCCGAACTGCCCTTAAGTCGCGACGGCACGGGCCAGCCATGGCTCGGCCCGAGGCGAGAGGCGAGAGGCGACTCGTAGCCCCCGAAGCAGCGGCGCTTCGGGGGCTGTTTCAATAAGCGGTGCTGTCCACACCAACATTCTGGACAAGAGGCGAGGAGAACTCGCCACCTGGGCTGGGTGGAACCGAGTCACCTAGCTCAGGTTCAGCTGTTCAGCTGCAGGATGGTGACTCCAGTCGACTGACTCAGCCTAAGCGCGGTACGATCCACGCAGATTGATGAGAGTGACCGCCGGCGCAAGGACGCTTGTTAGCGCTCAGGCTCCGGAGTTCTTGTTCGGATGGATAACGGACAGGCAGACATCCGCTCGCGTTGTGATCGTCGAATCGGCTCGCAGACAGTGCACTTGACTAGTAATCGCGCATGTCCGCAGTTCGCGACGAAACGAAGCTCTGATAGAACTCTCGTGCCCCCCAGGTAACTAACACGTGACCCTGCAAGTCGAGGCACTCCATCAGTAGGCCACGGCCCGGAAACAGCCGCACTTTCTTCTCTAAGATCCGCAGTGAGACAGTGCCATCGGGCGGTCGCACAGGGCCATCCCAGTAGCGCATATACTCGACCGCCTGAACGGGATCTGTGACATCCTCGCACTCAACCAAGCGTTCCATGGTCACATCGCGATAGTTCCAGTCGCGGCGGGTAACCATCAGGAGAATGAACACGCCTAGCAGGCCGCAACCAACGGTGATGACTAGAACCAGCGTTTGGCGTTTCATGGCAGATCTCTTCGCCAAGCGACTGTGGCAGCAAGTGGTGCGACTGATCGAGGAAGTGCAGGGAACATGAAACTACTCCGTTTCGCTAGCTCGCCACGAGAGTTCGCTTCGTGACCAACTCCTCGCCCCCAGAGGGCCTCCAACGCGGGGGACACCTCGCAAGGCAAGGTGGCCGTCAAGTCCAGGCTGCACACCGGAAACGGTGCGTGTGGCTGCTGGCCGCCTCCGAAGAGCGCGGCAAGGGTAAACACAGCATCACCAAGATCGTGTGCACCGTCCGCACTCGAATCACAGGCCACACGGGTCTACGAACACGACGATCGAGGTGGCGGGGGTGAACATACAAGTCGAGACCCACTAGCGGCGTAGCTCCGGGAATAGCTCCGAGAGATGACGCCGAACATCTTCCCGCCGACCTTCACCGATCTCAAAGATCTGCCCGACGTGGCAATCCTCGAGCTGAAGTCTCTCACGCGGGTCGCTCCACATCTCATCGAAGCGGCAGCGAGAAAAAAGGAGTGCTGGCCCGGCCACACCAACACCAATGCCCAACCGGCTGAAGTCGCAGTTCTCGAAACGCGCGACGATGGGTCTTCCTCGAATCAAGGACCCCATCCCCTTTCCGGGGCTACGGCCGTACCCACCGAGGAACTGGCAGTAACGGGCGCGGATCACGTATCCGCGAGCACTGAAGACATAGGCGCCGCCGTGTCCCGCATCGAACCCCACCACCCGCACGTTCTCCATATCGAGGACGAGCGCACCTTGCCGTAGATCGAACAATCCGTCGTCTTGAGAGTCGATCGTCAAGTCGACGAGTGCAAAGCGCTCGACATTCCCCGGGATTGTGATGTCATTGATTCTGAGCAGCGTTGAGTCGATGCCGGCTCCCTGAATTGTCACATCGACGGGAAACGGGTTTGCGTGCAAGAGTCGTTCCTGGAGTGCGTGGACCCCTGGTCCGAAATAGAGCGTCGTGCCATCAACAAGGTCGAGCTTCTTCCTGCGGTCGCCAACATTGTCCCCCTGTAACGTAGGTCCAACCGACTGCCGGGTCACGATTCGGTCCAAGACTTTGCGCGCCAGCGACGGATCAAGCGCAACCGCTCGCTTCTTGACGAGGTCGAGGAGTTCGGTGCCCGAACCCTCGGCGAGCACCGACTCGACGTGGCGCTGCTGGAGTTCCTCCGCCTCTGCTTCTTCCCGCTGGCGCGCGAGGCGCTGGGCGATTGATTGCGGAAGGTCCTTCGCCAGCGAGCGAAAGCGCTCCTGCGCAGCGTCCCAGTCAGGGGCATCGTCACGGAGCTCTGCCCAGGCCTTTTGAAACTCCTCGTCGAAGTATGCTTGGTACGCTGTAGTCGGTATGTCCGCAGAAGCCTCACTGGCGGTCTCGTCAGCAACAGGCGAGTCGTTGTCGGTGGCCGGCACAGCGGCAAGACCTGAAGCCGCGGGTAGCTCTGTTTCCACACTCGCATGAGGCTCCCGATGAGACTCCTCGACGCCAAATCCTTCCGCGACACACCACCCGATGGCAACTCCTACGAGAAGAGTGACGAGAAATCTCCACATTTGCGCCTCGTTCAAGCCCGGCGGGCAATCGTGTGCGGCCAAAGAGTAGCGAACTCGCCCATTGTGGATCGGAGCTCCACCCAATCAAGAAACTAACGGGCAAAGCTCTGCAGGTGCAGCGCGAAACTGACTGAGCTCGGCCTCGGAGTAGAGATCAAATTATGGTCGACGATAAGCCTCCACTATCCGAGGTGAATCCAGTACTCCAGAATGTCGAGGGATATATGCTCCTCGCCTATCAGGGACCACGCGAAGCGCCTCGGAATCTCCTATGGGTTTCTCGGAAGAAGTACACGACGCTGGGAACACAGATATGATGTTGGGAGGTCGGTCGGGAGCAGGCCAGAATCGACCCAGTTCGCGAAAAGGGTCAGCTCGGGGTCAGAAGTTGCGTCGTGCGGTTAACACGCGGAGGGCATGAGTGGCTAGATTGAGACCGACGATTGGAGTGCGCAGGTGACCGCGGGCCCCCAATCCCTCAGATCGATCACTGGCGCTATATACGGTGAAGGCACGCATGGCTTCCAAGTCGACTGGCCCCTCGTAGCTCGAGAGTTGGAGGCGCTGGGGGTCAGTGACCTTGAAGGCTCCTATTCGAACTTCGCCGCAGAGTGGCTCGATAGCATCGCGAGGGCATGGGGAGGTGATTACAGGGTTTATCAGTCACCCAACTTCTTCGTCGTGACAGCCCTCGGTGAACAGAACGCCGGCAACTTCGCACGGCTCGGTGAGCGAGTCTACAAGTTGATGACATCTCAGCTTCCCACCATCGCTGCGAAGTCCGGACCCGGTAGGTTCGTCTGCCTCGTCGCTGGCAACCAGGACCAATACTACGACTATCTCTCCAACTTCTATGATGATGGTGAGTTCGGAGCCTCCGGTGGAGTGTTCCTCACTGCGTCGGGTTACAGCCACTTCGTTCTCAATCAAGCTGAGGCGTGGCACCAGGAGTACGCGCTGGTCCACGAGCTAGCCCACGCTTTGCTGCAGCACCGCGGACTACCACTGTGGCTCGAAGAAGGACTCACGCAATTGATGGAGCATGAAGTTCTCGGCGGAGAGGGTTTCCACATCAACAGAGAAGAGGCGGAGCGCCACCGCCTTTTTTGGGCGGAGCATGGGCTCAGCGGCTTCTGGGACGGGTCGAGCTTCTTGAGGGCCGACGACGGTATGGAGCTGAGCTACATGTTGTCGCAGGTCCTGATCCGCAACCTTCTCTCGCGCGACCGAAAGCAGTTCCTTGAGTTTGCTGCGCAAGCGAGTCGTCTCGACTGCGGCGAGAGTGCGAGCCAATCGGTGTACGGGGTTTCCCTACATGAGTGGATAGCACAGTTTCTCGGGCCGGGCCACTGGAGGTTGCGTGTGCGGCGGG
>JBCCHQ010000120.1:0-19281 GCA_039028735.1 Planctomycetota bacterium | reverse complement strand
TGATGACCATCTGGTGATGGCCTCGCCCCAGTTGCAGGTCATCACCGGGCCCAACACCGGGGGTAAGACCGTAGTCCTAAAAGTCGCCGGTTTGAGCGCGTTGATGGCCTACACCGGAATTCCCATTCCGGCGGCGGCCAGCTCTCGAATCCCAGTGTTCGATCGGATCCTCGCAGACATCGGCGACGAGCAGAGCCTCGAACAAAACTTATCGACGTTCTCGGCTCACATGACAGTCACAGCAGATATCTTGCGCCTCGCGTCCTCGCGCAGCTTGGTGCTGCTCGACGAACTCGGAGCCGGTACGGACCCACTCGAAGGAGCGGCGCTTGCCGAGGCGATACTGGAACGGCTGTACAAGCGTGGCGCCTTCACGCTGGTGTCGACCCACCTCGGGAGCTTGAAGGAGTTCGCCTTTCAGCACCGCAAGTGTGAAAACGCTTGCATGGAGTTCGACCCCGAGAAGGCCTCGCCAACGTACCGGCTGCTGTCGGGACTGCCAGGTCGCTCGAGCGCACTCGTGATCGCACGACGCATCGGCGTACCCACTGACGTCGTCGACCGTGCCGAAGAGATTGGCGGCGCGTCCGACGCCAGCGAAGCCGTCATCGAGGGGATGGAGCGCGCCAAACGGCAGCTCGAGCAAAAGCGCAACGAGATGGAGAAGCAGCGCAAGCAAGCGCATCAACTCCGAGAAGATGCCGCGCAAGAGCTACAGACGATGCAGACTCTACGGCAAGCCATCGACCACGAAGCCGAGCGCGCCGAGGAGAGCCGTGTGCACGCGGCGATCGCAGCGATCGAAGCCGCTTTGAAAGAGCTTGGCGAGCCCCCGCGCGAACGGCGCCCTGCCTATGATCGCCTGCGAGAGACGCTGGCCACCGCACGCAGGCAAACGACACTTGCCGAGCGCCGACATGCAACGGCCCAGGCACTGCGCAAAGGGGAGGCGGTCTTCGTGCCGAAGCTGGGCACCGTGTCAGAGGTGAAGAAGATCAACAAGGGCAAGCAATTGATCACGGTCGAGGTCAACGGCATTCCGATGGAAGTGCCTTTCGGCGAGATCTCTTGGATCCTGCCTCCACCCGGCTACCAACGCGAATGGTACGAGTAACGCGTCTGGAGCAGCCAGCGTCGCTTAGCCTTCGTCGAAGCGGAACGATTCCCCAGTGGGTTGCACGTCCAGCTGATCCTCGAGCTCCGCGACGAGACTCTCGGGGGTCTCTTGCCCCGCGGTGGCACCGCGCGGGCTCCAGACACGCCCCACCATGCGCACTGCTTCGCGATGCCCGGACTCGTCGAGACGCCGTCGGAGCGCTTCCCCGACACCGCGGCGGGGCTGCTCCAAAAGCGCATACACGCGCCCTCCATGCCGCTCGGTCCAGTCACTTTCGCGCAGCACGACACGCAGCGCTTCGACGACACCATCGACCTCTTGCACGTGGACGCCTTCGGCCAATAGTAGCCCTAGAACGCTATCGCGGCGCTCGCAGAGCTTCATGCGCGAGTGCAGCAAACGCAAGAAGTGCTGCCGTGCATCGGCGGCCTCCGCTGTGTCGACATCGCCTGCCGTGTCCTTGCCATGAAGGTCGCGCAATGTCGCAAAGAGTGGATCGAGTCGCTCTGCAAGTCGCTCATCTCCGACCGGCATACGGAGCCACAGGGCAATCCAACCGCCACACTCAGGCTCGTCGAAGACCAGAAACTGCCCTTCGCTCCGTGGACTCTGCTGCTTCTCTGGGCGGCGACCCACGAGCGATGTAGCCGCGCTCTGCAGCATCTCCGTGCGCAATGCATCGTTGCTGGTCCAACACCGATACAGCACGTCGTCGCCATCGCTGACGCCCTGGAGCACCCCAAAGAGCGCCCGGTCCTGCGCCGCCCAGGCCCGCAGCCCGGCGACGACGGTCAGCCCGTCGCGTCGCGCTTGGAGCAGTGCCTGGATCCCGACGATCGGATCCGGGCCCGGCTGCCGTCCGACGCTGTGAGCGCGTCGGCGCACGGGGGGGACGACAAAGGACGTCTCCGCGCTTCCGTTCCCTGGGGGTGCAGAAGAACCTTCGTGCGCCGCCGCAGAAGCTGCTTCTTGTGGGGCATGGTGTTCGTGCGGGGCGGTCGGTTCGTGCGGGGCAGTCGGTTCGTGCGCCCCTACCCGCTGCGACGGGTACGTTGCGGCCTGCTGTGGACGGTCGGCGTTTCCGCCCCCCGCCGCTGTCAGCGCTTCCTGAGAGGTCTCTGCATTGGCCGCCTCAGAAGCGACGGGCGCTGCTGGGGCGTCGGCGCTGCCGTTGTCGCCCTGAACCTGCAAGAGCCCCAGCCCGTCGAGCGGCGGCACGAGTGGGCGCTGCAGACGAATCCCGTCCGGAAGCGGCGCCGCCTGGCCGGGATCACAGATAAAACAGAAGCGCACACTCGGGTCGACCGCGCGGAAACGGTCCAGGAACGTACCTGCGTTCTCACCCCACGCTTCGGGACTCGAGACGACGGCCTGGTAGCTGCGCTGCCGGAAGAGATCGATCGCTGAGTAGCGGCTCAACGCATAGACGACTGCGACCCCACGCTCAGCCAGATCCGTGGCCACGACCTCAGCGTCCTCGGCACGATCGGTCAGGATCAACACTGGGTCGCCGCCGCCTGCAGCACCCCCTGCCAGGGGCGAGAACAGCTCGCGAATCTCGTCGTGACTGAGGAGGCTGCGCGGGTCGACCTGGTTCTGTTCGTCACCGTTGCCGGCAGCTGGACCGCGACCAGAGTGTCCGCCTACACCATCGCCGTCGGCGGGTGCGCTTCCCGAAGAAGCACCCCAAGGATCAGAATCGGGAGCTAGCACGCAAACCCCTCGTTTCAGACGTGCCGAGTATTCAGACACGCTGAGTGTTCAGACTGCAGACGACACGCAGCCGTCGTGCGAGTGTCAGCAGCGACTCCGCCGTCGCCAATGCACCCAAAGACCCACCCTCTTCAGTAGATCTCGAGATAGACCCCGTCATTCTCGAGAGAGAGCTTCTTCAGAAACTCCCGTGCCTGCTTCTTGTCCTGATTCTTGGCAGAGCCCGGAAAGAAGCCAATGCAGTTGATCACGATTTTCCTCGATCGATTCCAGCCGGCAACCGTCTGGTGAATGATCGCTGGAATTGTCTCTTCGCCAACCGTTGGTTGTCCGTCGGACAGCAAGAAGATCGTGTCGACGTTCTTGTCCTCGAACGCCATCTTCAGGGCACCGAAGGCATTCGTCTCCCCGCCAGCTTGCAGAGCTTCGACGAACTTTACGGCGCGCCGGACTTTCGACTTGCTCGCCTTCTGCAACCCCTTGCTATACACTTTGACATCTTCGCTGAAGGTAATCACGTTAAAGTACGAGCTCGGCGACAGCTGGTCTTGCAAGACTCGCACCAACTCGTCCTTGGCGATTTGGATCCGGCTCCCCTTCTCCTCCACGCCAACGCTCATGCTCCCAGAGACATCGAACAAGAAGGCGACCCGCTCGGAGAAGATCGGCCCATACAGTCCTTCGCGAACAGCCGTACCTACGTCCTTCTTCTCCGCCTTCTCTGGCAGCTTCTCCTCGGCCTCTTTGCGCGTGGGCACTTGGAAGGTCTCGGAGTTCGGCTGCCACCAAGCCAGCCAGCTGGTGTATTGGTCTCCCAGGCTCATTCCGGTCAGCTGCTCTAGGGCCCAGGTAAGATCCCACAACACCCGCGGCGCCTCGTTCTTCATCCGCTTGATCAAGAAGTCGATCGAAGCGCGCTTGCGGTGGCCCGCCAGCGCGCGATACGCCTGGGCGCGCACTTGCCACTGCCTGTCCTTGCCTGCCTCCGACAGTTTCGCGAACGCGTACTCTCCATATCGGGAGCACACCTGGGCCGCAGAGGCCCGGACCTCCCAGCGCTTGTGATCGGCGCAGGCGTCGGCAACGACCTTGCGCGCTTCCGCGTCCTTGAGTTCCGCCAGGATCTTCAACACTTCGCGGTGCACGAGAATGTCCTCTTGGATCAACCCCTGCGACACCAGCAGCTCAGCGTTCTCCTTGGTATCGAACGGTAGCAGTGACTCGAGGGCATCGAGCATCGTCTCGACGTCGCCGACAGCCGCCCCACGCAGAAACATCCCCTTCGCCGACTTGAAGTCTGCCCAGAGCGGGTTCGCGGAGAACAGCAATAGCAACACGACCGCCAACTGCAGCGGCAAGCGACTCAGAGGGGAGGAAATCGATCTAGTCCACTGCAACTTGCTGGTCCTTCCTGAGCGCTGGCCGTGCCAGCCCTCGTTGGATCCCTCGTGGATCCCTCGAGAGCTGCCGCGAGGCGCCCTGGAGGGTTGTGAAATCTCTGGTGGAACCCGCATCGGGAGCTGCACCTTGGGCGCAACGCCCAGACGGGCCAATGAGAAGCTCCTAGGAGTCTCCAGTGACACCCATCCGTTGAGTGGAACGCACTCGGAGTACGGGAATTCAACAACGAAGGGGGTGTGGACCCCCCCGAAGTGGGGCTCAGTCTAACGGCTGGCCGCGGCTCTTTCGAGCGGGAGCCTTGGAAGAAATTCAGGCTCCGGGGGGCAACGACGCACCACGGTCGCCTGTGCCGATACGCCTGCAGTTCCTAGGACTCTCGCTCGTCCTCGAGCAGCCCGCGGTCGTCTGGCTCTGGGTCAGGATCTTCGCGCAGGTCGCTGAGTTCGCGCTCGATCAGCTCGGCGACACAGGTCTTCATCTCGTCGAAATCGTCGAAGCGTTGGAAGAACTCTGGGCGCAACATCTCCTCGAGCACCGTCGTGAACGCGCTCCGAATCGGCATCGAGTTGCGGACGAGCAGCGATACCAGCTTGTGGGCTAGGTAGTCGGTCACCAGAGGCGGCAACAGGCGCGACTCACCCTGCTCCAGCCAGTGCAGGAAGGCCCGCTCACGGTCATCGAGCCCCTTCTTCGGGCGTACTCCGTTGCGCGGCGCCCCGGGCAACGGCGCCCGCAGCTCGGCACCACCGTTACCCCGCTCGCCAGCGCTCCCGTCGCCGAGTCGCTGGACCAGCTCCTGTGCCTTCATCGGGTTCCGCAGATTGAGCAGCCCCTCGCCACGGTTCCACGAGGTCCCGTCGAAGACCACCATGACAGTGCGTCCCAACTCGACAAGATCGTCGTGCTGCAACTGCCGCGTCGCGACGCGCTCGCCATTGACGAACGTGCCGTTGGCGGAGTTCAAATCGACCAGTGTCAGCACGCCGTCAGCATAGGTCAGAGAGCAGTGCTTGCGACTCAGGAGATGGTCGTGCAGCTGCAGGTGGCTGCGCTTCGACCGACCGACAACCAAAGTCCCAGGCACGATCGGAAACGACCGTAGGTGATCGTCGAAGATGCCCAACGTGTAAGTGCTCGTCACAGCGTCCCCGTCACTAGTGCTGGTTGCTGGGAGCCGTATGGATGAATCGCTGCAGGTGTCCACGCCAGAGTCGACACTCAGTTCGCCACCGTTTGACGTCGATCGATCGACGTGCGCTCCACTGCCACTTGGGGAGAAATCCCCACCGCCATAGGAAGGACCCGGCATTTGCTGCCCCTTCGGAAATGACCGGAGGAGAGGGCCCTCCGGGAGTAGACCCCATAGTTATACCACGTGTAGCTGGTCCTGCGGTCGAAACCCATTGGTTCACAAGCGATCAAAGGCGTCTACAGCAGCGTCAACAGTCGCTTTGGCAGCCGTTTCGGGCGTCCGCTCGCTGCGTCGATGCAGCCGAGCACGGTCTCTCCTTCGCACAGCAAGACGCCACTTGCCGCATTCAGGACTCGATAGCCAAAGCGCAGCCGCGCACCGGTCACTGCGATGAGATCGGTCTCGATGCGCAAATGATCGTCGTAGCGCGCTGACTGAAGGTACCGCACGCGCACATCGACGACGGGCAAAATGACGCCGTCTTCATCCTCGAGCTGGCGGTACGGTGTACCCAATTCCCGCATCAACTCGGTGCGGCCGACTTCGAAATAAATCAGATAGTGCGAGTGATACACCACTTGGCCGGTGTCGGTCTCGGCGTAGCGCACTCGGGTGTGGGTGATCCCAGATCGCAACGGCGTCTCGGTGCTCATGGTCAACTACTCATTCGTCGTCGTTGTGGGCAGTTGCGCGATGAGATCTGCCGCGTTCGCGAACGCAACGCCCGCTTGCTTCATTTCGGCCACCGCCCGCGCAACGTCTCCAGGAGTCGCCTCGACGCCGCGAATCGCATCCTCGAGCAGCGTGACTGCAAAGCCAGCAGCGCGTCCATCGAGTGCAGTGGCGCGCACGCAATAGTCCGTCGCGAGGCCACAGACAACGATATGATCTACGCGGAGGGCAGCGAGTCGCCCGGCGAGTGCGGGCTCCTCAAACGGTGAGTAGCCGTCGCCATCGCGTCGCTCTCCTTTCGACACGATCTCATAGGCGTGCCCCAGCTGGAGGTGCGGTGAGAATGCGGCACCGTCGCTCCCTGCAACGCAGTGCCGGGGCCAAATGCCCCCATGTGCCGTGAACGACGCGTGGTCCTCTGGATGCCAATCGCGAGTCGCAAAGATCGGCAGCCCTGCACTCGCGAAGGCGCGCACCGCGCCATTGAGCGGCTCGAAGATGGCTGCTGCGTCGGGGACTGACAGGGCACCACCAGCACAGAAGTCGTTCTGGACGTCGACGACGATCAAAGCAGTGGTCATACGTGGCAAGCCCTAGCGCTTCTCACTAAAACGCCGTGCAAAGATCTCGCGGATGTGCTGCAACGTGTAGCGCTCGTTCAATTGCTGAATCAGCTTGATCTGCTTGAACACACTGTCGGAGAATAGATTGCGACCGGTTTCGGTCGTCTCTGCGGGAATGATCAGATCCATCTGCATGTACCTGTAGAGCATCTGCCGCGAGATGCCGCTCTCAGCCAAGACCTGTCCCGTCTTGATGAGCCGCGCTGGCTCCTCAGGCTCGCTGACGCCACCATGGCTAGCTTTGTCGTTGCTAGCTTGGTCATTGGAACTGTCGTCAGTCGCTCGTCGCGGCGTTTCGTGTTTCTTGTCGGACATGACGTTAGGCTAGCACAAAGGACCTCTACGTGCGATTCCAGCAGTGGCAAATCCACGAACGCGACAGCGTCTCATCGACCCAGCGTGAAGTCCGCGACCTCCTCTCGGACGTGACCACGACTCAGGTTGCACTCGTCGCAGCCGAACAACGTGATGGGCACGGTCGCCAGGGGCGTGAATGGGTCAGCCCGATCGGTGGCTTGTGGTGTTCGCTCGCGGTGCGAACGCAGCTCCCGGTCGACCCGTTCCACACGCTACTCCTGGCGCTGGCGGCTCGAGATGCCGTAGCCGAATGCGTGGCCGCGCCCCCCCAGCGCTTGCGGTTGAAATGGCCCAATGATCTTGTCACTGGGGCACCTGCCGAGCGCAAGTGGGGCGGAATCCTCGCCGAAGTCCACCCCCTGTCCGCGGCCGAGAGCTGGGTTATCTTCGGTCTCGGCGTGAACTTGGACCTTCCGCTCGCGCGGCTGCCGCAGACCGGTCCAGAACACCTACCGGCGACGTCGATCCGCGTCGAATTCGGGAGCAGCCCCTCCCCGCAAGAAGCGTTGTTGGCTATCCTGTCGCGTTTCGACGAGTTCCGTCGGCTCGACCAGCAGGCCAGTCCCGATTCCACGGCGACCGGGCGCAGGCACACGCTGGCCCTTGCCGAAGCAGCGCTATCGACGCTGGGCCGGGCGGTCACGTGGCGAGACGCCACACACGTGCGGCGACGCGGCAACGCGGTCGGGCTGGCCACGAACGGCGGCCTGATCGTCGAGTCGCAAGACGGCACTCGGCAGGAACTCCGGGCGGGCGATATCCAGCACCTGCGCCCCGCAGACGAAGCGTGATGCGCCGCGGCGCCTCGTCAATGAGCGCCGCGAAGGAAGACGTCACGAAAGACGCGAACGAAGAACTGTAGATTGGTAACAACCAAATGGAGCTCGATCACATCGGCATCGCAGTGCCGCAACTGGAAGCAGCGCTGCCATTGTGGCGCGCGACCGGGGCCAAGATCGGTAGCGTCGAAACGGTAGCGAGCCAAGGCGTTCGCGTGCAGTTTCTCGACACCGGGCACAGCAAGACGGAACTGCTCGAACCGATCGACGACAACTCACCCATCGCGAGGTTCCTGGCCTCGGGCAAACGCGGCGTGCACCACGTTGCATATCGCGTCGACAATCTCGACGCGCGCCTGGCAGAGCTCCGCGCCGAAGGCGTGCCGTTGATTCACGACGAGCCGGTTCCGGGGAGCCGGGGCACACGGATCGCCTTCCTGCATCCCAAAGGGACCGGCGGCGTCCTCCTCGAGTTGATCGAGTACCCCGAGTCCGCCGCAGACGCGCCCCACCGAAAGGAATCACGTTGAAGGAAACGAACCGCGCCCGCACCCGTGAGATTCGGGAGAAGGCCCAGCTTGGAGGGGGTGCTGAGCGCATCGAGCGCCAACATGCCCGCGGCAAGCTGACGGCGCGCGAACGCATCGGACTATTGTTCGACGAAGGCACATTCGAGGAGCTGGACCCGTTCGTCGTCCACCGCTGCGCCGAGTTCGGAATGGACAAACGGAAAGTGCCTGGCGATGGCGTCGTCACCGGCTGGGGTACCGTGGCAGGGCGCAAAGTGTTCGCGTTCAGCCAAGACTTCACGGTTGAGGGCGGCAGCCTGTCGGCAACGAACGCGGCCAAGATCTGCAAGGTGATGGATCTCGCCGTGCAGAACGGCCACCCGATCATCGGGCTCAACGACTCTGGCGGTGCGCGGATCCAAGAAGGGGTCGCTAGCCTCGGTGGTTACGCTGATATCTTTCTGCGGAACACGCTGGCCTCCGGTGTCGTCCCACAGATTTCTGCCATCATGGGGCCCTGTGCCGGCGGCGCAGTCTACTCGCCAGCAATCACCGACTTCGTGTTCATGGTCGACAAGAGCAGCTACATGTTCGTGACCGGACCGAACGTCGTCAAGACGGTCACCCACGAAGAGGTCTCGTCGGAGGATCTCGGCGGCGCGCGAGCTCACAACCAAAAGAGCGGCGTGGCCCACTTCATGATGCGCGACGACCGCGACTGCCTCGAAGGGATCCGCTCCCTGTTGGCATACCTACCATCGAACAACCTCGAAACACCGCCGGCCATCCGCTGTACCGACCCTATCGATCGCTCCGATCCGGAGCTGCGAGACATTATCCCCGACAGCCCCGAGAAGCCGTACGACATGAAGGAGATCCTCTCCCGGGTCGTCGACAACGGCTCGCTACTCGAGGTGCAACCCGCGTACGCCCGCAACATCATCACCGGATTCGCGCGGCTCGGCGGCCAAGCTGTGGGGATCGTGGCCAACCAACCCGCCGTGCTTGCTGGGTGCCTCGATATTGAGTCGAGTTTGAAGGCAGCGCGTTTCGTTCGCTTTCTGGACTGCTTCAATCTGCCCATCGTCACGTTCGTCGATGTCCCCGGGTTCCTGCCTGGGACCGACCAAGAGTGGAATGGCATCATCAAGCACGGCGCGAAACTCCTCTATGCCTATTGCGAAGCAACCGTGCCGAAACTGACCGTGATCACGCGGAAAGCCTATGGCGGTGCTTACGACGTAATGTCCTCCAAGCACATCCGAGGGGATTTGAACTTCGCGTGGCCAACTGCAGAGATTGCGGTGATGGGAGCCGAGGGAGCTTCTGAGATCATCTTCCGACGCGAGATCCAGGCTGCTGACGATCAAGTGGCAGCACACGGCAAGTACACCGGGCAGTATCGTGAACAGTTCGCCAACCCGTTCACAGCGGCTGAACGTGGCTATGTCGATGACATCATCGAGGAGCCTGAAACGCGGCGGCGCCTGATCGCCGGCCTGCAACTGTTGGCCAATAAACGCGTCAACAACCCGCCCAAGAAACACGGAAACATACCGCTGTGAGCAAGCGCAAGATCACGAAACTTCTGGTCGCGAATCGCGGCGAGATTGCGGTTCGCGTCTGTCAGACGTGCCGTGAGCTAGGCATCGCCACCGTAACGGTGTTCTCGGACGCTGACGCCGATGCCGTGCATCGCTATGCCTCCGATGAATCGATCGCGTTGGGCGGCAATACGCCTGCCGAGTCTTACCTCGACGTCGCCAAGCTGCTGGCCGCCGTCGCCGATAGCGGCGCGGACGCAGTGCACCCGGGGTACGGCTTCTTGTCGGAGAATGCTGACTTCTCCGCCGCTGTCGAGGCAGCAGGCGCACTGTTTGTCGGACCGACGGCCGAGCACATCAACGCCATGGGCGACAAAGTGGAAGCCCGTCGTCGCATGATTGCTGCCGGTGTCCCGGTCACGCCGGGTTCTGATGGACCAGTCACCGACGGCAAGGAACTGACCGCGGCCGCGAACGAGATCGGCTTCCCGCTACTGGTCAAAGCGGCTGGTGGTGGTGGTGGCAAGGGGATTCGGCGCGTCAACAACGCTGGTGAGCTCGAGGCCGCTTGGCAGCGCGCCGTCTCCGAAGCAGGCTCGGCGTTCGGCGACGCTCGGGTCTACCTCGAACGTCTCGTCGAACCCGCCCGCCATATCGAAGCCCAAGTATTGGGAGACGGACATGGTGGCGCGCTGTTTCTGGGCGAACGCGAGTGCTCACTCCAGCGAAAGCACCAGAAGCTAGTCGAAGAAACGCCGTCTCCTGTCATCGACGAAGCGCAACGCGCCGAGTTGCGAGAAGCCGCTATCGCTGGCGTGACGGCTCTGAAGTATCGCGGCGCCGGCACAATGGAGTTTCTCTACGACGAGAATCGACGCGAGTTCTACTTCCTGGAAATGAACACCCGACTCCAGGTCGAGCACCCGGTCACCGAGATGGTAACTGGACTCGATCTCGTGCACGAGCAGTTGCTGATCGCTGAAGGAACGCGCTTTGGAGATCGCACGGAACCAGAACTCAACGGACACTCGATCGAGTTTCGCGTCTACGCCGAGGATCCGTATCGCGGGTTCGTGCCGTCCACCGGCAAGATACAGGCGCTCCGCCTCCCCCATTCCCCGTTCGGGCGCATTGACGCGGCCCTGCGTGACGGCATGGAAGTCAGCCCGTTCTATGACCCCATGCTCGGCAAGGTGATCGTATGGGGGCCCACTCGCGACGCGGCGATCCGAAGACTGCGCGCCATGCTGTCTCGTACACGCATCGGCGGTATCCACACGACCGTGCCGCTAGGAATCGAGATCTGCAACTGGGACGATTTCGTTCAAGGAACCTTCCACACACAATCGCTGGAAGCGTACCTCGACCGCGAACACCTACCCATCGCGCCGCCACCGCTGCCGGTACAGCTGGCTGCCGTTGTCGCTCGCGCGTTCACCGCAAAGGCAGGTGCGGCGGAGGCGGCCTCACTTGCCACGCCACCCACTGCGGGCAACCCGTGGCAGCAGGCAGCGCGCCTCGAAGGCTCGAAAAGGGTGACCCGCTGATGAGTGCACGCAGAACCCCGCAAGCAAAGGATGCGTCCTATGAAGTATGAAGTCAGCGGATCGGATTGGAGCCGCGACCTAGTCGCGCGGACAGGTCCGTTGCGGCGCGAGTGGCAAGTGACCGTCGACGACGTGACACACACGCTGCTGGTCGAAGGTCTGGAGGGCAATCAAGTGTTGCGACTCACCGTCGACGATACGACGCATACCTTGACGCTGTTGCCGGGCAACCGTCCGGGGCAACCGTTGCGCTTCCTGCTAGACGACAACTATCACGAGCTCATGGTCCGCGACGAAACTGACTTGCTGGCAGAGCTGCTGGGCGGTGCAAGTGGCGCCGGAGGCAGGGAAGAGATCCTTAGCCCTATGCCCGGCGTGATCCGCAAACTCTTGGTCGAACCGGGTCAGGTCGTTGCCGAAGACGAACCCCTCCTGATTCTCGAAGCGATGAAGATGGAGAACGAAGTGCGCGCCCCCAGGGCCGGCACGCTGAGCCAGCTCCTTGTCGCCGAAGGAGATACTGTCGCCGCCGGGGCAGCGCTGGGAGAGATCGAAGCCGGGTCGTAAGTCCCAACCTCCGGGTCGACACGCCAGGGCCCAGTGACAAAAAACGGCGCCAATCCACGCCCTCAGGGGCCGAGAAAGCCCGGGTTGCGGCAACCGGCTCCGGCTACCACAAGCACTTACAGTTTCGCGCCGAAACTGGCACGCCGCTTCCATCAGGTTTCGTGATTCTTCCTCCTGGGAAAGGACCGAACTCCTATGATGAAAACGTTGCAGGACAACACTCGGCGCGACGCGGGCTTCACGCTGATCGAACTGGGACTCGTCGTCTTGGTTCTCGCCATTCTGGCGACGCTCGCGATTCCGGCATTGCTGACGGCTCGCAAGAACGCCAACGAGGTGCAGGCAATCTCAGCGCTGCGCATCATCAACAACGCGCAGGAGATGTTTCACCGCCGTGAAGGCGACTTCGGCACCGTCGAAGAACTCGTCGCTGCGGGCGATCTCGATGAGACCTTCGACCCAGACGACGACCGTCGCGGCTACCGCTTCTTCGACGAGTACGATCCGACGACGTCCACTTGGGCAATCACGGCAGAGCCGACCGATCCCGGAGCCACGGGTGACCGTTTCTTCTACATCGACATCAGCGGCGTGATTCGTTTTGCCGAGGACGGCCCTGCCGACGACGACGCCAACCCCGTGCAATAGCAGACGACGCCGTACTCGACGCCCTCTGCTGCAGTGCCGACGACCGAACTACCGCGAGCCGCGGCCGTTCGGTCGTTTCGCATCATCGAGGGCTCGCTTGGCCTTCTCGAGGGTTCGCTGCGCTTTCTCGAGGGCCTTGTTGGCCTCCTTCGTGATCCGTTCCGGATCCAGCTCTGTGCCGGCACCCTCGGCACCGGGTTTCTTCGCCGGGGGTGCACCACCCTCTTTGGCTTCGCCACTAGCGCCGTTCCCGTCCGCCTCCTTCTTGGCTTCTTGCTCTCGGGCCCATTGCGCATCGGTGACCGGCTCTGGCTGTAGCCCCGATCCAGTACATGTAGGACAGGTTCTCAGCGGCTCCTTCTGGCAGGTAGGACAGTCCCGAGCGACCCCCTTTGTCCCCTGACAAACTGAGCATCTGGAGTGTCCCTTACCACCACACTCGGGACATTCGTGAGTACCCTTGCCCTTGCAGGAGTCGCAGCGTTTTTTCTCCTTGCGACCCTTCGCCGGATTGAAGCGCTCCACCTTGCCCGCTCCAGCACATGCCCGGCAGCGCAACACTCCGCCTTCATCGAGGTGACCGCAGACCTTGCAGCGCATCTCGCCGCTCTCCCCGCACGCTTCACACGGATCGCGCAAGACACCTTCGCCGTCACAATCGGCGCACGGCACTTGGCCATGCGATGTGCACGTGCGGCACCAGCGCCGCGGGTGCTTGTGCATCCTGTACAGCCGCACGACATCTGTCTTTTTCTTTTCGAGCGTCGCGACTTCACTGACCAACCGTTTGCGTTGCGCCCATTCGATGAGCGCTTCTAGCCCGGGCAGGTCATGAGGTTGTAGCTTGGCCAACCGCGCTTCGTATTCTTCGCGGGGAGTCAAGCCGCGTTCGATCCGTTGGATCTCCGACCGGTTGATCCAAACGAGCGTACGCCCTTTGCCAACCTGGACCTCTACCTGCACCCGCTTCTCTTCCTCAGCGACGATCTTGCCGACCAGCTTCGCGCCATTGCGCCGCCAGATCGTGTCTGCCGACAGCGTGCTACAGCACACAACAAAGCAAAGGGTCGCAATCAGCGTGGGCCAGCGCCGGGCTAAGCAGTGCTTCATGGGGACTCCTGTATCTTGGAGGCGTACGCTACCGGTAGCAGGGCGAGGGACCTGCGGGCGAACGCGCCATTTCCTGTCCAATCCCTTCGAAGTCGCGGTAGTCGCGGACCGCGGGATCGAAGCAAACGCTACCCACTCATTGTTATCGATGACCAAGGCGCTCGGCAAGCTCGCGGACGTACGGATCTCGATCGGCCCGGCCGAGTTCGAGCGCTTCCCGCCGTCGTTCGTCCCCCGCAGCCGCCATGAGGGCAATCCATGCCCCGCGAACGCGCGCATCGGGGTCTGCACGCAGGTCCGGAACCTTCTCGATCGGGAGGAGTGCCCGCTCACGGAGCTCCTGCAACGCAATCACGCGCCGCACTGCGTCCGGATGGCGGCACAGAGCCGTAACCACGTTCTCCTGGACCGTTGCTGACAACGACCGGAACTCGGCACGAACTGCACTCGGCGTCCCACTTCCCAGCAATAAGGGCGTGTTGGCGGCGAGTAGCTCCGGATCGATCGTCATCATCGCCTCACGGCGCCAGCGCCACTCGGCGGCCTTCGCGTGGTGCGGATCCAGCTGCAACTTCTTCGCGGCTACGCTGGCGGCAGCGACGAATTCATGGCGCTCGACAAGGGCTGCCTCGAGGCGGGCCACTCCACCTAACGACGGCGCCCATTGCGCTGCCGCAAGGAGCGTGTCCCGAACCGCACTCGATGCATCCGGGCTGAGCTGGTGCAACAACCAAGCCGCCTCGACTCGCGCAGATGGGGACAGGCTTTCACTCGACAGCAACCGCACCAACGTGTCGCGAGCAACTGAACCGCGTCCGCGTTTCGCGTCGAACGCAGCCCCCACTAACGCCACAGCAGGCTTGCCACTCCACTGCGACAGCAGCTCGTCTACCGAAAGCGCATCCGCAGGCGCGGCCGCTGCAGTCGTAGCCGCAAGACCCAACCACGCGCGCAGTGCAACGACCGCTCCCTCGGCAGTCTGCGGCGTTGGATTGTGCCGGAGTGCGCCTCCGGCGTCTCCCCGGGCAAGCGCGACAGCGGCGCGCGCCGGGCGCTGCCAGGCGCCACAATCCACCCGCTGGAGATGCTCCTGAGCGGCCTCCCGGGCACCGAGCTGCAACAGCGTCCAAACCGTCCGAAACTCGAGTGCCGGAGTCCTTGGGGCTAGCTGCTGCAGCAGTCGAGAGTAGTCTCGCCACGCAGCCGTCGAACCGAGGCCAACGAGATCGCTGTCGAGGACGGGCGACTGCGGAACCGGGGCCAGGCGCCACGCCTCGCGCAGATGCTGCTCTCGTTCCGCCGGGAACAACCATGCCAGGACGAAAGCTGGTTTCGCGCTCCCGCGATCGTCCTGCGCCCATTCCGTCAGCAGGACCCGCAACGGTTCACGGTCTGCCGGACGCGCCACGCGACACAACGAACGCCATGTCGCGAGCTGCTGCGGAGCGAGCTCCGCGGCGTCGCGGTAGTGGGCGAAGGCAGCGCCTCGATCTCCTGCAAGCTGTGCCTGTTGAGCCTGCTCTATCAGCTCTGCAGCCCGTTGCTCCCGAGTCACGTGCACGACCCGCACGGGCAAACAGGAAACGCCGCCGAAAAGCCAGATTCCCAACCCTAGCAGCAGTAACCGCCGGGTCACGAACGCAGCCGCTCGCTCGTGCTGTATTCTCGTCATCAAGCAGCCTTCACGGGGACGCGCGCCGGTGAACGGACCGCGAAGATCGGCACTTTGCGACGGACCATCAAGACACAAGCCAACAGCGTGACGCCAGCCGTCAAACAAACATAGAGAAGGCTCGCTTGCGAGAAAAGAGCGATTGCCTCTGAGCTCGTCTCTCCGCGCCGTACGTACCAGGCCTTGCGCAGCACGACAATGATCGACAACGGGTAGCCGTGCAGAAACTGGCGCGCGTGGTCACCGATGACAAACACCAACGGATAGACGTTCAACAGTAGTGAGATCGCGACTACCAGCGCCCAGTTCAACAGACCGCGAATATCGCAGGCTGCCAACAGAAACGCCAAAGCACAGTTCAACACTCCGGCAAGTCCCAGTAGCAGGAACGTCGCTAGATAGAGCTCGATCGTCGTTGGGAAGGCACTCTTCGGAAAGCTCGGAAAGCGTGGCACCGTGTCTCCCGACACCAGCAGCACCAGGGTGCCGCAGATCAACATCACCCACAGGAGAGCGTACGCCAGGCCGCGGATTCCACCGGGTTGGAGAAGCCACGACCACAACGTGATCCGCGGATGGCGGCGTTGAAACAGATCCACACGACGCGGTGTTTCCACACGGTCTCCGGCGAAGATCGGCAACAAGAAGACACTCAACAGGCCGAACACGACCATGAATGCAAACACCATCTGCGAGTACTCTGCTCCGGCAAACCTCACCGTTCCGCGCCCTCCGATGGCGTAGACCAAGACGGCTACTAACAGAATCGTAAGCCCACCCCCGATCAGGACTCTTGAGGGCGTCGAACGGTTGCCTTCCGGTGGCGTCAGGCGCTGCACTGCAGCGACGAACGAGTACGCGAAAACCAGCACCACAGCGCAAACCGAGGCGCCAAAGACCCATGGCCGGTCCGCCGGCGCAGCCTCCGACAGCATTGCGTCGATGATGGACAACTGCCCACTGCGCGAAAATAGCACGTCCTCGAAGGAAACCAGCGAGAACGCGCCGACGATCAAACTAATGACATAGGTGCCCACGATTGCGCGCAAGTTGCCTTCGGACCCCGCGGAAACGGAGATGCCGTACATCGAGATCAATCCAGCTTGGACAAACAGCAGCAGGTAGTTGTCGAGGGCCTCGCTCATCGACACCCCGCCGAACAAGATGCAGACCGCAAGCAATGGCAGGGCGGCAAGCAGAAACGTGCAGCAGTTCCCCAGGATCCCGAGAAACTTCCCCCAGACGATCTCCGACGGCCGCAGATCTGTCGTCATGACGAGGTCGAACGATTTATCTGCTCGTTCGGCCGAGATTGAGGTCGCTGCAAGCGCTGGAAAAATCAGGAAGATCAGGCCGTTTTGCATCAGGAAGAACACTGCGAACAGCTGCCGACTCAGCGACTCGGGTGACCCCGAGACACTCCCGACAGCAATCACAACCGCGACAGCGAGCACGACGAGATAGACGAGCTGCAACCAGAAGTACCGCACGCGCCGCGCCTGGGCTCGTGCCTCTTTCTCCGCTATTGGCCACCCGAAGTTGCCAAACAGACGATGCGCGGCTCCCAGTATCATTCTCATGAGACCTCTCCACGGGTCAGACGCATGAAGATACTCTCGAGATCTTCCTCGTCGCGACGGACGGCGCAAAACGACACTCTGTGCCCCGTCAATACCGCAAAGACTTCATGGAGCCGCTGCTCGCTACCGGAGTACTGAAAGCGCAACGTCGCATCGCTGACCGACGCAGCGTCGATGTCGGGGCGCCGTTCCAGATCGCTGACGACCCGTTCCCAAACGGGGAGGTTCGCCACGTGTTCCGTGCCGTTGGTCGGCGTAGCGTCATCGTCGCCGCCGGCCCCGTCACTGGTATCGTCGTTGGTGGCAGCCTCTTTGTTGGTATTGTCGTCGGCAGCGACACGCTCTGCCCCAGCAGGTGGAACAAGCGTCACTGAATAGGCCACGGATTCACCGCGCAGCTGATTCAATATCTCCTGCACCCCGCCACTCGCAACCAGCTCGCCTTGCTCGATGATGCCAACCGAATCGCAGATCGGCGACAACTCTGTCAGGATGTGGCTCGACAGGAACACGGTCTTCCCCATGGCGCGGAGCTCGCGAAGGAGCACCCGAAACTCGATGCGCGCACGCGGGTCCAGCCCCGATGCCGGTTCGTCGAGAATCAGCAACTGCGGATCGTGAATCAACGTTTGGGCCAAGCACAGACGCTGCCGCATTCCCTTCGAGAGAACTTGCACCTCGGTCTCCAACAGCTTGCCAAGCTCCGTCAACTCGACGACGTCAGCCAGCAGGCTGCGACGTTGCGCACCCCACAAGCGATACGCTCCCGCGAAGAAACTCAGATACTCACGTACGGTCAGACCCGCGTACACGCCGACGTAGTCTGGCATGTAGCCGATGCGCCGACGAATACGCTCTGGCTCTTCGACGACGTTGATGCCGTCGACCCAGAGATCTCCGGCTGTCGGCGTCAATAGAGTCGAGAGAATCCGGATGGTCGTCGTCTTGCCAGCACCGTTGGGACCGATGAAGCCATAGATCTCTCCACGGCGTACCGCGAAGTCGATTCCCTTAAGGACCTGTTTCTTGCCGAAGTGCATCTGCAACGATTCGGCACGCACAAGGATGTCACTATTGGCTTCACTCACCGCGACGAAATCCCATCGACTGGAAACAGCAGGAGTCCGCGGGTTTCGTCGGCCCCTTCGAATCCGAAGTCGATGGCCTCCGGCAGGTCTCCGGGCAGAAACTCAGCAACACCGACGAACGAGCCACTCAATAGGTTGCTCTTCAGGCGCCGCCAGTCAGGGTCGGCGTCGCGTTCTTGTGTTTCGTCGAAGGTGGCTGTTGCTGTGGCACCCGGTGCAATCGGCCCGGGAACCTGTAAGCGTTGCGGCGTCTTGATGAGCAGATTCTGGATCGGAAAAGCCATCTCGTTGCGCACTTCGATGCTAACGGCATCGCCGCGCGCGTCGCGCGTGATGGTAGCGCTGATCTCCCCGCTCCCGACTCTGACAACGCCATCCGATCCGAAATGGGTCAGGCTCCAGTTTCGCAGGAAGAAGTCGTGCAGCTGTCCACCGCCGGTGCCGACGCGCCAGTGTTGCGTCCGGTGTTCGTTGCGATCGAGAGCCATGTGGACCGGCAAGATCTGGTTCGTAGCGCGGACCTCGTAGTCGCCGGCAACAGAGTTGTAGCGCGAGAGCACCGCGCAGCCGTAGCCCCATTCTCCACCGCCGGCCTCCGGCGCCGATACGATCAGCGTCTGGTATTGCTGCGATGGAATCCCGTAGCTCAGATACCCGATCACGTAGACGAGAATCAGAAAAACCAAGACGACGGCCGGCTGCAGCCACAACAACCAGACCAAGCGCTCGATGCGGCGGAGGTACCAAAAGAGCCCAGGCCCGACGATCAAGACGTAGATGCCGATGAACAGGAACACGAGTTCGACAGGCACAGTTGTCCGGTACACGCGATCGAGTTGCCGCAGCCACGGCTGCGACCGCTTGAGCGGACTTCTGTCCCAGATGTCGCGGCTCCCTCTGGCACGGACGTCCGTGAGGAAGTCGCGCCAATCGGTCTCGGGCACCTCCCCAGCTCGGGTCAACCGGTGCCACCGACCCAGCCCCTCACGGGTGACTGCGATACGCGGCACTTGTGCCGCAACTTCGCCCGCTCTGACGAAGTACGTTGCTTCGCCGGAGCCATCATCGTAGCGAGCCGCCATGAGTTCGCCGTCGTCAACCCAGCCGTTCCCCTCGCCACCAACTCCCGGAACGATGAACGCTGCCGCACCGCGCCGGATCG